>NZ_CP035103.1:1821531-2125119 GCF_006094695.1 Kocuria rosea | reverse complement strand
AGCGGTGACGCGCTCGTGACGCTGGACCCCTACACCGGCCGGCGCGGCCCGCAGATCGTCGCCGGGGCCGCGACCCACGACTCCGCCGTGGCCCTCGCCTCCCTCGACGCGGTGGCCGCCACCGGGGCGCGCACCGTGCTGCCCGGTCACGGGGAGCGGTGGACGCAGGGCGCCGAGGCCGCGGCACGGCACGCCCGCGCGGTGGGCGCCCACTGAGCGAGCCCGGCAGGGTCCGCGGATCGGGCCGGGAGCGGCCGTGGCCGTCGCGACCCCGCCCCACCGGGCATCCGAAGCGTGCTGATGACACTCCCGGGGGCGGCGGCTATCGTGGGCGGCGACCGACGACCCCACAGCGCCTGGAGGACCACCCGTGAAGCAACTGACCGTCTCCGCCCCCGGCGGCCTGGACCGGCTCGAGCTCGGGGAGGCCCCCGACCCGGGCGCGCCGGGCCCCGGCGAGGTCCGCGTCCGCGTGCACGCCAGCTCCCTGAACTACCACGACTACCTCGTGGTCTCCGGCGGGACGCGGACCGAGGACGGGAGGATCCCGCTGGCGGACGGCGCGGGCGTCGTCGAGGCCGTGGGGGAGGGCGTCGACGACCTCGCGGAGGGCGACGCTGTGGTCTCCTGCTTCTTCCCGCTCTGGCAGGACGGACCCCCCGTGGACGGGAACTTCCGGCGCGTCCCGGGAGACGGGCTCGACGGCTACGCCCGGGAGGCGGTGGTGCGTCCCGCCACGTGGTTCACGCGCGCCCCGGCCGGGTGGTCCCACGCCGAGGCCGCGACCATCACCACGGCCGGCGTCACCGCCTGGCGGGCGCTTGTGGTGGACGGCGGGCTCCGTGCGGGGGACGTGGTCCTGGCCCTGGGCACCGGCGGCGTCTCGGTCTACGCCACGCAGCTCGCCAAGGCCGTGGGCGCCACCGTGGTGGTCACGTCCTCCTCCGACGAGAAGCTCGAGCGCGTCCGGCGGCTCGGCGCGGACCACGTCATCAACTACCGCGAGACCCCCGAGTGGGGCCGCGCCGTCCAGGAGCTCACGGACGGGCGCGGCGCCGACCACGTGATCGAGGTCGGCGGCCCGGGCACCCTGGCGCAGTCGATCCGCGCCGTGCGGGTCGGCGGCCACATCTCCCTGATCGGCGTGCTCACCGGGGCGGCGGGCGACGTCCCCACGGCGCTGCTCATGGCGCGCCAGGCGCGCCTCCAAGGACTGCTGGTGGGCAGCCGCCGGGACCAGGCCGACTTCGTGCGCGCGCTCGAGGCGACCGGGCTGCGGCCGGTGATCGACCGCCGCCGCCCCCTCGCCGAGGCCGCCGACGCGTTCCGGGAGATGGAGTCGGCCCGGCACTTCGGCAAGATCGTGCTCGAGCACTGAGCCCGGCCGGTGCCCCGGGGGGCGCGCCCCGGGGCACCCGGGTCACCAGCCGGTGACCCACACCTGACCGGTGGCCGGGGACCAGTTCACCCTGTACCCGTTCGAGAAGCGCTGGTAGACGGTGGCCCCGGTGCGGATCTCGTCGGTGACCGGGTAGCCGTAGCCCCGCTCGAAGCCGGCGGCCTTCCAGGCGCGGCCGATGGCGCCGGTCTCGTGCACCGCACGCGCGCCGTGGGCCCGGGTCCACAGCACCTTGGTGAGCGCCCCGTCCCGGGAGAAGACCTGGTAGGAGGACCCGTCGGCCAGCCGGCGCTCCTCCGTGGTCGGGAAGCCGTAGCCGTTCTCCCGCCCCCCGGCCACGAACTTCTGGCCGATGACCGTGGCGTTCTCCACCCGGTGGGCGCCCGTGGCCGGGCTCCAGTACAGGGTGGACTTGCGCCCGTTCAGGGAGAACTCCTGGTAGACGCCTCCGGCGCGCAGCCCGCCGCGCTCCGCCGTCACGGGCTGACCGACGACCGCGGCGCCGCCCAGGGCGTGGTACTTCGCGCCGATGGCGCCGGCCACGCCGTAGCCTGCCGGGGGCTGGACGGGCGTCGACGTCTCGTAGGTGTAGGCCGGGGCCCCGTTCACGCGCGTAGAGGCGTCCGCGGGCGCGCCGCCGTTGGCGTACCCGTAGAGGTTGACGGTGGAGAGCACCTGCCAGGGCTGCCCGGAGTTCTCGAGCCGGCCGTCCGCGTAGGTGAGGCCGATGCCGATCACCTCGTGGCGCGGGTCCTTGATCGCCTTGTCGTGGGCGGCCGAGGACTTCCACCACGCCACCAGGGCGCGCACGTCCCGGTGGTGTTCCAGGGCGATCACCTCGTTGGCGCTGGTCCAGGGCCCGGTGCGCGGATCGGTGAGGAAGGTGGTGCTGTGCGAGAACTTCTCCTCGACGATCTGCCGGTCGGACTCCTTCTGCACCACCTGGGACAGCGTGGCGGAGTACTTGAGCGGCTTCACGCCGAGGGACTCGCGGTAGCGGTTGATCTCGTCGAGGATCAGCTGGGCGTCGGCCTGACGCGTGGCGGCGTCCACCGCGACGATGTCCTGCGCGGCGGCGTGGGCCGCCGGACCGGCCAGCAGCGAGGTGCCGGCGAGCGTGGTGACGCCGATGCCGGCGGAGAGGGCCAGAGCGGCCATGCGGCCGTGACGGCGCGCGGGGGCGCAGCGATGTTTCGCCATGGGTGCTTCTGCTTCCTGGTCTGTCTGCACGCACGGAGGAACTGGGGGGTTCCGTGCGGCGGGGGGCTATCGTCGTCCGGCCGGACGACGAGACAGATTGGGCTGGGGAAGGCGCCCAGGGAAAGGCTAGGGAATTCCCATTGCAAATAGGAAGTGTGTGAAATTGTTTCGTCTATCACAGGAGAATAACGACGACATCACGGAATGAACCGGACGGCCGGAATTCCCGTGGTTATGGTGAGCGGTTCTCGTCCCGTCCGCGCGGCGAACGCACCGGTGCCGGTGACGATAGGCTGGGAGCGCACGCCCGGAGAAGGAGCCCGATGACCGTCCACGCCACCCGCGCCACCGGCGTCCGGGCCCCGTTGCGGCTGTGCCTCGTCCTCGCCGCCGCCGTCGGCCTGACCGGGTGCGGCCCCGACCTCGGGACGCCCGAGGGCACCACCCGGGCGTTCGTCGACGCGATGGCCGAGCGCGACTGGGACGGCGCCTGCGAGCTGCTGTCCCACGACTTCGTGCACCGGGTCACGGAGGGCAGCTCCCAGTACTGCGGGGTCCACCTCGAGCGGTGGCACCCGGACACCTCCCGCTACGAGACGCTCGCCGTCCAGGGCGAGGCCGTCGAGACCGCCGAGGGGTACCGGCTGGAGGTCGCCCCCGAGGACGCTCCCGGGGAGACTGAGGAGGTCGTCGTGGTCGAGGAGTCCGGACGCCTCGTGCTGCTGAGCTACCCCGGCCGCGACACCGCCGTCCGCTGAACCCCACCCGCCCACCAGGAACCCCAGGAAGGACCGCCATGACCGATCCTCAGACCGTTCCCGCCGCGGCGGCCGCGGCGTCGTCGCCCGAGGGCGAGACCGTCGAGATCTGCCGCAACCTCATCCGCATCGACACCTCCAACTACGGCAGCGGCGACGCCAAGGGGGAGCGGCGGGCCGCCGAGTACGTGGCCGGGCTGATCGAGGAGGTCGGTCTCGCCACGACCGTCCTGGAGTCGGCGCCCGGCCGCGCCAACGTCTTCGCCCGGATCGAGGGCACCGACCCCTCCGCCGACGCCCTGCTGGTGCACGGCCACCTGGACGTGGTGCCCGCGGTTGCCGCGGACTGGTCCGTGGACCCGTTCGGGGGTGAGATCCGGGACGGCATGATCTGGGGCCGCGGCGCCGTGGACATGAAGGACATGGACGCCATGATGATCTCGGTGCTGCGCCACATGGTGCGCACCGGGGACCGGCCGCGGCGGGACATCGTCTTCGGCTTCTTCGCCGACGAGGAGGCCGGCATGGTGTACGGCTCCCACTGGATCGCGGAGCACCACCGCGGTCTCTTCGACGGCGTCACCGACGCCATCAGCGAGGTCGGCGGGTACTCGGCCACCATCGGCGGCCGGCGGGCCTACCTGCTGCAGACGGCGGAGAAGGGCCTCATGTGGCTGCGCCTCAACGCGCAGGGCACGGCCGGGCACGGCTCCCAGATCAACGACGACAACCCGGTCACCCGGCTCTCGAGGGCGCTGACCAACATCGGCGAGCACCAGTGGCCCGTGGAGCTCACCAAGACCACCCGGGCGTTCCTGGACTCGGTCACCGAGCTGACGGGCGTGGAGTTCGACCCCCAGAACCCCCAGCGGCTGCTCGCCGAGCTCGGCTCCGTGGCACGGTTCGTGGGCGCGACCCTGCAGACCACCGCGAACCCGACGATGCTCGAGGCGGGCTACAAGGTCAACGTCATCCCCGGCTCCGCCCAGGCGGGGCTGGACGTGCGCTACCTGCCGGGCCAGCGCGAGATCGTGCTGGCGAAGCTCGCGGAGCTCGCCGGGGACGGGGTGTCCTTCGAGTTCGAGTCGGACGACATCGCCCTCGAGGTGCCGTTCTCCGGCACCGTGGTCGACGCCATGGTCGACGCGCTGCACGCCGAGGACCCCGAGGCGGTCGTGCTGCCGTACATGCTCTCCGGCGGGACGGACAACAAGTCCCTGGACCCGCTCGGCATCACCGGCTACGGGTTCGTGCCGCTGCGCCTGCCCGACGAGCTCGACTTCCCGTCCATGTTCCACGGCGTGGACGAGCGCGTGCCCACGGACTCCCTGGAGTTCGGCTCCCGCGTGCTGCACCGGCTGCTGACCCGGTACTGACCGGCCACCGGCCCCTCCCGCCCCGGTCCGCCCGACCGCCGGAGCACCCACGACCCCGACGACCGCCGACAGGAGCGAGATGCACCCCGCCACCGGACCGCAGCCCGCGACCGCACGACCCGCACCCGCATCTGCCGGAGCCGAGGCCCCCGAGGACAGGGCGGCCGGGGACCTGGTGCCCGAGACCCTGCTCCCGGACGACCTGCTGGCGACGTTCCGCGAGCGCGCCGCCGGCTACGACCGGGAGAACCGGTTCTTCGACGAGGACTTCGCGGACCTGGTGCGGATCGGCTATCCGCTGATGCTGGTGCCGCGGGACCGGGGCGGCCTGGGGTTCACGCTGCAGCAGGCGGTCGCCGCGCAGCGGCGGCTCGCGGCGGCCGCCCCCGCCACGGCGCTGGGCATCAACATGCACCACGTCCTGGTGGGCGTGGCGCACACTCTGCGCCTGCGCGGGGACGCCCGGGCCGAGCGGATCTTCGAGCTGGCCGCGGACGGGGAGATCTTCGCCTTCGGCATCTCCGAGGCCGGCAACGACTCCGTGCTCTTCGACTCCGACACCAGCGCCGTGGCCGTGGCGAACGGCTACCGGATCACGGGCACCAAGATCTTCACCTCGCTTTCCCCCGTGTGGACCCGGCTGATCGTGCACGCCCGCGACGACGCCGAGGAGGGCACGCCGCTGGTGTTCGGCCTCCTGGACCGGGCGGCGGAGGGCATCGAGGTCCTCGACGACTGGGACACCATGGGCATGCGAGCCTCGCAGTCCCGGACCACGGTGCTGCGCTCGGTGCCGATGCCCGCGGAGCAGGTGCTCACCCGCACCCCGGTGGGCCCGAACCCGGACCCGGTGGTGTGGGGCGTCTTCGGCTGCTTCGAGCTGCTGCTGGCCGCCGTCTACACCGGGATCGCGGACCGTGCGGTGGAGCTGGCCGTGGAGATCGCCGGCACCCGGCGGTCCCGCGGCGGGGGAGCGCCCCGTGCCGAGCGCCCCGACGTCCGCCGGCGGATCGCCGAGGCCGCGCTGCTGCGGGACGGGGTGGAGCTGCAGCTGCTCCGGCTGGCCGCGGACGTGGACGCCCTCGGCACCGCCGGCGCCCCGGACCACGGTCCCCGCTGGTTCCTGCTGTTCTCCGGGGTCAAGCACCGGGCCACCGAGGCGGCCCGCGGGGTCGTCGACCTCGCGATGCGCAGCTCGGGCGGGGCCCAGTACTCCCGGGGCGGGGAGCTGGAGCGGCTGTACCGGGACGTGCTCGCCGGGATCTACCACCCGTCCGACGACGAGTCCGTGCACGCGGCCGTGGCCAAGGCGCTGCTGGGCCCGATCGGGGGCTGAGCCCCGCCGGCAGGGGTGGGTCCCGGGCTCAGACGGTGCGCTCCACGCGCATCACCCGGCGGCGCAGCCAGTACTTGCGGGTCCCGCCGTAGAGCAGCACGGAACGGGTCAGCTCCCACTTGCCGTACTCGGCGTGCTCGCTGAGCCGGGCCCGCGCGTCGCCGAGCGGTTCGTGCGGCGCCACGGTCAGCAGGAGGTACTCGTAGCGCTGGTCGGCGTCCCTCGTGAGGGTGGCCGAGCTGGTCCGGACTTGTTCTCTCATCGGTCCCCATTCTGCACGGAATAGCGCTAACGTCTACTCCATGAGCAATGACCCTCGTGCCGCGTTGCAGGCCCTCGTGAGCGCCTTCGAAGAACACCTCGTCGCCGCGTCCAACCGGCGCAGCGACGACGACCCGGCCGTCGACGGCGCCTACATCGCCATCGCCGACGCCTTCGACGCCTACGAGGAGGCGCTCTACGACGCCTACGACGAGGTCACCCCGCTGACCGTCTTCGCGGAGGAGGACGACTCGGACGACGACTCCGACGACGACGACGACTCCGACGAGGACGACTCGGAGGACGACGAGGAGCTCCTGGAGGACAACGAGATGCTCGACGAGGACCTCGTCGACGAGGAGGACTACGAGGACCTCGACGACGCCGACGGGGCGCGCTCGGCCCGCTGAGCCCCGTCCTCCGCACCGCACCCGCAGGAACGGCCCGCACGGCGGGCCGTTCCTGCCGCGTCCGGGCCTGTCCCGCCGTCCCCGGCGCGGAGCGTGCCGTAGGGTGGCCGGGTGAATTGGATCGAAACCATCATTCTCGGCCTCGTCCAGGGCCTGACCGAGTTCCTCCCGGTGTCCTCCTCGGCGCACCTGCGCATCGTGGGCGAGCTGCTGCCCAACAGCGCCGACCCCGGCGCCGCGTTCACGGCCATCACCCAGCTGGGCACCGAGACCGCCGTGATCATCTACTTCTGGCGGGACATCGTCCGGATCCTCAAGCAGTGGACCCTGTCCCTGGTGGGCCGCGTGGAGCGCTCGGACCCCGACGCCCGGATGGGGTGGCTGATCATCCTGGGCTCCCTGCCCATCGGCGTGCTCGGGCTGCTGCTGGAGGACTACATCGACACGGAGTTCCGCTCCCTGTGGATCACGGCCACGATGCTGGTGGTCTTCGGCGTGATCCTGGCGGTCGCGGACCGGGTGGGCCGGCAGGCCCGGCACCTGGACGACCTCACCGTCAAGCACGGCGTGCTCTTCGGGCTGGCGCAGGCGCTGGCCCTGATCCCGGGGGTCTCGCGGTCCGGCGGCACGATCACGGCGGGACTGCTGATGGGCTACACGCGCGAGGCCGCGGCCCGCTACGCGTTCCTGCTGGCCATCCCCGCGGTGTTCGCCTCGGGGCTGTACAAGCTGGCGCAGTCCGTGGGACAGCCGCAGGCGGGGCCCTACGGCATGACCGAGACGCTCGTGGCCACGGGCATCGCGTTCGTGGTGGCGTACGTGATCATCGGCTGGTTCATGCACTACATCTCCAACCGCAGCTACACGATCTTCGTCTGGTACCGCATCGCCCTGGGCCTGGCCATCTTCGTGCTCCTGGGCCTCGGGGTGATCAGCGCCTGAGCCCTGCGTCACCTCCGGATCGGGGGCGGCGGCCGGTCCGGTAGGTTGGGTGAGGCCCCGCGGCCGTCGTCCGATCCCCGAACCACCCGAGGTGAGCATGAAAGCCTGGTCCGCCCGACCCGTTCCCGACCTCCCCGGCGAGGCGGCCCTGCCCGTCGTGCAGGACACCCGGCTGCGGCGGCGGGTGGAGCTGCCCCGGCAGGAGCGGGCGAGCCTCTACGTGTGCGGGATCACCCCGTACGACGCCACCCACATGGGGCACGCCGCCACGTACGTGGCCTTCGACCTGCTGCACCGCGCCTGGCTGGACGCGGGGACCCCGGTGGACTACGTGCAGAACGTCACCGACGTGGACGACCCGCTGCTCGAGCGGGCCACGGCCACCGGCGTGGACTGGCGTGACCTGGCCGCCGAGCAGACCGAGCTGTTCCGCACCGACATGAGCGCGCTGAACGTCCTCCCGCCCCAGCACTACGTGGGCGCGACCGAGGCCGTCGGCTGGATCGTGCCGGCCGTCGAGCGCCTCGTGGCCCGCGACCTCGCCTACCGGGTGGCGGGCCGGGACGGCGAGCCGGACGGGGACGTCTACTTCGACGTGGAGGCCGCGGGCGCGCTGCCCACCGACGACGACGACGCGTGGGTGCTCGGCGACGTCTCCCACCTGACCCCCGAGCAGATGCTGCCGCTGTTCGCCGAGCGCGGCGGGGACCCCGAGCGCCCGGGCAAGCGGCACCGGCTGGATCCGCTGCTGTGGCGTGCGGAGCGCCCCGGAGAGCCTGCCTGGGACGGCGCGTCGCTGGGCCCGGGGCGGCCCGGCTGGCACATCGAGTGCTCGCTCATCGCCCTGGAGCACCTGCCCGCCCCGTTCACCGTCCAGGGCGGCGGCTCGGACCTCGTCTTCCCGCACCACGAGATGGGCGCCGGCCACTGCTGGGCGCTGACCGGCAGGCCCATGGCCCGGCACTTCCTGCACACCGGGATGGTCGGCCTCGACGGGGAGAAGATGTCCAAGTCCAAGGGCAACCTGGTGCTCGTCTCCGCGCTGCGGGCCCAGGGGGTCGATCCCGCCGTGATCCGCACCGCGATCCTCGCCCACCGCTACACCGACGACTGGTTCTGGACCGACCTCGTGCTGGCCGGCGCCGTCGCCCGCGTGGACGCGTGGCGCCGCGCCCTGGCTGTGGCCCCGGAGGGCAGCGCGGCCCCGCTGCTGCAAGCCGTGCGCACCGCCCTGTCCGACGACCTGGACGCCCCCGCGGCGCTGGCGGCGCTGGACGCGTGGGCCGCCGATGCCCTGACCACCGGGACCCCGGGGCCCTGCGGGGCGGACGCCCGGCTGGTCCGGGACCTGGTGGACGCCCGGCTCGGCATCGAGCTCTGAGCCGGCCGGCGGGCCAGGTCCCGCCGGCCGGCGCAGGAACGACACGGCGCAGGAACGACGGAGGGGCGGCACCCGGGACCGGGTGCCGCCCCTCCGCCGTCCTTGCGCCGTCGGCCCCCGTCACCGGGTGCCGGCGGCGCTCACTTCTCGTCGCGGCGGCGGCGCAGGTAGCGCTCGAACTCCTTGGCGATCGCGTCCCCGGTGGCCTCGGGCAGGTCCGTGGTGTCCTTGGCCTCCTCGAGCTGCTGGACGTAGGCGGCGATCTCGGGGTCGTCGGAGGCCAGCTCGTTGACCCCGCGCTCCCACGCCTCGGCGTCCTCGGCGATGGCGTCCAGCGGGAGCGTGATGCTGAGCAGCTCCTCGAGCTCCCGCAGCAGGGCCAGTCCGGCCTTCGGGGAGGGGGACTGCGCCACGTAGTGGGGCACCGCCGCCCACAGGCTGACCGTGGGGAACCCGCCCAGGGAGGCCATGTGGGAGAGCAGCCCCACGATCCCGGTGGGTCCCTCGTACTGGGAGGAGTCGATGCCCAGCTCGTCCTGGAGCTCAGCGGTGTCCGAGGTCTTGGTCACCGGGATGGGCCGGGTGTGCGGCACGTCCGCGAGCAGCGCCCCGACCATCACCACGAAGTCGACGTCGAGCAGGGTCGCCTGCTCGAGCAGCTCCGCGGTGAAGGAGCGCCACCGGTAGGAGGGCTCCCAGCCGTGCAGCAGCACGAGGTCGAGGTTCGTGCCGGGCACGGTGGCGGTGGAGAGCCGGGTCGTGGGCCAGACGATCTTCACGTCGCCGGTCGCCCCCCGCCGCACGAGGGGCCGGGAGAACTGGTAGTCGTAGTAGTCGTCCGAGGTCACCTCGAAGACGTCCTTCGCCCCGTAGTGGGTGGCCAGGAACTGCACGGCGTCCGTGGCGGCGTCCCCGGCGTCGTTCCACCCCTCGAACGCGGCCACCAGCACGGTCACGCGCTCCTGGTCACCGTCCTCGCGGACCACGCCGAACGGCCCCGCCTGGGGGCGGGGGAACGTCTCGTCGAAGTTGTTGCTCACGGAACCCACACTACGCGCCGGGACATCGACGGCAAGAGGCCCCGGCACGAGGGGCCCCGTGTTGCGGCCACTACGATGGAGGCCATGTCCAGCCTCCCGTCCGCGTCCCCCGACGACCTCCTGCCCACCGCCGTGCTGTTCGACATGGACGGGACCCTGGTGGACACCGAGCCGTACTGGATCGAGGCCGAGATCGAGCTGGTCCGCTCCCACGGGGGCACCTGGACCGAGGCCGACGCCCTGGCCATGGTCGGCACCGGGCTGGAGGACGCCGCCGCCGTGTTCCAGCGGCAGGGGGTGCGCTTAGGTGTTCGGGAGATCGTGGACCGGCTCATCGGCCGGGTCGCGGCCCGCACCCGGGAGCGGGTCGTCTACAAGGAGGGGGCGCCGGAGCTGGTCGCCGCCCTGCGCGAGCGCGGCGTGCCCCTGGCCCTGGTCACCAGCAGCGAGGCGCCACTGGCCGAGGTCGTCCTCGACGCCTTCGGCGGCCCGGGCGTCTTCGACGTCGTCGTCACCGGCGACCTCGGCCACCCGGCGAAGCCGGCCCCCGACCCCTACCGGATCGGCGCCGCCGGTCTCGCCGAGCGCGCCGGCCGGCCGCTGGCGCGCGCCGGCATGGTGGCCGTCGAGGACTCCCGCACGGGCATCCGCTCCGCGACCGCCGCGGGGATCTTCACCGTGGGCGTGCCCAACATGGTCCCGCTCGACGACGCCGGCGCCGACCTCGTGCTGCCGAGCCTCGCCGGCGTGGGCCCCGAGGACCTCGGCCGCATCGTGGCCGGGGCCCGCGCGTGAGCCGCCCCCGCAGCGAGGGCATCCCTCTGGGCCGGATCGGCGGGGTGCCCATCACGCTCTCCTGGTCGTGGTTCGTGATCGCCGCGGTCACCGTGCTCCTCTACACCCCCGTGCTGATGACCGCCTACCCGCGGCTCGGCGCGCTCAACTACGCCGCGTCCCTGGGCTTCGCCCTGACCCTGGCCCTGTCCGTGCTGCTGCACGAACTGGCCCACGCCTGGACGGGCCGGGCCTTCGGCTGGCCCACCGGCCGGATCGTGCTCAGCCTGCTCGGCGGCCACACCCACTTCGGGGACGTGCGCAGCACCCCGCTGGCCTCCGCCGCGGTCTCGCTGGCCGGACCGGCCGTGAACCTCGCGCTCGGCCTGGCCGGCTGGACGCTGCTGCGCACCGGGGAGCCGTCGCCCACGCTCGGCTGGGTGCTGCTCGACCTCACCACGTGGGCGAACCTCATCGTCGGCGTCTTCAACGTGCTGCCGGGCCTGCCTCTGGACGGCGGCAGGGTGGTGGAGGCCCTGGTCTGGGCGGTCACCGGCCGGGAGCACCACGGCACGGTGGTGGCCGCCTGGACGGGCCGGCTGCTCGCCGTGGGCCTCGTCGTCGGGGCCGGGGTCACGGGCCTGTGGAACCAGCCCGTCGCCCTCGTGCTCGTCGTCCTCATCGCCGGCTTCATGTGGCAGGGCGCCGGGGCGTCCCTGCGCGGGGCGGCGGTCCTGTCCCGCGTGCACGGCGTCAGCGCCGCCGCGCTGGCCGAGCCCGCCGTGGCGGTGCCGGAGGGCGTCTCCCTGGCCCACACCGACCGGCTGGTCACCGACCACCTCGCCCGCGCCGCCGCCCCGGGCGGCCCGGTCCCGCACGTGCTGGCCGTCTCCCCGGACCGGCAGGTCGTCGGTCTGCTCCTGCCGGCCGCGGCCGACGCCGTGCCCCCGGCCCGGCGGGCCGACACCCCGCTGACGTCCGTGCTCCAGCACCTGCCCGCCGACGCCGTGCTCGACGCCGGGCTGCGCGAGGAGTCCCTGCTGCGGGCCGTCGCCGCCCGGGAGTACCCCCACTACGTGGTGACGGGACCCGACGGCGCCCTCGTGGGCGTGCTGCGCACCGCCGCCCTCGAGCGCCTGCTCGCCGGCTGACGCCGGGCCCCGCCCCGGCCCCCCGCGCCGCGGTGACACAATGGGGGAGGACCCCGGGCCGGCGGAGCCTCCGCCGGCCCCCGCACGACCAGACCAGACCACGCCCTGCCCCGAGAGTGAGCCGATGACCGGAACCGCTGACCACACCGCCGCCCCCGCCCCCGCGTCCCCGCGGGGCGCCGCCAACCGGCGCGGGCCCTTCCGGGCCGGGGAGCGCGTGCAGCTGACCGACGAGCGCGGCCGGATGAACACGGTCACGCTCGCGGACGACGGCGAGTTCCACTCCCACCGCGGCGTGCTCAGCCACGGCGAGCTCATCGGCCGCCCGGAGGGCACCGTGGTCGAGAACTCCGCCGGGTTCCGGTACCAGGCCCTGCGCCCGCTGCTCAAGGACTTCGTGCTGTCCATGCCGCGCGGCGCCGCGGTGGTCTACCCCAAGGACGCCGGCCAGATCGTCACGATGGCCGACATCTTCCCGGGCGCCCGGGTGGTCGAGGCCGGTGTCGGCTCCGGCGCGCTGTCCATCTCTCTGCTGCGCGCGGTGGGGGACGAGGGCCGGCTGCACTCCTTCGAACGGCGGGCGGAGTTCGCCGACATCGCCCGCGGCAACGTGGAGACCATGTTCGGCGGCCCGCACCCCGCGTGGCAGATCAGCATCGGGGACCTCGCCGAGGAGCTCGGCGAGCACGAGGCGCCCGGCTCCGTGGACCGTGTGGTCCTCGACATGCTCGCCCCGTGGGAGTGCCTCGACGCCGTGGCCACGGCCCTGACCCCCGGCGGGGTCGTCATGTGCTACGTCGCGACCGTCACCCAGCTCTCCCGCACCGCCGAGGCGATGCGCGCCGACGGCCGCTTCACCGAGCCCGACGCCTCCGAGACCATGGTCCGCGGCTGGCACGTCGAGGGCCTGGCCGTGCGCCCGGACCACCGCATGGTCGCCCACACCGGCTTCCTGCTCTCCGCCCGCCGGCTGGCCGACGGCTCCGAGCGGCTGGCGCCCAAGCGGCGGGCCTCCAAGTCCGAGTACAGCGAGGAGGACCTGCAGGCCTGGACCCCCGTGGCCCTCGGCGAGCGGGACGTCACCGACAAGAAGCTGCGCCGCGCCGGCCGCGACGCCCTGGGCCTGGCCGAGCGCGCCGCCGGCGCGACCCCGCCGGCCGACGCCCCCGCCCGGGCCACGACACCGGCGGCCGCTCCGGCGGACCCCGCACCCGACGCCGCGTCCGAGCAGCCCCACGAGGAGCGCCCGTGAACGAGACCTCCCCGCAGCAGACCACCGGACCGGCCGGCACCGGACCGTCGGACGCCGAGCAGACCCGCCGGGCCCTGACGAACGCCCAGCGGCAGGTCAACATCCTGCGCGACCAGAAGCGCGCCCTCGACAAGCAGCTCGCCGCCGCCGGCACCCAGAACCAGAAGCTCGTCCGGCTCCTCGACGCGACCCGCACCGAGATCGCCCAGCTCAAGCGCGCCCTCGAGAACGACCTGGTCCCGCCGCTGAGCCAGGGCACCGTGCTGCAGGTCAACCCCGGGCGCACCCCGGTCGGCGAGCAGACGGGCAGCGGTCCCGCCGTCACCGACCGCACCCTCGACGTCCTCGTGGCCGGGCGCCGCATGCGCGTGGCCCTCAGCCCGCTCGTGAGCTTCGCCGCCTGCGAACCGGGCCGCCAGGTCCTCCTCGACCAGAACTACACCGTCGGCGCCGTCCTCGACTACGAGCAGACCGGCGAGATCGCCACCGTCAAGGAGATCGTCGACCACGACCGCGTCCTCACCGTGGGACGCTCCGACGAGGAGCGCGTCCTGCTGCTCTCCGGGCTCCTGCGCCGGAGCCGCCCGGAGATCGGCGACGCGGTCTCCATCGACCACCGCACCGGCTTCGCCCTCGAGCCCATCGAGCGCTCCGACGTGGAGCAGCTCGTCCTCGAGGAGGTCCCCGCCGTCTCTTACGACGACATCGGCGGCCTCGGCCCCCAGATCGAGCAGATCCGCGACGCCGTCGAGCTGCCCTTCGTGCACCCCGAGCTCTACCGCGAGCACGGGCTCACCCCGCCCAAGGGCATCCTGCTCTACGGGCCCCCGGGCAACGGCAAGACGCTCATCGCGAAGGCCGTGGCCCGCTCCCTCGCCGAGCGCGCCGCGGACCGCGCCGGGCGCGGGAAGGCCCTGGGCTACTTCCTCAACATCAAGGGCCCCGAGCTGCTGGACAAGTACGTGGGGGAGACCGAGCGCCAGATCCGCTCCATCTTCCTGCGCGCCCGCGAGCAGGCGGCCCGCGGCATCCCCGTGGTCGTGTTCTTCGACGAGATGGACTCCCTGTTCCGCACCCGCGGCTCCGGGCTGTCCTCGGACGTGGAGACCACCATCGTCCCGCAGCTGCTCACCGAGATCGACGGCGTGGAGCGCCTGGACAACGTCATCGTCGTCGGCGCCACGAACCGCGAGGACATGATCGACCCCGCCGTGCTGCGCCCGGGCCGGCTCGACGTGAAGATCCGCATCGACCGCCCGGACGCCGAGGGCGCCGCCGAGATCCTGCGGCTCTACGTCACCGAGGACCTGCCGCTGCGCCAGGACGAGGTCGACGCCGCCGGCTCCCGCGCCGGGGCCGTCGCCGCCCTCGTGGACGCCGCCGTGGCCCGGATGTACGAGAAGAGCCCCGGCACCCGGTTCCTGCACCTGAGCTACCGGGACGGCACCGAGGAGACCCTCCACTTCAGCGACTTCACCTCCGGGGCGGTCATCCGCAACGTGGTGGACCGGGCCAAGAAGCAGGCCATCAAGGACCTGCTCACCACCGGGGTCCGCGGCCTGGGCCGCGACCACCTGGTCCGCGCGGTGGACGAGGAGTTCCACGAGCAGCAGGACCTGCCCAACACCTCCAACCCGGAGGACTGGGCCCGCATCTCGGGCCGCCGCGGCGACACCATCACCGACCTGCGCGTGGTCCTGCACCGCGACCCGCACCCGGCCGGCCCCGGCGGGCGCCACGCCCCGGCGCCGACCGGACCGACGCCGGCCGGGCCGGTCCCGGGGGAGGGGCCCGCGTGAGCGTCCGCCGCGTCATGGGCGCCGAGACCGAGTTCGGCGTGCTCGCCACCGGCAACCCGCACGCCAACGCCACCGTGCTCTCCAGTCAGGTGGTCACCACCTACGCCGCCCTCGTGCGGCGCCGCCTCGGCGCGTCCCGGACCGCCGCCGGGTGGGACTACCACGGCGAGACCCCCTCGAGGACGCCCGCGGCTTCACCGTCCCCCGCGACCAGGCCGACCCCTCGCAGCTCACCGACGTCGCGCCCGTGCTCACGGCCGAGGAGGTCGCCGCCGAGGCCCTCCGGGAGATCGGGTCCCACGCCGAGTCCCTGGACTGGCGGCAGGTCGTGATGAACACCGTCCTGCCCAACGGCGCCCGCCTCTACGTGGACCACTCGCACCCCGAGTACTCCTCCCCGGAGGTCACCACCCCCCGCGACGCCGTCCTCTGGGACGCCGCCGGGGACCGGGTGGCCCTCGACGCGGTCCGGGCGATCGCCGCGAGCGCCGCCACGACCGGCCTCGACGTCGTGAACCTCTACAAGAACAACACCGACAACAAGTCCGTCTCCTACGGCGCCCACGAGAACTACCTCGTGCCCCGCGCCGTGCCCTTCGCCGCCCTCGCCGCCGGGCTGCTGCCCTTCTTCGCCTCCCGCCAGGTGGTGTGCGGCGCCGGTCGCGTCGGCATCGGGGACCGCGGCGGGCGCCCGGGCTTCCAGATCAGCCAGCGCGCCGACTTCTTCGAGCGCGAGGTCGGCCTCGAGACCACCGTCCACCGGCCCATCGTCAACACCCGCGACGAGCCCCACGCCGAGCGCACCCGCCACCGGCGCCTGCACGTCATCATCGGCGACGCCAACCTCTCCCACACCTCGAGCCTGCTGAAGTTCGGCACCACCTCCCTGGTCCTCGGGCTGATCGAGGCCGGTGCCGCCCCGGACGTCGCCCTCGCCGATCCGGTGGCGGCCCTGCAGGCGATCAGCCACGACCCGGGGCTGACCACCACCGTCCTGCTCCGGGACGGCCGGCGGCTCACGGGCGTCCAGCTGCAGCGGCTCTACCTCGAGGCCGCCCGGGCGCACGAGCACGCGACCGGTGGCCCCGACCCGGACACCCGCGAGGTGCTCGAGCTGTGGGCGGAGGTCCTCGACGCCCTGGAGACGGACCCCCTGTCCCTCGCGGACCGCCTGGACTGGGTCGCCAAGCACGCCCTGCTGCTGGGCTACCGGGAGCGCGACGGTCTGGCGTGGGACGACCCGCGCCTGACGCTCATCGACCTGCAGTACGCGGACGTGCGCCCGGAGAAGGGCCTGCACCACCGGCTGGTCGCGGCCGGCCGGATGCGCACCCTCTTCACCGCCGAGGAGGTGGAGCGCGCCGCCGGCCTGCCCCCCGCCGATACCCGGGCGTGGTTCCGCGGCCGGCTGATGACCCGCTTCCCCGACGACGTCCTCACGGCCAACTGGGACTCGGTCTCGCTCACCCTGCCCGGCGTCCGCCGCGGCGCGCGGATCGCGATGCCCGAGCCGCTCGAGCTGACCCGCGAGGACGTCGACCCCCTGCTGAGCGCGGCACCCGACGCCGAGCACCTCGTCCGCGCCCTCGCCACCGCCCGACCCGCCCTCGTGCACACCGGCTCCCTCGGCTGAGCACCCCGACCACCATCCCCAGGAGGAACCCCGTCATGGCCCAGGAACGCATCTTCGGCACCGGCGCCCAGCGCCGCGAGGAGTCCGAGCTCCCCGAGCCCGGAGCCCCCGCCCCCACGGCACCCACCGCCCAGTCCCGGACCAGCGCTACCAGCGCCGACGACCTGCTCGCCGAGATCGACGGCGTGCTCGAGTCCAACGCCGAGGAGTTCGTGAAGGGCTTCGTCCAGAAGGGCGGCCAGTAGCCCCCATGGACCGCAGGATCTACGGGGTCGAGACCGAGTTCGGCCTCACCCACAGCGCCCCGGGCGCCCGTCCGCTCAGCCCGGAGGAGGCCGCGCGCACCCTCTTCCGCCCCGTGGTGGCCTGGGGCCGGTCCTCGAACGTGTTCCTGCCCAACGGCGGGCGCCTCTACCTGGACGTGGGCTCCCACCCCGAGTACGCCACCGCGGAGTGCGCCACGCTCGAGGACCTCGTCGCCCAGGACAAGGCCGGCGAGCTGATCGTCGACGACCTCCGGCGGCAGGCCCAGGACGCCCTGGCGGAGCAGGGGGTGGGCGGGCAGCTGTACCTGTTCAAGAACAACGTGGACTCGCGCGGCAACTCCTACGGCTCGCACGAGAACTACCTGATCTCCCGGCGCACCGAGTTCGCCCGGCTCGTGCAGATCCTCATCCCGTTCCTGGTCACCCGCCAGCTGCTCGTCGGCGCCGGCAGGGTGCACCCCGCCGGGCCCGAGGACTTCGGCGCCGTCCGGATGGGCGACGACGCCGGGACGCCCAGCTACTCGTTCTCCCAGCGCGCCGACCACATCTGGGAGGGCTCCTCCTCGGCCACGACGCGCTCCCGGCCCCTCATCAACACCCGGGACGAGCCGCACGCCGACGCCGAGCACTACCGCCGGCTGCACGTCATCGTGGGCGACTCGACGATGTCCCAGACCACCACGGCGCTGCGGATCGGGACCACCGACCTCGTGCTGCGGATGATCGAGGCCGGGCAGATCCTGCCCGACCGCACCATGGCGGACCCCGTCCGGTCCCTGCGGGAGGTCTCCCACGACCTCACCGGCACCCGCCCGGTCCTGCTCGCCGACGGCACGCGCCGCTCCGCCCTGGACCTGCAGCACGAGCACCTGGAGTCCGTGCGCCGGTTCGTGGACCGGGAGGGGGCCCACCACGACCGCGTGCCGTGGGTGCTCGACCTGTGGGAGCGGGCCCTGGACGCCGTGGCCCGCCAGGACACCTCCGCGATCGACACCGAGATCGACTGGGCGATCAAGAAGAAGCTCCTCGACGGCTACGCCGCCCGCGACGGCCTGGACCTCTCCGCGCCCCGGATGGCGCAGCTGGACCTCGCCTACCACGACACCGCCCCGGAGCGGGGGCTCTTCAACCTCCTGCAGCGCCGGGGACGGGCCGCGACCTTCGTCCCCGACGAGCGGGTCCAGGAGGCCGCCCGCACCCCGCCCGCCACGCGGGCCGCCGTGCGCGGCCGGTTCATCGAGGCGGTGCTCGCGTCCGGGCACGAGTACACCGTCGACTGGGTGCACCTGAAGGTCAACGACCGCGGCCGGCGCACGGTGCTGTGCAAGGACCCGTTCGCCGTGGCGCACCCGGAGGCCGACGCCCTGATCGCCGCCCTCGGCGAGCGCGACACCGTGGGGCGGGCCCACGGGGACGCCCCCGTGGTCTGAGCCGCGCCGCGGGCGCGCCCCGTCCAGTCAACGCCCAGCGCCCTGCACTAGGCTGGCCGCCGTCCCGGCCCGAGCCGTCCGACCCCACCGCCCCCACCCGGCCCGACCCCTGAGGAAGACACCCGTGCGAAAGACCCTGACCACCTCCGGCGCCGCCCTGTCCCTGGCGCTCGTCCTCACGGGCTGCTCCGGGCCCGGCGTCGACTCCGTGGAGCTCAGCAACGAACCGGACCCGGGCACGGCCCCGTCCGTCACGTTCGAGACCCCGCTCAACGCCGAGGAGGCCGGCGCGAAGGAGCTGCGCGAGGGCGACGGGGAGGAGCTCGCCGAGGGCGACACCATCCTCCTGCAGGCGGCGCTCTTCAAGGGCTCCGACGGCACGTCCATCGGCGAGACCTACTCCCGCGGCGCCGGCCAGGTGCTCCAGCTCGAGCAGGGCCTCCAGGAGTCGATCCCGGAGATGTACGACGCGCTCGTGGGCGCCAAGGAGGGCGCGATCATCGCCTACTCCTCCCCGGAGACCTCCGGGGCCGCCGGCGACGAGTCGACCTCCGTGGAGGTCTACGAGGTCGTCCGGAAGATCCCCACCGAGATCGAGGGCGACATGCAGGACAGCCCCCGGGGCCTGCCGGAGATCACCGAGAACGACGAGGGCGTGCCGGCCGTGGCGAAGCCGGAGGGCAGGGCCCCGAAGAAGCTCGTCTCCGAGTACCTCATCGAGGGCGACGGCGAGGAGGTCGCCGAGGGCGACACCGTCATCGCGAACTACGTGGGCGTCAAGTGGTCCGACGGCGAGACCTTCGACTCCTCCTACGAGAACGGCGCCCCCGCGTCCTTCCCGCTCGACAACGTCATCGAGGGCTGGCAGGAGGGCCTCGAGGGCAAGAAGGAGGGCTCCCGCGTGATCCTCTCCGTGCCCGTCGGCCAGGCCTACGGCACGGAGAAGGACCTGGGCGAGGACTCCGACTACCCGGCCGGCAGCCTGCTCTTCGTCGTCGACATCCTGGCGGCCGTGGACACCCCCGAGGCCCCGGCCGAGGACGAGGCCTCCGCCTCGCCGTCCCCCTCCGCGACCGAGGAGTAGCCCCCGGTCGGCTAAGGTGGCCCGGTGGGCCCCCGAGGCCCCTCCGATCCCGACGACCACCCGTCGACGACCCGACGAACAGGAGCACCCATGTCCTTCGGAGAGCGCAAGCTCGACCGCAGCAAGCCCGAGATCGACTTCCCCGAGGGGGAGGCCCCGACCGAGCTCGTCAGCACCGACCTCGTGGAGGGCACCGGCGCCGAGGCGACCCCCGGCAAGCAGATCTCCTGCCACTACGTGGGCGTGACGTTCTCCGCCGGCGAGGAGTTCGACGCCTCCTGGAACCGCGGCCAGCCCCTCGACTTCACCGTGGGCATCGGCCAGGTCATCGAGGGCTGGGACAAGGGCCTGCTGGGCATGAAGGTCGGCGGCCGCCGCCGGCTGGAGATCCCTGCGGACCAGGCCTACGGCTCCAGGGGCGCCGGCGGGGTCATCGGCCCGGACGAGGCCCTGATCTTCGTGGTGGACCTCCTGGACGTGCGCTGAGGACCCACCGGATGGCAGCCCGATCGACGGAGCGGCTCCTCAACCTGCTCATCGCCCTGGTCTCCCGCGAACGCGGGTACACCCGCGCCGAGCTCCGGGAGGCCGTTCCGTCGTACGCGGAGTCCGCGTCCGACGAGGCGTTCGAGCGCATGTTCGAGCGCGACAAGGCGGAGCTGCGCGACCTCGGCTACCCCATCGAGGAGGTCTCCGAGGACCCCCTGTTCCCGGACGACACGCACGGCCACCGCTACCGGATCCCGCGCGGGTCCTTCACGCTGCCGCCGCTGCAGTTCACGGCGGAGGAGTCCGCGGTGCTCGCCCTGGCGGCCAACGCCTGGACGGACGCCTCCCTCGGGGAGCTCGCCCGCCGGGCCCTGCGCAAGCTCGAGCCCGCCATCGGCGGTCTGCCGGAGGACGACGCCCCGCCGCTGCTGCAGCCCACCCTCACCGCCCACGAGCCGTCCTTCGAGCCGCTGCTCTCGGCCGTGGTGCGACACCGCGAGGTCCGCTTCGACTACCTCGCCCGCAGCACCGACCAGCTCACCACCCGGCGGCTGCGGCCGTGGGGCATCGGCTCCCGCTACGGCAACTGGTACGTGGTCGGCTGGGACCTGGACCGCAAGGACTCCCGCACGTTCCGGCTGTCGCGGATCATGTCCGACGTCACGGTCACCCGCAAGGAGTTCGACCCGCCCGAGGGCTTCTCCATGAACGAGTCCCTGTCCCAGATGGTCTCCCACGCCCCCGCGCGCACCGTGGAGGTGCTGGCCCGGCCCGGCCACGCGCACATGCTGCGCCGGATGGCCGCCCGGCAGGAGCCCGGCGTCGGCGCCGGGGACGGCGTGGACCGGTGGGACCGGCTGCACATCCCCTTCGCGGAGACCGAGATCCTCGCCGAGGAGATCGCCGCGGCGGGCCCCGGCGTCGTCGTGCCCCGCGACGGGGACGGCACCGCCCCCACCATGCAGGCCGAGGTGCGCGCCGCGGTGGTGCGCCGGCTGCGGAGCGCCGAGTCCGCCGTGGCACGGTTCCGCGGCGTGCAGGTCGACTGGAACAACAAGTCCCGCAAGGGCACGCGCAACAAGCTCTCCACCGCGGACCACCTCTCGCGGCTGCTCGAGATCGTCCGCTGGGTCTACGCCCACCAGGGCGCGGAGCTCGAGGAGACCGCCCGCCGGTTCGGGATCACCGACCAGGAGCTGATCGCGGACCTCAACACCCTGTTCGTGTGCGGCAAGCCCGGGCACATGCCGGACCAGCTGATCGACGCGTCCTGGGACGACGGCCACGTCTACCTGTCCAACGCGGACGAGCTCTCCGACCCCGTGCGCCTCACGCAGCCGGAGGCCTCCGCGCTGCTCGTGGGCCTGCAGACGCTGCGCACCGTGCCCGGCGGGGACTCCGAGGCGGTCGCGTCCACGATCGCGAAGGTCGCCGGCGCCGCGGGGGACGCCGGGGTGCTCGCCAACGCGGTGGGCGCCCGCCCCATCACGGACACGCCCGCGCCCGCCCTCGCCGACGTCATGTCCGCGGTGCGCCGCGCCGTGGAGCAGCGCCGCCGGATCCGGATCGGCTACGTGGTCCCGTCCCGCGACGAGCTCACCGAGCGGGTCGTGGACCCGGTCCAGGTGTTCTCCTCCAACACCCACTGGTACGTGCGCGCCTGGTGCCTCGGCTCCGAGGGGATGCGCAACTTCCGGCTGGACCGGATCTCCGCCGTCGAGGACGCCGGGCCGGCGGGGGAGCGCCCCGCCGCCCAGGAGGCCGCCGCCGCGTCCCCGCCCGCCCCCGGCACCCCGGACACCGTGGAGGTCGTGCTCGTCACCGACCGGCGCAGCCGGTGGATCGCCGACCAGTACCACGCCACCCGCACGGCCGTGGTCCGGGTCCCCGGCGGGGCCCGCACCGGGCCGGCGGCCGACCACGAGGCCGCGCTCATCGGGTTCCAGACGGCCGAGGCCGTGTGCGCGCTCGTCACCCGCTACGGCGGCCAGCTCGCGGTCATCGGACCCGACGACGTCGTGGCGCAGGTGGAACTCTGGGTGAACTCTGCGCTCGGCGCCTACGGGGCGTCCGAGCCGGCCTGATCCGCCCGCCTATACTGGAGGGCATGCTCTGGTGGTCCTGGGTCCTGCTGTGGACGGTCCTCGTCCTGCTCGGCGCGGCGTTCCTCGGACTGATGCTGTGGCGGCTGGTGAAGACCTTCTTCGTCCTGCTCCGGGACACCGAGACGGTGGCCGGGGAGTTCGCCCAGCGGTGGGACGACGCGGCCGCCGGGGTGCAGCGCCCTGTCCGGGCCGCCCCGGACCCGGCCCTGTTCACACCGGTGGGGCAAGCCGTGGCCGACTACCGGGTCGGCCGTGACCAACGAGAAACCGCCCGTCTGAGACGCCGCATCGAGCGCAAGGACCGGATGGGCCAGCCGCAGCGGATCAGCGACCTCCGCCGGGCTGAACGGAAAGGAATGTTCCATGGGTAGGCTCTTCGACAGCCCCTTCATGATCCTGATCATCCTGCTGGTGATCCTGCTGCTGTTCGGCGCGCCCAAGCTCCCGGGCATGGCCCGCAGCCTCGGCCAGTCGCTGCGCATCTTCAAGTCCGAGGTCAAGGAGATGAAGAAGGACGACCAGCCGGACGGCTCGGACGTGGTCATCGACGGCAAGGCCGTGGCGCCCGGCCGGGACGGCAGCACCGACCGTGACCCCGGTGCCACCGGCACCGCCTCCGGCACGGACACCCCGCGCGACCCCGAGCAGCACCCCGGCCGCCCTCCGGCCTGACCCCTCGCCCCCTCTCCCGGCGTCCGCCGCCGCCCCGATCCGCCGCACCGGCCGGTCCGCGCCCCCGCCCGGGGAGCGGGCCGCCCGACCGGCCCCGCCGCCCCGGGCGGGCCCCGAGTCCCGAAGGTCCCCATGTCCTCGCAGTCCCCCCGCGGTCCGAAGAAGCGCCGGACCGCGCGCAAGGCCAATCCGCAGGCGCAGATGGCCCTGGCCGAGCACCTGCGGGAGCTGCGCAACCGGCTGATCAAGTCCGCGGTCGCCACCGTGGTGGGCATGGTCGGCGGGTTCTTCCTGTACATCCCGTTCATGGCCTACATCACGGAGCCCCTGCAGCGGCTGGCCTCCGCGGAGGGCAGCGAGGCCTCCATCAACTACTCCGCGGTGGGCTCGTCCTTCAACATCATGGTGGAGGTCTCCCTGGTGCTCGGCCTGGTCCTGGCCAGCCCCGTGTGGCTCTACCAGCTCTGGGCGTTCGTGACCCCGGCCCTGCACCGGACCGAACGGCGCTACGCGGTCGGCTTCCTGGCCGCGGCCGTCCCGCTCTTCCTGAGCGGGATCGCGGTCGCCGTACTCACCCTGCCCACCGCCGTCTACGCCCTCACCGCGTTCACCCCGGCGGGCGGGACCAACTTCATCTCCGCGGACGTGTACCTGCGGTTCTTCCTCCAGCTGATCCTGACCTTCGGCGTCGCCTTCGTGCTGCCCGTGTTCCTGGTGGGCCTGAACATGCTGGGCGTGCTCTCCGGGCGCACGGTGCTCAAGAGCTGGCGGATCGTCGTGGTCCTCGTGATGGTGGTCTCCGCGATGGCCGCCCCGGGCCCCGACCCGATGACCATGTTCTACCTCGCCGTGCCGCTGCTCACGCTCTTCTTCGTGGCCGTCGGGCTGTGCCTGCTCCTCGACCGCCGGCGGGCCCGGAAGGAGGCCCGCCTCGCGGCGGGCACGGGGGCGTCGGCCGACGTCGCGACCCCCGCCGACGAGCTCGGCCGCCTCGGCCACGACCCCGAGGGCGGGTTCCGCACCTGACCCGCTCGGCCCGTCGCGAACGGGCCCCCGGTGGACCCGGCCACGTCCGGGTCGAGCAGTAGGCTGGACGCATGTCCTCCTACGCCGACCGATACCTGGCCGCCAAGCAGCGGGCCGCCCACGCGAGGACCGAGCTCGCCGTGTTCCAGCACCGGCTCGAGTTCGAGATGGACGACTTCCAGACGACCGCCTGCGGGGCCCTCGAGGAGGGCCGCGGGGTGCTCGTCGCCGCGCCGACCGGCGCCGGCAAGACCGTAGTGGGGGAGTTCGCCGTCCACCTGGCCCTGTCCCGCGGGCAGAAGGCCTTCTACACCACGCCCATCAAGGCGCTCAGCAACCAGAAGTTCCACGAGTTCTCCCGGGCCTTCGGCGCCGAGCGGGTCGGCCTGCTCACCGGCGACACCTCGGTGAACTCCGAGGCGGACGTGGTGGTGATGACCACCGAGGTCCTGCGCAACATGCTGTACGCGGACTCGCCCACCCTGCTGAACCTGGGCTTCGTGATCATGGACGAGGTGCACTACCTCGCCGACCGCTTCCGGGGCGCCGTGTGGGAGGAGGTCATCATCCACCTGCCGGACAGCGTCCAGCTGGTCTCCCTGTCCGCGACCGTCTCCAACGCCGAGGAGTTCGGGGCCTGGCTGGACACGGTGCGCGGCGACACGGACGTGGTGGTCTCCGAGCACCGGCCCGTGCCGCTGTGGCAGCACGTCCAGGTGGGCGGGCGGCTGCTCGACCTGTTCCTGGACGACACCACGGTGGAGGAGGCCGCCGAGCGGCTCGAGGGCCCCGGCAGCGACGAGCCCGACGTCAACCCCGAGCTGCTCCAGCTCGCCCGCGCCGAGCACCCCCGCGGGGGCCGCCGGGGCGGCCGCGGGCCCGGGGGACGCTCCCGGGACCGGTTCTCCCGCCGCAACGGCGGCGAGGGCTTCCGGCCCAGCCCCGAGACGCGCCGGGTGTCCCGCCCGCAGCTGATCCGCCGCCTCGACGCCGAGGGCCTGCTGCCCGTCATCACCTTCATCTTCTCCCGGGTCGGGTGCGACGCCGCCGTGCAGCAGTGCGTCGCCGCGGACATCCGGCTGACCGGCGAGAAGGAGCAGCAGACCATCCGCGCCCGGGTGGCCGAGACCGCCGCCTCGCTCGAGGCCGCGGACCTCAACGTCCTCGGCTTCTACGAGTGGCGCGACGGCCTGCTGCGCGGCGTGGCCGCCCACCACGCGGGGATGCTGCCGGCGTTCAAGGAGCTCGTGGAGGAGCTGTTCGCCGAGGGGCTCGTCAAGGCCGTCTTCGCCACGGAGACCCTGGCCCTGGGCATCAACATGCCGGCCCGCTCCGTGGTGCTCGAGAAGCTCGACAAGTTCAACGGCGAGTCCCGGGTGGACATCACGCCGGGGGAGTACACCCAGCTCACCGGGCGCGCGGGGCGCCGGCGGATCGACGTCGAGGGCCACGCCGTGGTGCTGTGGCAGCCCGGGATGGACCCGCACGCAGTCGCCGGTCTCGCCTCCAAGCGCACCTACCCGCTGAACTCGAGCTTCCGGCCCACCTACAACATGTCCGTGAACCTGGTGGCCCAGTTCGGCGCCCACCGCTCCCGCAAGATCCTCGAGTCCTCCTTCGCCCAGTTCCAGGCGGACCGCTCCGTGGTGGGCCTGGCGCGCCGGGTCCGCTCCCAGGAGGAGTCCCTCAAGGGCTACGAGGAGGCCATGACCTGCCACCTCGGGGACTTCTCCGAGTACGCCGCCCTGCGCCGCGAGCTCAAGGACCTGGAGCGTGCCGAGGAGAAGGCCGGCTCCCGGCAGCGGCGCTCGGACGCCGTCGCGTCCCTGCACGACCTGCTGCCCGGGGACGTCGTGGAGATCCCGCGGGGGCGCAACGCCGGCTACGCCGTGATCCTGTCCACCGACCCCAACCGGGACGACCCCCGCCCCTCCATCCTCACCCTCGACCACCAGCTGCGCCGGGTGGGGGCCCAGGACCTGGACGGGCCGCTCGAGCCGGTCTCGCGGATCCGGATCCCCAAGCAGTTCACGGGCCGGACGCCCAAGGAGCGGCGCGACCTCGCCTCGTCCGTGCGCAACGCCCTGCACGAGCACCGGCCCCCGCGCGGCGGCGGCCGCGGGCACACCATCCAGTTCGACCGCGGCACCAGCGCCGCCGAGCGGCGCATCACGGAGGTCCGCAAGGCCCTGCGCGGCCACCCCTGCCACGGCTGCTCGGACCGCGAGAGCCACGCCCGCTGGGCCGAGCGCTGGTGGGCGCTGCGCCGGGACACCGACGGGTTGCTGCGCCAGATCGAGAGCCGCACCAACACGATCGCCAAGACCTTCGACCGCGTCTCCGAGGTGCTGGGCTCCTTCGGCTACCTGGAGACCCTCCCGGACGGGGAGGTCCGGCCGACCCGCGCCGGCGAGCAGCTGCGGCGGATCTACGGGGACCGGGACCTGCTCCTCGCCCTGAGCCTGCGCGACGGCTTCCTCGACGACCTCGACCCCGCCGCCACCGCGGGGCTCGTGACCCTGCTCGTCTACCAGGCCAAGCGCGAGGAGCAGGGGATCCAGCCGGTCCTGCCGACCGCCGCCATGGACCGGGCCGCACAGACCGTGGTGCGCAACTGGTCCCTGCTCACCGACCGCGAGCAGGAGCACCACCTCCCGGCCACCGCGGAGCCGGAGTTCGGGCTCGTGGAGGCCATGCACCTCTGGGCGCGCGGGGCGACCCTGAGCGCGGCCCTGTCCGGCACGGAGCTCGCCGCCGGCGACTTCGTGCGCTGGGCCAAGCAGGTGATCGACATGCTCGACCAGCTCGCCAAGATCGATCTCCTCGACGCCGGCACGCGCGCCCAGTGCCAGCGCGCGATCGCGCTGGTGCGCCGCGGCGTGGTGGCCCACTCCGCGTTCGAGGACTGAGCCGCGCCCTCCCGCCCCGCGCCGCCCCGTCCACCGGCACGACCGCCCCGCACGACCCCCGCGCACCACCGCCCCCGAACAGGAGACCCGTGAGCACCACCGTCCCCGCCCGTCCCGTCCTCTACCGCAACGGCTCCGTCTACAGCCCCGCGGACCCGTTCGCCACAGCCCTGCTGGTCGACGGCACCCGCGTGGCCTGGGTCGGCTCCGAGGAGGCGGCGCAGTCCCTGCAGGACTCCTCCATGGACGTGGTCGACCTCGACGGGCGGCTGCTGGCCCCGGGGTTCGTGGACTCCCACGTGCACGTGACCGAGACCGCCCTGGCGCTGTCCACCCTGGACCTCACGGCGGCCGGATCCCTGCACGAGGTGCTCGACGCCGTGGCCGGCGCCGCCCGCACGAGCACGGGCCCGGTCCTGGGCTCCGGCTGGGACGAGTCCGTGTGGCCGGAGCGCCGGGCGCCGACGGCGGAGGAGCTCGACCGGGCCGCCGGCGGGCGCGAGGTCTACCTGACCCGCATCGACGTCCACTCCGGGGTGGTGTCCTCGTCCCTGGCCCGGCGGCTGGGCCTGGCCGGGACCGACGGGTGGCTCGGCGACGGCCGCGTGGAGAACCTGGCCCACGACCGGGTGCGCGCGGCGGCCCTCGACTTCGACGCCGGGCGCCGCGCCGAGCTGCACCGGCTCGCCCTGCGGCACGCCGCGGCCCAGGGCTACGTGGCCCTCGTCGAGGCCAACGCCGAGCAGGTCGCCCCCTTCGAGGACCTCGTGCGGCTGACGGCCCTCGCCAACCACGGGGTCGGCGCCGAGGGCGCCACTCCTCGCGTGCTGCCCTACCGGGGGGAGCTCGTGGCCACGGCCCAGGAGGCGCTGGCGGTGGCGGAGCGGTTCGACACCGCCCTGGCGGACCTGCTCGGACGCCCCGTGGAGCGGCGGGAGTCGCTCGTGGGGCTCGCCGGGGACCTGTGCGTCGACGGCGCCCTGGGCTCCCGCACCGCCGCGCTGCGCGCCCCCTACGCCGACGCCCCCGGCGACCTGGGGGACCGCTACCTGGACGCCGCGGCCGTGGCCGCCCACCTCGCCGCGACCACGGAGGCCGGTCTGCAGGGCGGCTTCCACGTCATCGGGGACGCCGGGATGGACATCGTCCTCGACGGCCTCGACCGCGCCGAGGCGCTCGTGGGGGAGCGGGCCCTGCACAGCGCCGGCCACCGCCTGGAGCACGCCGAGATGATCGACCCGGAGGGCATCGAGCGGCTCGCCCACCACGCCGTGACCGTGTCCGTGCAACCGGGCTTCGACGCCGCCTGGGGCGGACCGGGCGGGCTCTACGAGCAGCGCCTCGGGGCCGACCGGGCGGCCGCGATGAACCCGATGGCCTCCTTCTACCGCGCCGGGGTCCCGGTGGCCCTCGGCAGCGACGCCCCCGTGGTGCCGCTGTCCCCGTGGGAGACCGTCCGCGCCTGCCTCCAGCACCACGACCCGGAGCAGCGGATCTCCGCGCGGGCCGCGTTCCTCGCCTCCACCCGGGGCGCGTGGCGGGCCGCCCGGCACCCCGACCCCATGCAGGGCCAGCTCGCGCCCGGCACCCCGGCCACGTTCGCCGTCTGGGACGTCGAGGCCCTCATGGTGCAGCAGGCCGAGGGGACCGGCTCCGCCTGGAGCACCGACCCGCGCGCCCGCACCCCCCTGCTCCCGGCGCTCGACGGCGCGTCCCTGCCCGTGTGCCGCCAGACCGTGCTCGACGGCGTCGAGCTGTACCGCTCCGCCGGGTTCTGAGCCGCGGGGCGTCCGGCCACCCCGCGGCGTTCGGATCTTGGTCGCAGGCGCGGGGCAGGTTAGGCTGGACAACTGCTGCCGGGTGGGCTCGCTCGTCCTTAGAAAACAGGCCGGCATCCCCTCAGGGCCGGACTGGTCCGAAGACGAGGGAGCCTGCCCTGTGGTGCGGCAGGCAGACCTCGAAAGGAACCACCCGGTGCGCGTACTGACCGTCATCCCCACCTACAACGAACACGAGTCCCTCCCGACCGTGATGGACCGGCTCCGCCAGGCCGTCCCGGACGGGCACGTGCTGGTGGTGGACGACAACAGCCCGGACGGGACCGGCCGTCTCGCCGACGAGATGGCCGCCGCGGACGAGAACATCCACGTCCTGCACCGCACCAGCAAGGAGGGCCTCGGCGCCGCGTACATCGCCGGCTTCCGCTGGGGCCTGGCCCGGGACTACGACGTCCTGGTCGAGATGGACGCCGACTGCTCCCACCAGCCCGAGCAGCTCCCGCTGCTGCTGGACGCCGTGGGGCGCGGCGCCGACCTGGCCATCGGCTCCCGCTATGTCCCCGGCGGGCGCACCGTGAACTGGCCCCTGCAGCGCCAGCTGCTCTCGCGCGGCGGCAACCTCTACGCCCGGACGCTCCTGGGCTCCCGGATCCACGACATCACCGCCGGCTACCGCGCCTTCCGCCGCGAGACCCTCGAGCGGATCGGTCTCGAGACCGTCGACTCCAAGGGCTACTGCTTCCAGATCGATCTCGGCTGGCGCACCGAGCGGGCCGGCCTGAGCGTCGTCGAAGTGCCGATCACCTTCGTGGAGCGCGCCGAGGGCGAGTCCAAGATGAGCCCGGACGTGACCCGGGAGGCCGTCGTGCGCGTGGCCCAGTGGGGGCTCACCGCCCGCGCCAGGACCCTGGCGGGCAAGCTCACCCGCCGCTGAGCCTCTGACCGGCGCGCTGCCCGGCACATGCGGAGGGCCCCACCCGAACCGGGTGGGGCCCTCCGCATGTGCCGGGCGACAGGATCAGATCGCGTGCTTCTCCCGGTAGAACTCGACGCGCTGGGCCAGGATCTCCTCGAGCTCGTCCGTGCTGCGCCGCTCCAGGAGCATGTCCCAGTGCGTGCGCTGGTGCTTCTCGTTGGGGTTCACCGGCTTCTCGCCGTTGACGATGATCGCTTCCTTGCCGGTCTTCGACACCCACACCGGCGGGATCTCGGCCTCCGCCGCGAAGGTGACGGTGACCTTCTCGCCGTCCGCGGTGCGGTACTCGACGCGCTGGCGCGGGGCCGGCTCGACACCGGCCTCGGTCTCCATGGACTGGGAGCCCAGACGCATTCCCCTGAGGCTGCGGTCGCTCATTGTGGTGGTTCCTCCATAACTGACGGTGGCCACGGCAGTGGCGCACGCTCGGGCTGACGGCGGGTCGCACGGACCCGGGATCCGCTGGGTGCAACGCACGGGCTCCCGGGGTTGTTCCCCGGGGCCCGGGTCCGCCGCGTCAGCGGGCGGCCGGGCCGTCCTGCGGCGGCATCGGGTCGTCGAGGCGCACGGGGGCCTCCGGGTCGATGGTCGAGGGCCGGGGGATGGTGAACTCGTCCGGGTCGACGGTGGTGCGCTCCAGGTTGGGCTGCAGGTCCTCCTCCGTCACCCGGACGGCGTCCGGCTTCACGAGGGGCTCGTCCGCGGACTCGGGCTCCGGCATCTCGTCCCCGTCCGACCAGGTCCGGTCCGGGCCGTCCTCGTCCGGCCTGGAGAGGAAGTCGCCCACGCCCCGCAGGGCGTCGCCGAGCTCGGCGGGGATCATCCACACCTTGTTGGCGCTGCCCTCGGCGACCTTGGGCAGGGTCTGGATGTACTGGTAGGCCAGCAGCTTCTGGGTCGGCCGGGCCCGGTGGATCGAGTCGAAGACCTTCCGGATGGCCTGGGCCTCACCGTCCGCGCGCAGGATCGCGGCCTTCGCCTCGCCCTCCGCGGACAGGATGGCCGCCTGCCGCTGGCCCTCGGCCATGAGGATCCGCGACTGCTTGTCGCCCTCGGCCGTGAGGATCACCGCGCGGCGCTCCCGCTCGGCGCGCATCTGCTTCTCCATCGAGTCCTGGATGGACGGCGGGGGAGTGATCTCCTTGATGTCCACCCGCGACACCCGGATGCCCCAGCGCCCCGTGGTGGAGTCCAGGACCCCGCGCAGCTCGGCGTTGATCTTGTCGCGGGAGGTCAGCGCCTCCTCGAGGTTCAGACCGCCCACCACGTTGCGCAGGGTCGCCGACGTCAGCTGGTCGGCGGCCTGGATGTAGTCGACGATCTCGTAGGTGGCGGCACGCGGATCCATGACCTGGAAGTAGACGACCGTGTCGATGCCGACCACCAGGTTGTCCTCCGTGATCACGGACTGCGCCGGGAAGGACTGGACCTGCTCGCGCAGGTCGATGAGGGGCAGGAGACGGTCCACGAACGGGATGAGGAAGTGCAGACCGGGGGTGAGGGTGCTCTGGTACTTGCCGAGTCGCTCGACGATCCCGGCCCGGGCCTGCGGGATGATCCGCACCGACCTCAGCAGGATGATGAAGACCAGGACGACCAGGATGGCGAGCAGGACGATGACGGCTAGGTCCACGGGTGCCTCTCTCGGTGGTGCCGCTCCGGGCGGCGTTCCCGCCGGGCCGGTGCGGTCTTGGGGGTCAGAAGGACGGGCGCGGCGCCGGCCCGCCGTCGGCGGCCGGCGCGGGGTACGGGGCCACGAGGACGGTGGCGCCCTCGATGTCGTGGACGAAGACGTCGGTGCCGGGGGGCAGCTGCTCGCCGGTGACCGAGCGGGCGCTCCAGGTGTCGCCCTCCCGGCGCACCAGCCCGCTGCGGCCGGTCACGGGGTCCAGGACCTGGCACGGGAGGCCGATGAGCCGGGCGGCGTTGGACGCGGTCCCGGGCGTGGACCGGTTGAGGCGGCGCAGGGCCACCGGCCGCACCGCGAAGATGAGCAGCACCGAGGCGAGGGCGAACGTCACCACCTGGAGCACGAAGTTGTCCGTCACCCAGCTCACCCCGAACGCCAGCAGCGCGGCGGCGGACATCATCAGGAAGAGGAAGTCCAGGGTGAGCATCTCGACGGCGGCCAGAGCGATCACGATGATCAGCCACAGGACCCACGAGTTCTCGACCAGCCACTCCCACATGTCCGTCCCCGGCCTTCCGAATCCGCGTCCGCGAGGGCACCCTCGCCTTGAGCCCATTCTGCCCCACGGGCCTGACAGGACGCTGGAGCGGCGTGGCGGCAGGGCCGTGGCCGGCGTCCCCGGAATAGGCGCTGTTCCGGGGGCGTTGGGATCTCTACCGTGGTCGCACCGGACTCTCCCGGGACCGCGGGACGCCACCGTCCGTCGGTCCGGCCCGGTGCCGGTCCGCCCCACAGACCCCGGCACGCGGGAGGAGGAGATCCATGAAACTCATCACCTCGTTGGCGGTCTCCGCCGCCGGCGCCTGGCTCGCCGGGACGGCGACCGCCGTGGTCGGCCTCTCCGCGCTGCAGTCCCGGCTGCCCGCCCTGATCGCGCGGGGCGTTCCCGCCGAGCCCGACTTCGAGCCCGCGTTCGTCCTGCTCGGCACGGGCCGCTGCGCGCCCGGCGACGACCGGGCGGAGGTGCTGCGGGCCCGGCTCGAGGAGTCCTGCGGCCGGCCCGTCGTCTACGTGGACCTCACCGTCGCACCGGAGGCCTCCGCGCGCCGGGCCGCCCGCGCCCGGGAGCTGGCCCGGGACTTCCACGCCGACCTCGTGCTGGACCACGACGTCGAGGACCCGGCCGGTCGGTCCTGAACGGCGCCGGTCACCCGCCGGTGGTCGTCACCGGCAGCGGCGCGGTGGCGTCGAGCAGGTGGAAGGCCTCCGCGCTGAAGTCGATGGCCACCTCGTCCCCGGCGGCCGCCTCCGGCACCTCGGACAGGTCGAGGGTCAGGACCGTGCCGTGGTCGAGCAGCACCGGGACCTGCTTGCCGCCGACCGTGTAGGTCAGCTCGTTCTCCCGGGACGGGATGTGGTTGACGAGACCCACCTTCTTGGGCTCGGTGGTCGGCTCGGTGCACCCGTAGTCGATGCACCAGCCCGCGGGGAGCGTCTTGACCTGGCTCAGCTCCGTGGTCCAGGAGTAGAGGGTCGTCTCCGGCGGGCTGCTGGCGAAGAACATGCCGCCGACCCGCAGCAGGTCGTAGTAGAGGGAGTCGATCTCCTGGTCCAGCACGTCGCTGGCCCCCGCGTGGATCAGGGCGTCCTGCCCGAGGCCGGCGTCCCGGATCGCGGCCACCGCTCCGTCGAAGCGGTTCTTCTGGGCCACCGTGGTGTTGGCCGTGTCGTTGCGCTCGATGGCGTCCTTGTCCTCCGCCGTGACGGTGGAGAAGTGCGTGGCGATGCCGGCGAGCTCCAGGTGCGGGGCGTCCTCGACGGCTCGGGCCAGGGGGAGCGCCTCCTCGGGCACGACGCCCTCGCGCCCCATCCCCGTGTCGACCCACAGGTGGACCTTCAGCGTCCCTCCCGTGGTGGACAGCACCTGTTCCGCCGCCTCGACCCAGGCGGGGTCCGTGGCGGCGACCTCCACGTCGTAGTGCATCAGCAGCGGGATGTCCTCGATCTGGGCGACGTAGAGCACCGCGATCTTCGCCTCGACGCCGGCCTCGCGCAGGGCGATGGCGTCGTCGAGCTTCGGCACGAAGATGTAGTCGACCTCGGCGGCGTCCTCGATGACCTTGCCGAACACGTCCACGGGCTCGCCGTTCTTGAGCACGGCGCCGAGCTGGACGTTCGACGGGAAGTCGGCCCGGATCGCCTCGGCGTTGCTGCGCACGGTCTCCGTGTTCACCGTGAGGAGGGGGACGTCCTGCGTGCCCTGCGTCGTGTAGGTGTAGGCGGTCTTCTCCCCGACGTCGCTCCCGCCGGACGCGAAGGAGACCTCCACCGTGCCCGGGGTCCCGCGGGCCGGGGCCACGCAGGCGTGGCGCGCGGAGCGGTCGTCGAACTCGCACTCGACCTCCGTCTCGCCGAAGCGGACGGTGACCGGGCCGTCGGTGCCCCCGCCGGTGTCCGCCAGGACCAGGTTCCCGCCCTGCAGGCCGCCGTGCGAGGGGGAGAGGGCGACCGATCCGGAGGCGGTCGCGGGGGGCGCGTCCGAGCCGTCGTCCTGTCCGCAGCCGGCCAGGGCCAGCACCGACAGGGCCAGCACGGAGGTCACCAGCCGGCGCCCCCGGCCGTCCGTCACGATCACAGTGTTCCGTCGTCCCACGGATGTCCTCCCCTTGAACCAAGAATTTGCCGACGCGAATTCAGGTCGGCCACGGCGAGCGTATCGGCGGCCGGCCCCCGAGGCCGGGTCGACGGGGGAATCCCCCCACAAGTGGCCACAAAAGGAGGGCCGGGCGGCGCAACACGAGGACATCGGCTTGCTGACGGCGTCGACAGGGGAGAGGCGCCGGTCTGTTCGGAGCGGGACGGCCGGTCCGCCGTGTCGTAACGGTGCTGCGAGCATCGGCGCGACGACGACGAGCGCGGGCTCGGTGCCAGTGTCCTGTCGGACGACTGTCAGGACGGGCGCGACCGAGCCCAGCACGAGCCCGGCGGCGGAGAGGCCCACGGCCCACCGTTCCGTCGTCGTCCGGGATCTCACGGCGGGTCGCTCCTGCCGGCCCCGGAGCCGCGCGATGAATCCGCGCTGCAGGACGGGGTCGTGTCGTCACGGCAGAGCCGAGCGTCCGGAGCTCACCGGAACAGCCGGAACGACGGCGTGCGCGGACACGGATGCTGAGCGCTGCCCCCCGGACAGCCTGCTCCGCAAAGCGCCGATAATCTGCATTATGTAAAGTAGCGTGGAGCGAAGGCTCCCCTCCGGCCCGTTCCACCCGCTATGTACCACTCCCGAGCATCCCCTGTCGCACACACCTCCGCCGCTCGTCGCACCGACCGCTCCACCGGGACGCCGCGCCGCACCGCACGAGGATGTGGTACTCCTCAGCCACCCCGCCGTCCCGCATTCCGTCACGAGTCCGGCACCCGAGGCGGCCCGGCGGCCCTCCCTGGCCTCCGGGCCCGGACCATCGACCCCTGGTGGAAGGTTGAGACTTTTTTCGCCCGCAGCCCTCAACTCTCAAGGTGCACCTGAGGCTTCGGGAGTCCCGGATCGCGACCAGCGGACGCCGCACTAGACTGCCAGCATGCACACGTCCGCCCCCCTCACCGCCCGCCCCGAGGAACGCACCACGCACCCCGACCCCTGGGCCGCGGCGCTGACCGTGGACGTGCTGCTCGTCCTGCTGTTCGCCGGCCTGGGCCGCAGCACCCACGCCCTGGACGCGGCCGGCCTCCTGATCACGGCGTGGCCGTTCCTGGCCGGGCTCCTGCTGGGCTGGATCGGGTGGCGGGTGCACCGCGCCCCGTTCGCCGTCTGGCCGCGGGGCGTCGCGCTGTGGTCGACGACCGTGGCCGTGGGCATGGCTCTGCGCCTGCTCGTCGGCGAGGGCGCGGCACCGAGCTTCGTCCTCGTCACGCTCGCAGTGCTCGGCGTCTTCCTGCTGGGCCCCCGCGCCCTGGTCTCGGGGCTGCGCGCGGCCCGCTCCCGCCGCCCGCGCTGACCCCTCCGTCCCGCCGGTCCTGCCGGCCCCGCTCCCGCGAAAGGTGCTCCATGCTCACCGCCATCGTCCTCATCAAGACCTCCGCCGACCGGATCCCCGAGGTCGCCGAGCAGATCTCGGACATCCCCGGGATCAGCGAGGTGTACTCCGTGACCGGCGACTGGGACCTCATCGCCATGGTGCGCGTGCACCGGCACGAGGACCTCGCGGACGTCATCGCCGACCGGCTCTCCAAGGTCGAGGGCGTCGTGGGCACGAACACCAACATCGCGTTCCGGACCTACAGCAAGCACGACCTGGAGGCGGCCTTCTCGCTCGGCATCGACTGACGGCCACCCGCCGTCCGGCCTCGTGCCACCCGGCCGGAGCCCGCGCGGCGGTCGGGCGCACGGACAGCAGGAGGCCGGCGGGGGAACGCCCCGCCGGCCTCCGTCGTCGTCGGCCCTCCGCCGGCGCGGCGCCTCAGCGTGCGGTGTGGGCGATCCAGCGGTCCAGGACGGCGCGGGCCGCGCCGCTGTCCACCGACTCCTCCGCGCGCCGCACCGCCGCGGCCATCCGGTCCTGGAAGGACCCCTCGGCACCGGTGTCGAAGGCCACGAGGCCGGCGGCGGAGTTGAGCAGCACGGCGTTGCGCACGTGCCCCTTCTCCCCCGCCAGGACCCGCTCGACCACGCCCGCGTTGTACCGGGCGTCCTGGCCCCGGAGGTCCTCGATCGTGGCCCGGGGCATGCCGAGGTCGAGCGGCTCGAGGTCGTGGTGGTCGACCCGCCCGTCCCGGACCTCCCAGACCTCGGAGGGCGCCGTCACGGTGAGCTCGTCGAGGCCGTCGCCGCCCCGGAAGACGAGGGCCCGGTCGCCGCGGGCCGCGAAAACGCCCGCGATCAGCGGCGCCAGCGAGCGGTCGGCCACACCGACGGCCGAGGCCTCGACCCGCGCCGGGTTCGTGATCGGCCCCAGGAAGTTGAAGGCGGTGGCCACGCGCAGCTGCGCCCGGGCCGCCGCGGCGAAGCGCATCGACGGGTGGAAGGTCTGGGCGAAGAGGAACGTGATGCCCACGTGCCGGGCCGCGGACTCCACCATCTCGACCGGCAGGTCCAGCCGCACCCCGAGCGCCTCCAGGACGTCGGCGGAGCCGGACTTCGAGGACGACGCGCGGTTGCCGTGCTTGACGACCTTCGCCCCGGCGCCCGCGCACACGAGGGCGGACATCGTGGAGATGTTGACGCTGGAGAGCCGGTCGCCGCCGGTCCCGACGATGTCCAGGGCCGGGCCGGGGATGTCGACCGGCCGGGCGTTGCCCACCATGGCGTCGGCCAGCCCGGTCAGCTCCTCGACCGTCTCCCCCTTCGCCCGCAGGGCCACGAGGAAACCGGCGATGACGACGTCGGACACCTCGCCCGACATGATCGTGTCCATGGCCCAGTAGGCCTGGTCACGGGTCAGATCGGTGCCGGAGATCAGGGCGGTGATCAGGTCCGGCCACTCGAAGTGCGGTGCGGTCGTCGGTGTCGTCGTGTTCACGTCCCCGATCGTATCGCCCGCCGCCGGACCGGCCCGAACAGGCTCCCGGGCGTGGGATGTCCCTCGCCGAGGACTTGTGACACGGATCACATCAGGGTCCCGGAGGCCCCCGGATCCCCGGCCTCCCGCGCCCGGACGCGCGGGGAGACGGCGCGCCTCGTCAGCGGGGGCCCTCGGCGCCCGGACACGCGAACCGCCCGACCCCGCCCCTGGTTGGTCCACCGGGAGTTTTGGCGACATAATGTCTCTGTGACGACTGCAACCCATACCCCAGCCAAGCCGGTAGGCGGGTCGATCAACCGACCCAACCTCACCTCAGTGGGCACCATCGTGTGGCTCGCCTCCGAGGTCATGTTCTTCGCCGGCCTCTTTGCCATGTACTTCACCCTGCGCTCCACCGCACCGGAGCTCTGGGCCGAGGAGTCCGCCAAGCTCAACGTCCCGCTGGCCCTCGCCAACACCATCGTCCTGGTGCTCAGCTCGGTGACCTGCCAGTTCGGCGTCTTCGCGGCCGAGCGCCTCCAGCCCCGCCGGGCCGGCGGCCTGTTCGACGTCCGCCGGTGGGGCATGGTCGAGTGGTTCGCCCTGACCTTCCTCATGGGCGCGATCTTCGTGGCGGTGCAGTCCTTCGAGTACGCCGAGCTGGTCGCCCACGGCATCAGCATCCCGGCCAACTCCTACGGCTCCGCCTTCTACATCACCACGGGCTTCCACGCCCTGCACGTGACGGGCGGTCTCATCGCGTTCCTGTTCATCATGGGGCGTGCCTTCATCGCCAAGCGCTTCGGGCACTTCGAGGCCACCTCGGCGATCGTCGTGTCCTACTACTGGCACTTCGTGGACGTCGTCTGGATCGTGCTGTTCCTCGTGGTCTACTTCCTCCGGTAGGCCGCGCCGTCCGGAGGACGCACCAAGCAAACCAACACCGAGTTAAAGGAACGTTTGACGTGAAGGCACTTTCGCAGCAGCGACGCCACCCTCTGGCCGTCCTGGTCCTGATGGTCCTGGCCCTGCTCCTCAGCGGTGGGCTCTACGCAGTCGCCACCACCACCAACGAGGCCAAGGCCCAGACCGAGTCCTACACCGCGCAGGACATCGAGGAGGGCGAGAAGCTGTTCGTCGCGAACTGCTCCACCTGCCACGGCCTCGACGGCGCCGGGACCCCCTCCGGCCCGTCGCTCGTCGGCGTCGGTGCGGCCGCCGTCGACTTCCAGGTCGGCACCGGCCGCATGCCCATGCAGGCCAACGGTCCCCAGGCCGAGCAGAAGGCGGTCCAGTTCAACGACGAGCAGGTCCGTCAGTTCGCCGCCTACGTGGCGACCCTCGGCGCCGGCCCGGGCATCCCCGAGGAGCAGTACCTGGACGTCTCCCAGGGCAACGCCGCCAACGGTGCGAAGGTGTTCCTCGCGAACTGCGCCATGTGCCACAACGCCGCCGGTGCCGGCGGTGCGCTGACCCGCGGCAAGTACGCCCCCTCGGTGATGGACGTCGAGGAGAAGCACATCTACGAGGCCATGCAGACCGGCCCGCAGAACATGCCGGTGTTCAACGACGCGAACATCACCCCCGAGGAGAAGCGGGACGTCATCACCTACCTGAAGACCCTCGAGGACAACCCCAACCCCGGCGGCTTCGGGCTCGGCGCCCTCGGCCCGGTGTCGGAGGGCCTGTTCGTCTGGACCATCGGGCTCGCCGTCATCATCGGGTTCACCGTCTGGCTCACCTCGCGCTCCGCCTGACGGGCCGTGCCGGCAGCGGATGTCGGACCCCGAAGCTACGATCAACTGCACCAAGAGAAGAATGAGGGACCACATGGGAAGCCACAGTGACGGCACTCCCCACCAGTCGGGAACCGTTGCCACCACGGGCACCACGGCAATGGAGCGTTTCCCCGACCCCGGACTGCCCCCGCACCGCCCGCGCCTGACGGACATCGACTCCACGGCCGCCAAGCGCGCCGAACGGCAGGTCGTCCTGCTGTTCCTGATCTCGATCATCGGATCGATCCTGTTCTTCGTCGGGTACTTCGGCGTCCGCGTCGACGGACCCATCTACGACGTCACGAACACCGCGCCCACGCAGGCCCTCCAGCTGCAGAACCTGCTGCTCGGCCTCGGCGTCGCCCTGGGCATGTTCGGCATCGGTCTCGGCGTGGTCCACTGGGCCCGCACGCTCATGCCGGACCACGAGCTGGTCGAGAACCGGCACGCGGTGCGCACGGAGGAGCAGCGCGCCGAGGCGCAGAGCATCCTGACCACGATCTACGACGAGTCCGGGATCAAGCGCCGGCCGCTGCTGCGCAACACCCTCATCGGCGCGGCCGTGCTCGCTCCCCTGCCGTTCGTCGGCATGCTGCGGGACCTCGGCCCGACCGATCTGGACGTCCTCAAGGAGACCATCTGGGACGAGGGTATCCGTCTGGTGCGCGATCCCTCCGGCACGCCCATCAAGGCCTCGGACGTCACCCTCGGCTCCACGTTCCACGTGGTCCCCGAGAACCTGAGCGCCATCGGGCACAACGAGGGCTATCTCGACGAGAAGGCCAAGGCCGTGGTGCTGCTCATGCGCCTCGACCCGGACACCGTCAACGTCTCGCCCGAGCGGGCCGACTGGAACGTCGACGGCATCTTCGCCTACTCGAAGGTCTGCACCCACGTCGGCTGCCCGGTCGCGCTCTACGAGCAGCAGACCCACCACCTGCTGTGCCCGTGCCACCAGTCCACGTTCGACCTCACGAACGAGTGTGAGGTCATCTTCGGGCCGGCTGCCCGGCCCCTTCCCCAGCTGCCGATCACTGTGGACGACGAGGGCTACCTCGTGGCCCGCAGCGACTTCCAGGAGCCGGTCGGTCCGACCTACTCGCAGCGCGGTACCCATGTCGAGGAGATGCAGGGTGAGGCGAACTGATGTCCACGTCCACTGATTACGAGTACAAGCCCCAGACGGGCACCGGCCGGATCGCGAACTTCGTCGACACCCGTGTCGGCATGTCACCGATCGTCAAGGAGTTCGGCCGGAAGATCTTCCCGGACCACTGGTCCTTCATGTTCGGGGAGGTGGCGCTGTACACCTTCGTCATCCTGCTGCTCTCCGGCACGTTCCTGGCCCTGTGGTTCGAGCCGTCGATGGCGGCCCTGGAGTACGAGGGCTCCTACGTCCCGATGCAGGGCGTCGAGATGTCCGCGGCCTACGCCTCCTCGCTCGACATCTCGTTCGACATCCGCGGCGGTCTCTTCCTGCGCCAGATCCACCACTGGTCCGCGCTGGTCTTCGCCGCCGCCGTGTCCGTGCACATGCTGCGCGTGTTCTTCACGGGGGCCTTCCGCCGCCCGCGCGAGCTCAACTGGCTCGTCGGCGTCGCGCTCTTCCTGCTCGCGATCGTGGCCGGCTTCACCGGCTACTCGCTCCCCGACGACGTGCTCTCCGGCAACGGGCTGCGCATCGCCGACGCGATCCTGAAGGCACTCCCCATCGTGGGCGCCTACCTGTCGATGTTCCTGTTCGGCGGCGAGTTCCCCGGCCACGACATCATCGCGCGCCTCTACATCCTCCACGTGCTCGTGATCCCGGCGATCATCCTGATGCTGATCGTCGTCCACCTGTTCATGGTCGTGGTGCACAAGCACACCCAGTTCCCCGGCCCGGGCCGCACCGAGAACAACGTCGTCGGCTTCCCCGTGGGACCGATCTACGCGGCGAAGGCCGGTGGGTTCTTCTTCATCGTGTTCGGCATCATGGCCCTGATGGCGGGCACCACCACCATCAACGCGATCTGGAACTACGGTCCGTACGATCCCTCCCCGGTGCAGGCCGGTTCCCAGCCCGACTGGTACATGGGCTTCACCGACGGCGCCGTGCGCCTCATGCCCGGCACCTGGCCGTTCAACTGGGAGTGGACGTTCTGGGGCATGTCGATCCCGATGAACGTGCTGCTGCCGATGGCGCCGCTCGCGGTGCTCTTCGGGCTCATGGCCGCGTGGCCCTGGATCGAGCGCTGGGTCACGAAGGACGACCGGGAGCACCACATCCTCGACCGTCCCCGGAACGCTCCGTTCCGGACCGCCATGGGCGCCGCCGGCGTGACGTTCTACACGATCATGCTCATCGCGGCCAGCGGCGACCTCATCGCCACGCACTTCAACCTGGCCGTCAACGACGTCCTGTACTGGCTGCGCGCCCTGTACTTCCTGGGCCCGATCCTGGCCTTCATGATCACCCGCCGGATCTGCCTGGCGTTGCAGCGCAAGGACCGGGAGATCGTCCTCCACGGCCGGGAGACCGGACGGGTGCAGCAGCTCCCCCACGGTGAGTTCATCGAGGTGCACGAGCCCCTCGACGAGTACAAGCGGTACCGTCTGGTCAACATGCCCGACTACCAGGTCGAGCCGGCCCAGCCGAACGCCAAGGGCAAGATCACGGCCACGGAGAAGACGCGCGAGCGGATCAGCCGCTTCTTCTTCGAGGACCGTGTCGCCCCCGTCACCCCCGCCGAGCTCGAGGCGGCGCACCACCACCACGAGGCCGACGCCCTCACCACGGGTTCCCAGGACCGGGAGCTCGTGCGCTGAGCCGGCAGCACGCCTGACAGGGCCCCGAGAGGATCACTCCTCTCGGGGCCCTGTCGCATCTGTGGATCCGTCGTCGGCGCTCGGACACAGCTGAGACATGACCGCATGACTCCTCCGACGGCCCTCAGCGCCGTTCTGTCGGGACAGGACCTGCGAACCGCATTCTCCCGGGTCTGCTGCCCCGGAGGCCCGCAGGACCGCGTCCACGCCCTCCTGGCGGGACGCTGCGGCCGCAAGCGACCGGTACCAGCCCGGGACCGTCGGAGCCCGCCCTCGGACCGGCACCGGTCGATGCACCGGGCCGGGCGTGGAGATGCGCGATGGCCACCGCGCGGTCGTTGAGAGCCCGTGCCGGGGCGGCCCGGACGACCGGGGGCGGTTGTCGCCGCCGTGCTCGCCGGCGTCTGTCAACGACGGTCGAAAAGTGAGCAGTAGCGACGGTCGAAAAGTGAGCAGTAGCGACGGCCCAAAAGTGAGCAGTAGCGACGGCCCAAAAGTGAGCAGTGGATGTCGCTAGTTGGCTTGGTGGGTGGTGCTGGGCAGGGAGTCGGTGCCCAGGGTCTTGAGCCGGTAGCTGGCGCCTTTGAGGGTGTGGACCTCGGTGTGGTGGACGATGCGGTCGATCATGGCCGCGGCGATGGTGACGTCGCCGAAGACCTCGCCCCAGCGGGCGAAAGGCAAGTTGCTGGTGAGGATCAGCGAGGCCTTCTCGTAGCGGGTCGAGACGAGCTGGAAGAACAGGTTCGCGGCCTCTTGCTCGAAGGGCAGGTAGCCGACCTCGTCGATGATGATCAGCCGGTACCGGCCCAGCTTGCGCAGCTCTGCGTCCAGGCGCCCGGTGTCGTGGGCGCCCTTGAGCCGGTGGATCCAGTCCACGGCGGTGGCGTAGAGCACCCGGTGGCCCTGCTGGCAGGCGGTGATGCCCAGGGCCGTGGCCAGGTGGGTCTTGCCCGTGCCCGGGGGCCCGAGCAGCACGATGTTGCCGGCCTCGGCCAGGTACCGGCCCGAGGCCATCGCGGCGTAGTCGGTGTGGGTGATCGCCGTCTGGGCAGTGAAGTCGAAGTCCTCGGCGGTCTTGATCGCGGGGAACCCTGCGGCAGTGATCCGCAGCCGGGCCCCGGAGGCATTGCGGGCGCCGACCTCGCGCTCGAGCACGGCGGCCAGGTACTCCTCGTAGGACCAGTGCCCCGCACGGGCAGTGTCGGCGATCCGGGCGGCGGCCTCACGGATCCTCGGCGCCTTCAGCGAGGTCGTGAGGTAGTCCAGGGTCTTGGTCGTCTCAGCGGGTGTGGTGGCCATCAGGCGACCTCGATCCCGAACGCGCGGTCGTAGTCGGCCAGATCCCGCACCAGCGGATCCGGCTCGGCAACCGGGTGGGGGTGTTGTTGGTAGGCCCGGCGCAGCACCGCAGCGGTAGCCACGTGCGCCGGGTCGGTGACCGTGGTCGCTGACGCCCAGCAGCGCGCGTGCTCGGCCACGACCCGGCCCTGGTGACGCACGAGCACCCGATCCAGGTCGGCGGTGACCTCGACCATGGCCCCGATCACGGTCGGGTCCACGGAGTAGTCGTTGCCGGCGACCCGCACGTAGTAGTCCCGACCCAGCCGCACCCACCAGCGGTGCCCGATCGCCGGGGCGACCGGCGGCACAGGGAGCATCGCGGCCCGATCAGCGGCGATCAGCTCCGCCGGCCGGGCGGCGATGGCCCGCACCCGCCGGGTGTTGGCACCCACCAGCCACTGGCGCAGTTGGGCGTTGAAGTCGGCCGGGGAAGCGAAACTGCGTCCGGGCAGGAACGAGGTCTCGAGATAGCCGTTGGCCCTCTCCACGATGCCCTTGGACTCCGGGTCGTAGGGCTTGAGCTGCACCAGGGTTGCCGCCATCGTGCCCATGAACGCGGCCACCCCCTCGGCCGGGCGGCCCCCGCGACCGATGCCGGACTCGTTGTCCCAGACCCACCGCCGCGGCACGCCCTGGATCTGCTCGACCACCAGGTGCCACATCCCGGCCAGCAGATCACCGGTGGTGCGCGAGGGAATCATCACCGCGGTGACGAACCGCGAGGAGGAACAGACCATCACCAGCACCGGCGGTGATCCCTGCTGAGCGTCACCCAGCGGGATCCGTGCCGGCGGGAACCACAGATCGCACTGGACCTGGTCCCCCGGCCGGTAGGACAACCGGTCCGCCGGATCGGGCGGGGCGTACTCGCTGCGGATGGCTCGGAGATTGTCCCGGAACCAGGTGATGGACCCCGACCACCCCACCCGCTCGGCCAGCACCGTGGCCGGTGCTAGCGGACATGCCAATCTCCCTGTAGGCGGACACGTACCTCCCTGCTGACGGACAGCTGATCTCCCTGTTCTCAGCCCCGGGGCCAGGCTCGTGTCGGTCCCCATGCAGACGTCCCTCCGGGGGTTCGCTCGAGGTCTCTGACCACCTTGAGCCATCACCCGCCGGAGGGACGCATGAAGAAGTCTGACAGGGAGATCATGGAAATTCTCGAAGCATATGACGCCACCGGCTCCGCGCACTCGGCCGCGGCCCTGGCCGGGGTGGATCCGAAGACGGTCCGCCGTTACGCCGCCGCCCGGGACGCGGGCCGGCCGGTGACCGGCCCGGGCCGTCGTCCTCGGATGATCGACGCCTACCTGCCGAAGATCGAGGAGTGGGTCGAGCGCAGCCAGGGCACAGTCCGCGCCGACGTCGTCCACGCCCGCCTGGTCGCGGTGGGGTTCCCGGGGACCGAGCGCACCACCCGCCGGGCCGTGGCGCAGGTGAAGGCGGTATGGCGGGCCGGGCACCGGCGCACCTACCGGCCCTGGATCACCGAGCCGGGTCTGTGGCTGCAGTTCGACTGGGGCGAAGGCCCGAAGGTGCCCGGCGCGGACGGGGTGCCGCGGCGCACGTGGCTGTTCTGCGCCTGGCTGGCGTGGTCACGGTTCCGGGTGGTGATCCCTGTATGGGACCAGACCCTCCCGACGCTGATCGGGTGCCTGGATGCGACTCTGGCCCTCATCGGCGGGGTGCCGACCTATGTGCTCACCGACAACCCGAGAACCGTGACCGTCGATCACGTGGCCGGGGTTGCGGTGCGCCACCCGCAGATCGTGGAAGCCGGCCGGCACTACGGCACGCAGGTGCACACCTGCGTGCCGTATGACCCCGAGTCCAAGGGCGGGTCGGAGTCCACGGTGCGCATCGCCAAGGCCGATCTGGTGCCCACCGAGGCGAACCTGCGCGCAGCTTACGGCTCCTTCGCCGCACTCGAGGCCGCCTGCGCGGCGTTCTGCGCCAAGGTCAACGGGCGCACCCACCGGGAGACGGCCAAGATCCCGGAGCACGCTTTGGCCGAGGAACAACGACGGTTGCACGTGCTGCCGGCCGCCCCGCACACCACCGCCCTGGGGGTGACCCGCACGGTGGGCACCGACCAGACCATCCGGTTCGGCTCGGTGCGCTACTCCACCCCACCGGGCCTGGTCGGGGCCGAGGTGTGGGTGCGGGTCGCAGCCGAGGAGCTGGTGGTCGTCGCCGACCTCGACACCCTTCCGGTGGCCCCGGGGTGGGCGGCCGGGCGTGCCGGGCTCACCGAGGTCGCCCGCCACCGCCTCTCGACCCCGGGCAATCCGCGGATCGACCTGGCCCACTACCCCGACCACCCCCAAGACCCCACTGGTGCCCCACGCCCGCCCCGGCCACGAGCCCGCAGCGCGGCGGAGAAGGACTTCCTGGCCCTGGGCGCCGGGGCGCACACCTGGCTGATCGAGGCCTCCGCGGCCGGGGCTACCCGGATCCGGGCGAAGATGGCCGCCGCGGTTGAGCTCGCCGCCCTCATCGGGGCCGGGCCCGTGGACGCCGCCCTCGGGATCGCCGCGGCCGCCGGGCGCTTCAGCGAAGGGGATCTGACCGCGATCTGCGATCACCAGGCCACCGGGGCCACCGCCGCCGGACTCGTGGCCGCCGACGAGACCCACTCCGCCCAGCCCGGCACCGCCGCCTGGGCCACCTTCGGCGCCACCACGACAACCAGCACAACCACCACAACCGAGGAGACCGCTCGATGAACACGGCCACCACCGCCCCGGCAGCACCGCCGCTGCCCGAAGACCTCGCCGCGGTGCTCAAGCGGATGCGGATGCCCTATCTGCGCGCGGCCGCCCCCGAGGTGTTGGCCACCGCCCGTTCCCAACGGTGGGACCCCACCGAGGTCCTGCGGGTGCTGCTGGCCGAAGAGGCCCGCGGGCGTGATGAGGCCACTCGGGCCGCACGCCGCAAAGCCGCCGGACTGCCCGCCGGGAAGACCTTCGCCTCCTGGCGCGAAGCCGATTCCTCGATCCCGGTCCCGACCCAGTCGGCCCTGGCCACCCTGGAGTGGGTGGGGCGGGCGGAGAACCTCGCGATCTCGGGGCCTTCGGGCACGGGCAAGACCCATTTCGTCGAGGCCCTGGCCCATCAGGTCATCGACGCCGGGATGCGGGTCTCCTGGTTCACCCTCGAGTCGCTGACCGCCGCGATCGGCCGCGCCGGGGCGGACGGCTCGATCGGCAAGACCATCGCCCGGATCACCCGGGCCGAGCTCATCGTCGTGGACGACATCGGGATGCTGCCCTCGGGCCAGGCCGCCGCCGAGGCCTTCTACCGCCTCGTCGATGCGACTTATGAACGCCGCAGCCTCGCGGTGACCTCGAACATCCACCCGGCCGGGTTCGACACGATCATGCCCAAGACCCTGGCCACCGCCGCCGTGGACCGGCTCCTGCACCACGCCCACGTGATCATCACCGAGGGCACCTCGCTGCGGCTCACCGAGGCCACCGCCGGACGCGGGGTGGTCCCACTGAACTGACCGGCAGGGAGGTCAACTGACCGCGGACAGGGAGATCAGCTGTCCGCAGACGGGGAGATCACCTGACCGCCTACCGGGAAGTCCCGCTGACCGTTGACAGCCGGCATGGACGGGTGCTCGGCCAGCAGCGCCCGCACGACCGGCTCGACATCGGTGAACGCGTTGGGCCCCGCAGACCTCTCGTAGCGCGGTGGCCGGGAGGCGGCCACGGCCTTGGCGACCGTGTTCCGCGAGATCCCCAGCCGCGAGGCGATCTGGGACTTCGGCACCCCCTCGGCATGCAGCCGACGGATCAACGCCCAATCTTCCACAGTGATCACACTCCAATCGTTGAGTGCTCACTTTTCGACCGTCGCATCTGCTCAGTATTCGTCCGGCGTCGACAGGCGTCTCCGAGGCGTCTCCGGCGGCCCCCAGGCCCGGCGGGCTGGTCCGGCACCGGACGGACGCGGGAGGACGCTCCGTGTCCTCTGGCATCGCGGAGCCTGCGGCGCGGCGGTGACGACCCGGTCAGCGTCGAGAACGGTCCCGCGCGGAACACCGAGCCGCTCGAGGCGCACCATGACCAGGCAGAGGACGCAGTACGGACGGTCGCCAGGGTGCACCGCCCGGGGATGACCCTGCGCCTCGACCTTCGACCGGTGCAACAGGTGCCACCCGGCATCGTCCGTCCGGTCGCGCCGGAACCCCTGAACGACGCGCCGGGCCGCTCGGAGCGGAGGCGCTGGCCGCTGCCCCGGACCGCGTCGTTGAGGCCGCGGACGGCAGTCGGCGCCGGTTCCCAAGGACCCTGGCTGCACCCCGGCCTCTGGAGCACCAGGTACCCCTCACACCGAGCGTCATCGCCGGCCACCCCGGGGCCTTGCAGCGGCAGCGGCTGCCCCGCCGTCGGCCCCCGTTCCCAGGGCCCGCTGTGGCTGGCCAGGTCTCTCCCGTCGTCAGCCCCGTCCCCCGGGATCGCTGTGGCCGCCCCGGTCTCCCCTGAGCTGCGGGCGACGGCCGGCCGCCCGCAGCACGAGGATGCGCAAGGCCCCGGACACCTGGGGTGTCCGGGGCCTTGTCGACGGTCGGCGTTCAGCCGCCCGTGTCAGTGGGCGTGGTCGCCGCGGGAGTACTCGAAGATCAGACCCACCAGGCCGAGCACCGCCAGCGGGGCGGCGAGGCCGAGGATCCACCAGCCCATGGCCAGCGCCGTGAACGCGAGGGCGCAGCCGGTGCCGAGCAGCAGGGGCCACCAGCTCCACGGGGAGAAGTGTCCGTACTCGCCGGCGGACTCGACGATCTCGCCGTCGAGCTTGTCCTCGGGGAGGACGCCACCGGTGTTGCGGTTCACGAGCCACAGGTAGACGGCCAGCATGAAGGACATGGCGCCGACGGCCAGCAGCGCCGGGAACCCGACGAGCTCGTCGAACCGCGTGAGGAAGCCGTAGACCACGGCCACCAGGAGGCTGAAGCCCCCGATGAGGATGAACAGTTTGATGGAGAGTTTCATGCTCAGCCCTTCCGCGTGGCGATGGCGCCGTCGTCGACCGGGGACTGCTGCGGGGACTCCGCGGCCAGCTCCGGGTGGTGCAGGTCCAGCGCCGGCCGCTCGGACCGGATGCGCGGCAGCGAGGTGAAGTTGTGCCGCGGCGGCGGGCAGGATGTGGCCCACTCCAGCGATCCGCCGAAGCCCCAGGGGTCGTCGACCTCGACCTTCGTGCCGTTGCGCCAGGTCGTGTAGACGTTCCAGAACCACGGGATCATCGAGACGCCGAGGAGCATCGCCCCGACCGTGGAGATCTGGTTCATCCAGGTGAAGTTGTCCTCCGGCAGGTAGTCCGCGTAGCGGCGCGGCATGCCGTCCACGCCCAGCCAGTGCTGGATCAGGAAGGTCATGTGGAAGCCCAGGAACAGCAGCCAGAAGTGGATCTTGCCGATCCGCTCGTTGAGCATCTTGCCGGTGAACTTGGGCCACCAGAAGTAGAACCCGGCGAACATGCCGAACACCACGGTGCCGAAGATGACGTAGTGGAAGTGGGCGACCACGAAGTACGAGTCGGAGACGTGGAAGTCCAGCGGCGGGGTGGCCAGGATGACGCCGGTCAGGCCGCCGAAGAGGAACGTGAACATGAAGCCCAGCACCCACAGCATCGGCGTCTCGAAGGTGATCGAGCCCTGCCACATCGTGCCGATCCAGTTGAAGAACTTCACGCCGGTGGGCACCGCGATCATCATGGTCATGAACGCGAAGAAGCTCAGCATCACGGCCCCGGTGACGTACATGTGGTGGGCCCACACGGTCACCGACAGGGCGGCGATCGCGATGGTCGCGAACACGAGGCCCTTGTAGCCGAACAGCGGCTTGCGGGAGAACACCGGGATGATCTCGGAGACGATGCCGAAGAACGGCAGCGCGAGCACGTACACCTCGGGGTGGCCGAAGAACCAGAAGAGGTGCTGCCACAGCACCGCTCCCCCGTTGGCCGGGTCGAAGATGTGCCCGCCCAGGGTCCGGTCCATGCCCAGTGCGAACAGCGCGGCGGCCAGCGGCGGGAACACCATGATCACGAGCAGCGAGGTGATGAGCGTGTTCCAGGTGAACAGGCCCATCCGCCACACGGTCATGCCGGGGGCGCGCATCGCGATGATCGTGGTGATGAAGTTGACGCCGCCCATGATCGTGCCGAAGCCGGACAGGGCGAGGCCGAAGACCCAGAGGTCACCACCGGCGCCGGGCGAGAACGAGGAGTTGCTCAACGGCGTGTACGCGAACCAGCCGAAGGAGGCCGCGCCCTGGGGGGTGAGGAACCCGGCGGTGGCGATCAGCGAGCCGAACAGGAAGAACCAGAACGCCAGGGCGTTGAGCCGCGGGAACGCGACGTCGGGGGCGCCGATCTGCAGCGGGACGATGACGTTGGCGAAGCCGACGAACAGCGGGGTGCCGAACATCAGCAGCATCAGCGTGCCGTGCATGGTGAACAGCTGGTTGTACTGCTCCTTGGTCTCCAGGATCTGCATGCCCGGCTCGAAGAGCTCGGCGCGGATCAGCAGCGCCATGACGCCGGCGATGCAGAAGAAGGCGAACGAGGAGATCAGGTACATGTACCCGATCGTCTTGTGGTCGGTGGACGTGATCCAGTTGACGACCATCCGTCCCTTGGACCGGGGCACCACGCGCGGAGCGACAGTGGCTGCCTCGTCCCGTGAATACTCGAGTGTGGACACCGGTACTCCTTAGTTGTTAAAAGATTCTTGCTGCTGGTCGTCCGCGCCCGGGTAGGAGTCGCGGCTGTACTCCTCGCCCAGGGCCCCGGTCTGGCCGGCGTCGCGCAAGGACTGGATGTGGGCGTCGTACTCGGCCTGGCTGACCACGTTGACGTTGAACAGCATCTCGGAGTGGTACTCGCCGCAGAACTCGGCGCACTTGCCGAAGTACTCGCCCTCCTGCCCCGTGGTGATGCTGATGGTGTTGGTGCGGCCCGGGAACATGTCCCGCTTCTCGAGGAACGCGGGGACCCAGAAGGAGTGGATGACGTCGCGGGAGGTGACCTGCAGCTCGACGTCGCTGTCGACGGGCAGGTACAGGGTGGGCACCCGCTCGGGGACGCCCTCCTCGCCGTCGAGGTGGCCCTGGATGCCGGTGTCCCAGACGTCGTCGGTCAGGTAGTTGAAGTCCCAGGCCCACTGCTTGCCGTAGACCTGGACGGTCACGTCCGGGTTGTCGTCCGGGGCGGTGATCTCGGCCTGGGTCCGCTCGGTGAAGAAGAACAGGGACATGATCAGGGCGATCGGGACGATCGTGTAGAAGACCTCGAGCGGGGCGTGGTACGCCACCTGGCGCGGGTAGCCGGTCTCGTTCTTGCGCCGGCGGTAGGCGATCATGCACCAGAGCATGAGGCCCCAGGTCACCAGTCCCACGACGAGGGCCGCGATCCAGGAGCCGACCCACAGGTCGAGGATCATGTCGGCGTTGTCGGTGGTGCCACGCTCGGTGGGCATCCAGCCGAGCTTCGCCTCTTCCGAGCATCCCGTCAGCGCGGTTGCTGCCAGGACTGCTACCGCAGACACCTTCGCCGTGCGGCGCCGGAGGCTGTCGGTTCGTGTGTGCGAACTCACAGACGGCCCTTCCTCTTCTTCTCGTGCTCGTCGTCTGCGCGCCGAAGGCCCCGATTTGAAGAGCCCGGACACAGTCAGGTGGAATGTTTCTCTCCGAGCTTACCCCGTGTCGCTGACATCTGGTGACACAGTGTCAGCTTCCGCGCGGCGCTCGGAGACCCCTCCTGGAGCGGTCCGCGGGGCCTCCTGGGAACGCCGGGAGGCCCGCCGTCCGGACGGACGACGGGCCTCTCGGGAGGAGCGGACGGACTCAGTGGAAGGAGTCGCCGCAGGCGCAGGAACCCCCCGCGTTGGGGTTGTCGATCGAGAACCCCTGCTTGGAGATCGTGTCCTCGAAGTCGACCGTGGAGCCCTCGAGGTAGGGCACGCTCATCTTGTCCACGATGACCTCGACGCCGCCGAAGTCCCGCACGGAGTCCCCGTCCAGGATGCGCTCGTCGAAGTACAGCTGGTAGATGAGGCCCGAGCAGCCGCCGGGCTGGACCGCCACGCGCAGCCGGAGGTCGGTGCGGCCCTCCTGCTCGAGCAGGGCGCGGACCTTCTGGGACGCGACGTCGGTCAGCTGGACGCCGTGGGTGGGCAGGCCGTCCACTGCGGCGCCGTTCTCGGTCGTGACGCTCATGATGCTCACTTTCTGTGGAGGGGTGCCGCACGGGGTCGGACCGGCGGCGGGTCTGTCACGGGCACAACGGATGGGCGATCGGGTTCATTCCCGGATCCGCCGCCCGGGGCGGGCGGCGTCGTCGAGGGCGAGCAGCATCAGCGTCTCCGCGACCACCGCGCGCTCGAACTCCGCCAGGTGCAGCGACTCGTTGGCGCTGTGCGCCCGGGAGTCCGGGTCCTCGACGCCCGTGATGAGGATGCCGGCCTCAGGACAGACCTCCAGGAGGTCCGCGGTGAAGGGGATGGAGCCGCCGATCCCCGTCTCCACGGCGGGCCGGCCCCACGCCTCCCCCAGCGCCCACCGGGCGATCCGCGCGGACTCCGAGCTCATGTCGGTGCGGAAGGACTGTCCCGTCTCCTCGAGCTCGATGCGCACGTGCGCCCCGAACGGGGCGTGCTCCTCCACGTGGCGCCGGAGGGCCTCCGCGGCCTCGGCGGGGTCCTGGCCCGGCGCCGTGCGCAGGCTCAGCTTCGCGCGGGCGGATGCGGCGATGGTGTTGGCGGCGGTATCCACGGGCGTGACGTCCATGCCCGTGACCGACAGCGCGGGCTGCGTCCAGAGCCGGGAGGCGATCGAACCGCGCCCGGCCAGCCGGACGCCCTTCAGGACCGCCGCGTCGGCCCGGAACCGCTCCTCGTCGTAGACCAGGTCGGTGCGGTCCTCGGCGAGCAGCCCCTCGACGGCGACCGCGCCGTCGTCGTCGTGCAGGGTCGCGATGAGCCGGGCCAGCAGCGTGGGCGCGTCCAGGACCGGGCCGCCGTACATGCCCGAGTGCACAGCGTGCTCGAGCACGGACAGCTCCACGACGGCGCCGACCATCCCGCGCAGGCTCGTGGTCAGGGCGGGCACGCCGACCTCCCAGTTGGCGGAGTCCGCGATGACGATGACGTCCGCGGCCAGCCGTTCCCGGTGGGCCTCCAGGAAGTCCCGGAAGGACGGGGAGCCGGCCTCCTCCTCCCCCTCCACGAAGACGGTCACGCCGAGGCCGAAGTCGTCGCCGCGGTGGGCGGTCGCGGCGCGCAGGGCGGCGGCGTGGGCCATCACCCCGGCCTTGTCGTCGGCCGCGCCCCGCCCGTACAGGCGGCCGTCGCGCTCCTCGGCGACGAACGGTTCGGAGTCCCACAGCTCGCGCCGGCCCGGGGGCTGGACGTCGTGGTGGGCGTAGAGCAGCACGGTCGGCCGGCCGGGCGCGGGCCGGCGGTGGGCGACGACGGCGGGGTGTCCCGGCCCGTCACCCAGGGGCACGCGCAGGATCTCCACCTCCTCCAGGCCGGCGTCCGCGAGCACGCCGGCCACGGCCACCGCACTGCGCTCGAGCTGCGCGGCGTCGAAGGACTCCCAGGCGATGCCGGGGATCGCGACCAGCTCGACGAGCTGCTCGAGGGTCCGCGGCATGTCCGCGCGCACGGCCGCGCGCACGGTGTCGACGGGGACGGGGACGGTCGGGGCACAGGGCTCGCTCATGGCACCCACCCTATGTCCGGGGCCCGGCGGGGGCCGGCAGGTCCGTCGGCTATCCTTGACGGGTGTTTGGACGCAAGAAGGAAGCAGACCGCGCAGGGTCCACGTCGGTGACCGCTGCGGCCGCCCCCACGGAACCGGTGGCCGCCCCGCGGCAGACCCCGGGCAAGGGCCGGCCCACGCCCAGCCGCCGGCAGCAGGAGGCGGCCCGGCGCCGGCCCCTGGTCCCGGAGGACCGCAAGGCCGCGAAGGCGCAGTCCCGCGACGCCGCGCGCGAGCAGCGGATGCGGGCGCAGGCCGGCATGGCGGCCGGGGACGAACGGTTCCTCGGGCCGCGGGACCGCGGCCCGCAGCGCCGGTTCGCGCGGGACTGGGTGGACTCCCGGATCAACGTGGGCGAGTACCTCATGGTTGTCGCGCTGCTCGCGCTCGTCATCCTGTTCTTCCCCGTCCAGGACGTGGCCACCTACGGCGTCTACCTCATCTGGGCGCTGATGATCCTGGGCATCGTGGACGCCGTGCTGTCGACGGCCCGGATGAAGAAGGCCATGCAGGCGAAGTTCGGGACCGTGGAGCGCGGCGTGCGCTGGTACGCCGCGATGCGCTCCTTCACGATGCGCCGCCTCCGCCTGCCCAAGCCCCAGGTCGCCCGCGGGGAGCGCCCCTCCTGAGCCCCGGTCGGCCCGCGCCCGGCGCAGGGCCCGGCCGCGACAGGACTGCCCCCGGACCGCACGGTCCGGGGGCAGTCCTGTGCCCGCCGACGGGGCGGCGGTCGGCGGCGCCCCGTCGTAACGGGAGCCGTCAGCCCCGGTGAGCCGTCAGCTCCAGGCGCGGCCCGCCCGGCGCGCCAGGCCCTGGTTGATGCGGCGCGCCCAGAAGGGACCCTCGTAGAGGAAAGCGGTGTAGCCCTGCACGAGAGTCGCGCCGGCGTCGAGGCGCTCCTGGACGTCCTCCGCCGTGGTCACCCCGCCCACGGAGACCAGCACCAGCCGGTCCCCCACGCGCTCGCGCAGCAGCCGCAGCACCTCGAGGGAGCGCCGCCGCAGCGGGGCCCCGGAGAGCCCGCCGGCCCCATGGGCCTCGATCTCGGCGGGGTCGGAGACCAGCCCCAGCCCGGTCCGGGCGATGGTCGTGTTGGTGGCCACGATGCCGTCCAGGCCCAGGTCGAGGGCCAGGTCCGCGACGGCCAGCACGTCCTCGTCAGACAGGTCCGGGGCGATCTTCACGAGCAGCGGGACGTGCCGGTCCGCGGCCTCGTCGGCCGCGCGGCCCACCGCGCCGAGCAGCGGCCGCAGGCTCTCGATCTCCTGCAGCTGGCGCAGGCCCGGGGTGTTGGGCGAGGACACGTTGACCACGAGGTAGTCCGCGAGGGGGGCGAGGACCCGGGCGCTCTGCAGGTAGTCGTCCACCGCGTCCTCCAGCGGCACCGCCTTGGTCTTGCCGATGTTGACGCCGAGCACCGGACGGGCGCGGCCGCGGTGGTCCGCCTCGAGCTCGCGGCGCGCCTGCGCGAGGCGCGGGGCCACGGCCGCCGCACCCTCGTTGTTGAAGCCCATCCGGTTGATCACGGCCCGGTCCCGGACGAGCCGGAACAGACGGGGCCGGGGGTTGCCCGGCTGCGCCTGGGCGGTCACGGTGCCGATCTCGACGTGCCCGAAGCCGAGGTCGGTGAGGGCGCCGATCCCCTCGCCGCCCTTGTCGAAACCGGCCGCCAGCCCGAACGGGGACGGGAACCGCAGGCCCAGCGCCTCCACCTCGAGCGCGGGATCGGGCCGGGTGTAGACCCGCAGCGCGGTGCTGATCCGGGCGGCGCGCGCCGCCCGGATCCCGAGGAACCCCACCCGGTGGGCCCGTTCGGGGTCCATCCGGGAGAAGACAGCCGTGAAGAACGTAGGGTAGAAGCGCATGGTCCCAGTCTTCCACAGGGCACTCCTCCGGCCGGGCGGCCGCGGAGGGGCTTGACGGACCGGCGCCCCGACGGGCCGCCCGCACGAGGTGAGGGCATGGGTGCTCCCCCGGACCCGTGGGTCCCCGACGTGCTGGGACCCGGCTTCCGCGCGCGGACCGTGGACCTGGACCCCGGCTCCGCCCCCCACTCCACCGCCACGGTGGTCCGCTACCGGCCGGGGGACGTCCCGCTCGTGCCGGGCCGACTGCGCGGGGCCGTGCTGTACCTGCACGGCTGGTCCGACTACTTCTTCAACGCCGAGCTGGCCCGGACGTGCGCGGCCGCGGGCTACGCGTTCTACGCCCTGGACCTGCACGGCTACGGCCGGAACCTCACCGACGAGGTGCTCGCCGTGGAGGAGGGCCGCCCGGGCCACACCACGGACCTCGCGGACTACGACGACGACATCGCCGCGGCGCTCGGCGTGATGGCCGAGGACGGTCTGCCCGGTCCGCGGGGGCGGCTCGTGCTGATGGGCCACTCGACCGGGGGGCTCACCGCGGCGATGTGGGCCTCACGGCACCCCGACCGGCTCGACGGACTGGCCCTCAACGCCCCCTGGATCGGCAGCCACGGCTCCGACGCCGTGGGCGCCGTCCTGCGCCCCCTGGTGGCCCGGCTCGCCGAGCAGCGCCCGGACGTCCCGGTGCGGGCCCGGCTGCGCAGCCACTACTACCGGGTAATCAGCGAGCACGCGGAGGGCGAGTGGCCGATCGACGCCCGGTGGCGGCCCGAGACCAGCTTCGACATCACCCCGGGGTGGCTCAACGCTGTCCTTCAGGCTCAGGGTGAAGTGGCGAAGGGTTTGAACCTTCACCTTCCAGTGCTGGTGCAGACCTCGGCCCGCTCGTGCATCCGCCCCTGGTGGAGCGAGCGGATGCGCTCGGCCGACACCGTGCTGGACGTCCGGCAGATCCGCCGGCACGCGCCCGATCTGGGCACCGACGTGACGCTGCGCTCCTACGAGGGCGCCGTCCACGACGTGCACCTCTCCCGGCAGGCCGTGCGCCGGGCCGCGCAGAGGGATCTCGCCGCCTGGCTGCGCGGTCTGCGACGGCGCCGGCCTCAGGCGGAGGCGCCGGGGCCGGCGACGCGGTCGACGGCTCCGCCGTAGCGCCGGTCCCGCCGGGCGTAGACCTCCACGGCCTCCCACAGGGTGCGGCGGTCGACGTCCGGCCAGAGCACGTCCTGGAAGACGAGCTCGGCGTAGGCGGACTGCCACAGGAGGAAGTTGGAGATCCGCTGCTCCCCGGAGGAGCGCAGGAAGAGGTCGACGTCCGGCAGGTCGGGCTCGTCGAGGTAGCGCTGGACGGTCTTCTCGTCGATGCTGCGCGGGTTCAGGACGCCCGCCCGGGCGTCGGCGGCGATGGCGGCCGCGGCGTCGGCGATCTCGGCCCGCCCCCCGTAGTTCACGCACATGGTGAGGGTGACGACGTCGTTGTCGCGGGTGGCCCGCTCGGCCTCCTCCAGGCGGTTGATGACCGAGCGCCACAGGCGGGGCTTGCGCCCGGCCCACCGGATCCGGATGCCCCACTCCTGGAAGGTGGGCAGCTGGCGCTCCATGACGTCGGCGGTGTAGTTCATCAGGAACGTCACCTCGTCCAGGGAGCGCTTCCAGTTCTCGGTGGAGAACGCGTAGGCGCTGACGTACGGGATGTCCATCTCGATGGCCCCGGCCATCACCTCGATCAGGGCCGCCTCCCCCGCCTTATGGCCCTCGTTGCGCGGCAGCCCGCGCTGGTTCGCCCAGCGCCCGTTCCCGTCCATGACCACGGCCACGTGCTGCGGCACGAACTGCCGCGGGATCGGCGGGGCGCTGGCGCCGCTGGGATGGGCGGGCGGGGCGGCAAAGCCGGGCATGGTCAGCTCCGTTCCACGAGGTTCAGGGACCGGACGGCCCTCTCCAGGTGCCACTGTACGTAGGTGGCCACGATCCCGGCGGCGGCCCGGGCCGTGCGGGGCTCCACGGCGTCGATCCGCTCCCACGCCCCGGTGAGCAGGGCGGAGAGGTGCTCGACGGTCGCGGGGTCGGGGGCGGCGGCCCCCGGCGGGCGGCAGGCCGGGCAGACGGCGCCGCCGAGCGGGGCCGAGAACGCCTCGTGCGGTCCGGGGGCGCCGCACCGGGCGCAGTCGGTGAAGCTCGGGGCCCACCCGGCCGTGGACACGGCGCGCAGCAGGTAGGAGTCCAGGACGGCCCCGGGTTCGTGCAGCCCGCGGGCCAGGGCGGACAGGGCGCCGACGAGCAGCCGGTACTGCTGGGCCGCGGACTCGTCGTCGTTCTCCGTGAACTTCTCCGCGGCCTCGGTCATGGCCGCGGCGGCGGTGTACTTGGCGTAGTCGGCGGCGATGACCGACCCGTAGCCGCGCTTGCCCAGCGCCTGGGAGATGATGTCGAGGTTGCGACCGGTGACCAGCTGCAGCTCGGCGACGTTGAACGGCTCGAGCCGGGAGCCGAAGCGGGAGGTCGTGCGCCGCACGCCCTTGGCCACGGCCCGGACCTGCCCGTGGTCCCGGGTCAGGAGCACGACGATCCGGTCGGCCTCGCCGAGCTTGTAGGTGCGCAGCACGACGGCGTCGTCCCGGTAGCTGCGTGATGCGAACGTCGTCCTGGCCACCGCATCATTGTCCCACGCGGGGCGGACGGCGCAGGCCGACGGCGCAGCGGGACGGGCCGGGCGGGACGACGACGGCGGGCCGCCCCACGTCCGGGGCGGCCCGCCGTCGCACGGTGCGCCGGGCGCTCAGCCCTGGGCGTCCCGCACGGCCCGGTTGACCGCCGAGACGAGGGCCTTCAGGGACGCGCGGGTGGTGTTCGCGTCGATGCCGACGCCCCACAGGACGCGGTCCCCCACGGCGGCCTCGACGTAGCTGGCCGCCTGGGCGTCGCCGCCGGCCGAGAGGGCGTGCTCGCTGTAGTCGAGCACGCGCACGTCCACGCCCTCGGACGCGAGGATCGTCTGCAGCGCCTCGATGGGGCCGTTGCCCTGCGCCGTGCGGTGGTGCTGGACGCCGTCGACGTCCAGGCCGATCTCGAGGGTGCTCTCCCCGTCCTCCTCGGAGGTCGTGGTGATGTTGGTGATCCGGTACCGGCCCCAGCGCCCGGCGTCCCCGTCCTGGACGGTGGGCAGGTACTCGTCCGCGAACACCTTCCACAGCTCCGCGCCGGAGACCTCCCCGCCGGAGGTGTCGGTGTGCTCCTGCACCACGCGGGAGAACTCGATCTGCGCCCGCCGCGGCAGGTCCAGCCCGTGCTCGTTGGCGAGCAGGTAGGCGACCCCGCCCTTGCCGGACTGCGAGTTCACCCGGATGACGGCCTCGTAGGTGCGGCCCAGGTCCTTGGGGTCGATGGGCAGGTAGGGCACGGCCCACACCAGCTCGTCGACGCCCCGGCCCTGCTCCTGCGCGTCCCGGGCCATCCGGTCGAAGCCCTTCTTGATGGCGTCCTGGTGGGAGCCGGAGAACGCCGTGAACACGAGGTCCCCGCCGTAGGGGGCCCGCTCGGGGACGGGCAGCTGGTTGCAGTACTCGACGGTCCGGCGGATGTCGTCGATGTCGGAGAAGTCGATCTGCGGGTCCACGCCCTGGGTCAGCAGGTTCAGGCCCAGGGTCACCAGGTCCACGTTGCCGGTCCGCTCACCGTTGCCGAACAGGCAGCCCTCGATGCGGTCGGCGCCGGCCAGGTAGCCCAGCTCGGCCGCCGCCACGCCGGTGCCGCGGTCGTTGTGGGGGTGCAGGGAGACCACGGTGGCGTCCCGGTTGTAGAGGTTGCGGCACATCCACTCGATGGAGTCGGCGTAGACGTTGGGGGTGGCCATCTCCACGGTGGCGGGCAGGTTGAGGATCATCTCCCGGTCCCCGCCGATCTCGAAGGTCTCGGCCACGGCGTTGGCGATGCGCGCCGCGAACTCGAGCTCGGTGCCGGTGTAGGACTCCGGGGAGTACTCGTAGGTCACGGACGTGTTCTTCAGCTGCTCCTCGTACTTCAGGCACAGCCGCGCCCCCGTGAGGGCGATGTCCACGATCCCGTCCATGTCCTGGTCGAAGACCACGCGCCGCTGCAGGGTGGAGGTCGCGTTGTAGAGATGCACGATCGCCTTGTCGGCGCCGTCGATGGCCTCGTAGGTGCGCTCGATGAGGTGCTCGCGGGACTGGGTCAGGACCTGGATCGTGACGTCGTCGGGGATCCGGTCCTCCTCGATGAGCCGGCGCACGAAGTCGAAGTCGGTCTGGGAGGCGGAGGGGAACCCGACCTCGATCTCCTTGTAGCCCATCCGCACGAGCAGCTCGAACATCTTGAGCTTGCGGTCGGAGTTCATGGGGTCGATCAGCGCCTGGTTGCCGTCCCGCAGGTCCACGGCGCACCACCGGGGCGCCTCGGTGATCACCCGGTCCGGCCAGGTGCGGTCGGAGAGGTCGAACGGGAACTGCTGCTGGTACGGCACGTACTTGTGGATCGGCATGCCGGAGGGCTGCTGGTAGTTGCGCATGGAAGGGGCCTGTTCTGCTCGAGACGTCTGCGGGTGGCCGGGCATCAGGAACTCCGCAACGGGAGGCCGGCCATCCAGTCCTCGGGTCAGGCCCCGTTGCGGCACGTAAGGAGGAGGAGCGTCCCGGTCCGCATGTGTTCAACCTATCACGGGGTGTCCGGCGCGCCGGGTCGCGTTCTCACCAGTCGCCGGCCGCCTGCTGGCAGGTGTACTGCTCCGCGGTCTGACCGTTGAGGTCCCCGGGCAGCCCCGCCCCGAGCTCGAGCCGGTCCCCCTCGCGGAAGTCCTGGCCCACCGACACGAACACCCCCACCACGTCGGTGGTCGGCACGATCTGCGAGGAGGGGACGCCGAGCAGCTCGGCGACCTCGACGGCCGCCTCGTACCACCCCGCGCCGAAGAAGATCTGCGTGCCCGGCAGCTCGGTGGCCTGCGGGCCGGACTCGACGGCCGTGTAGCCCTCGTCCTCGAGCACGTCCGCGATGTCCGCGTCCCGGCCGTCGACGCCGGAGACGTTGGCGACCGTGAGCGGGACCGTGGCCGGGTCGACCGTGGGGGCCGGGACGGCGGCGTCGGGCGACGGGGTCGCGGAGGAGGTCGGCTCGTCGGCCGGCTCCGCGGAGGGCGACGTGAGCGGCCGGTCCTCGCGCAGCGCCTCGAAGAGGTGCTCGGCCGGGTCCGCGTCGAGCTGGAGCCGGTTGGGGTCCAGCGCGTAGGGCTCGGTGGGCGCCGTCACGAAGACCATGCTGCCCAGGTCGATCCCCCGGACCGCCGTGCCGAGGCCGACCACCGTCGGGACGGAGCCGAGCCCCTCGTCGACGTGCAGGTTGCGGGTGGCGACGTCGGCGATCTCGTAGAGCTTCGGCAGGTCCGACAGCGTCCCCTCGTCCTTGATCTTGCGGGCCATGGACGCGAGGAACGACTGCTGGGAGCGGATCCGGCTCGTGTCCCCGCCGTCGCCGAAGGCGGCGCGGCTGCGCAGGAACGCCAGGGCCTGCTCGCCCTCCACGGAGGAGACGCCGGCGGGCAGCTCCAGCCCCGACTTCGGGTCGTCGACGGCCTCGTTGACGCACACCTCGACGCCGCCCACGGTCGAGGACAGCTCCTTGACGGCGTTGAAGTCGGCGAGCATGAAGTGGTCGATCTTGAGGCCGGTCATCTGGTTGACGGTGGCGACCGTGCACCCGGGGCCGCCGTTGGCGATCGCCGAGTTCAGCATCGCGTCCTCCTCCGCCGGGTGGACCTCGCCGGACTCGGGGTCCGTGCAGCGCGGGATGTCCGCGACCAGGTCGCGCGGCAGGGACACCACGGTCACGCCGCTGCGGTCCTCGCTCACGTGCACCAGCATCATGACGTCGGTCAGGCCGGCGCCGGCGCTGTCCTCGTCGTCGCCGTACCGGTCGTTGCCCTCGCCGTCACGGGTGTCGGTGCCCATCACGAGGATGTCCAGCGGGCCGGCCTCGGGGCCGGTCCCGTCGCCGAGGTCGAGCGGGGAGGTGTCCAGGTTGGACTGCAGCCGCCAGGTCGCGGCCACGCCGGCCCCGAGGACCGCGAGCAGGACGACGACCAGCGCGACGGCGGCCCAGCGCTTCCGGGACCATCGGCGGGCGCGGTGGCGTCCGTGGGCGGCGGGGGGCGTAGAGGACACGGTGACTCTCTCCTGGCAGACCCCGGGCGCGGGGCCCGGGGTCGGGGGGACGGCGCCCGGCCGGGGCGCCGGGTGTCATGCTAGTCGCCCGCCCCGGGACTCGGGGCGGGCGACGCGGCGGGGTGGGGGCGCGATCCGGGGGCCCCGGGTGGCTCAGAAGCCCAGGCGGGACAGCTGCTTGGGGTCGCGCTGCCACTCCTTGGCGATCTTCACGTGCAGGTCGAGGTAGACCTTCGTGCCCAGCAGCGCCTCGATGGCGGTCCGGGACCGGGTGCCGATCTCGCGCAGCCGCGCGCCGCCCTTGCCGATGATGATGGCCTTCTGCGACGACCGCTCGACGTAGACGTTGACCCGCACGTCGAGCAGCGGCCGGTCCGCGGGGCGGCCCTCGCGGGGCACCATCTCCTCGACCACGACCGCGAGGGAGTGCGGCAGCTCGTCCCGCACCCCCTCGAGGGCGGCCTCCCGGACGAGCTCGGCGACCATCGTCATCTCGGGCTCGTCGGTCAGCTCGCCGTCGGGGTACAGGGCCGGGGACTCCGGCATCCTGCCGATGAGCAGCCCGGCGAGGGCGTCGACCTGGAAGCCGTCCACGGCGGAGACGGGGATGACGTCGGCCCAGCCCGGGTCGTCGGCGTCGGGCCGGGGCGCGTGCGCGGCCGCGGAGCGGTGGCGGGGCTTGCGGGCGGCCCGTTCGGCGCGCTCGGCGCGGACCCGGTGCTCGGCCTCCATGACGGAGCGGCCCAGCTCGGTGACCGCCAGCAGCTGCTCGGCGAGCTCGGCGCGGGAGACGGTGTCCGTCTTCGTGACGATCGCCACGACCGGCTTGTTGCCGGAGGCCGCGAGCTGCTGGGCGATGAACCGGTCCCCGGGGCCGATCTTCTCGTCGGCGGGCACGCAGAAGCCGATGACGTCGACCTCCGCGAGGGTGTCCGCCACGAGGTCGTTGAGCCGCTCGCCGAGCAGCGTCCGCGGCCGGTGCAGGCCCGGGGTGTCCACGAGCACGAGCTGGCCCTCGGGCCGGTGCACGATGCCCCGGATGGTGTGCCGCGTGGTCTGCGGCCGGCTCGAGGTGATCGCGACCTTCTGCCCGACCAGGGCGTTGGTGAGCGTGGACTTCCCGGCGTTGGGGCGGCCGACCAGCACGGCGAAGCCGGCGCGGAACGGGACCGGCTCCCCGGTGGTGGAATCGCCGGCCCGAGGGGGCACGGCGGGTGTGGGCTCAGACATGGTGGTGGGTCTCCTCCTCGGACTCCTGGGCGGCGGGCTCCACGGCCGTGGAGCCCGGGGGGACCCAGTCGGGGTCCCGGCGGACCTCGAGCTGGCCCACCCGGTTGCGCCGGCCCTCCAGGGTGACGGCCTCGAGGACGATGCCCTCGACGGTGGCGCGGGAGCCCACGATGGGCACCCGGCCGGTGGACTTGGCGAGCAGGCCGCCGGCCGTGTCCACCTCGTCGTCCTCGAGGTCGAGGCCGAACAGGTCGCCCAGGTCCTCGACGCTGAGCCGGGCGGAGATGCGGTAGCGGCCGTCGCCGAGCTCGGCGACCTCGGGCTTCTCCCGGTCGTACTCGTCGACGATCTCGCCGAGCAGCTCCTCGATGAGGTCCTCGAGGGTCACCAGCCCGGCGGTGCCGCCGTACTCGTCGACGACGATCGCCACGTGGATCGACTCGAGCTGCATCTCGCGCAGCAGCTCGTTGACCTTCTTCGACTCGGGCACGTAGCGGACCTCGCGGGCGAGCTCGGAGAGCCCGGTGAGCCGCAGCCCGGTGCCCAGCCGGTGCACCCGCTCGGCGAGGTCCTTCTGGTACAGGATGCCGAGGACGTCGTCGGCGCTCTCGCCGATCACCGGGATGCGGGAGTAGCCGGAGCGGAAGAAGAGGTTCAGGGCGTTGTCCACGGTGTCGTCGTCGTCGACGGAGACCATGTCGGTGCGGGGCACCATGACGGCCCGGACGTTGGTGTCGTCGAGGTCGAAGACCGAGTGCAGCAGCTCCGCCTCGTTGTCCTCGATGAGGGCCTGGCCCGTGGACCGGTCCACGAACTCGAGCAGCTCCTCCTCGGTGAGGTAGCCGGGGGCGATGTTCCCCGCGTCCCGGGTGCCCGAGGAGCCCAGCCGCACGAGCATCCCGGGGACCGGCCCGAGCACGATGCGCAGCAGGCGCACCAGGCCGGCGGTGGCCCGGAGGGTGCCGGCGGCGTGGCTGCGCCCGACCTGGCGCGGGGAGACCCCGGTGAGGACGAAGCCCACGGCGGCCATCACCACGGTGGCCAGGAGGCCGGCGAGCCAGACGTCGTCGAGGCCGTCGAACATCGCGAGGGCCACCGCCACGGCGGAGGCCGTCTCGAACCACACGCTCCAGAAGCGCAGGGCCTGCAGGTGCGCGGTGGGGGTGGCCAGGATCCTGGCGGCGGAGGAGTCGGGGGCGTCCCGGGCGATGGCCTCGGCGTCCGCGCGGGGCAGGTAGGTGAGGCCCGTCTCGGCGGCCGTGAGGACGAACGCCGTGCCCAGGAACACGATCGCCGCGACGACCAGGACGGCAGTGGTCATCATGGGGCGCTACTCCATGGTCTCGACCGGCGCGGGCCGGCCGAGGAAGTCGGTGAGCAGGTCCCGCTGGAGGGCGAACATGATCTGCCGCTCCTCGGGCTCGGCGTGGTCGTGCCCCAGCAGGTGCAGGATCCCGTGGGTGGTGAGCAGGCACAGCTCGTCCGCGACGGAGTGACCGCCGGCCTCGGCCTGCCGGCGGGCGACCGGGGGGCACAGGACGATGTCGCCCAGGGTGCCCTCCGCGGGCTCCTCCGGGGTCCCGGGGCGCATCTCGTCCATGGGGAAGGAGAGCACGTCCGTGGGGCCGGGCAGGTCCATCCACTCGACGTGCAGGCGGGCCATCTCGTCCTCGTCGACCACCGCGATGGACAGCTCCGCGTCGGGGTGGACGTGCAGGCGCTCCAGGACGTGGTCCGCGAGCCGGCCCAGCAGCTCGACGTCGACCGCCTCCCAGGCCGCGCGCTCCCCGGCGGGGACGTCCTGCGGGTCGACCTGCAGATCGAACTCGACGGCCATCAGGCCTCCGCCCCGTCCGCGTCCGGGGCCGCCGGCGCGGCGTCGCGGGCGGCACGGGCGTCGTCCTTGCGCCGGCGCCGTTCGTTGCGGTGCCGGTTGGTCGTGTCGAAGGCGTCGTAGGCGCTGACGATCCGGCCCACCAGCTCGTGGCGCACCACGTCCTCCGCGGTCATCTCCGTGAACGCGACGTCCGGGACGCCGCTGAGCACGTGCTGGACCTGGCGCAGACCGGAGGACGCGCTGCCCGGCAGGTCCACCTGGGTGACGTCCCCGGTGACGACCATCTTGGAGCCGAAGCCGAGCCGGGTGAGGAACATCTTCATCTGCTCGGGCGTGGTGTTCTGCGCCTCGTCGAGGATGATGAACGCGTCGTTGAGGGTGCGGCCGCGCATGTAGGCGAGGGGGGCGACCTCGATGGTGCCCGCCTCCAGGAGGCGGGGGATCGAGTCCGGGTCCATCATGTCGTGCAGCGCGTCGTAGAGCGGGCGCAGGTACGGGTCGATCTTCTCGCTGAGCGTCCCGGGCAGGAAGCCCAGCCGCTCCCCCGCCTCCACGGCGGGGCGCGTGAGGATGATCCGGGAGACTTCCTTGGCCTGCAGCGCCTGGACGGCCTTCGCCATGGCCAGGTAGGTCTTGCCGGTGCCGGCGGGACCGATGCCGAAGACCACGGTGTGCTCGTCGATGGCATCCACGTAGGTCTTCTGGTGCAGCGTCTTGGGACGGATCTTGCGGCCGCGGCCGGAGAGGATGTTCTGGGTCAGGGCGCCGCTGGGGCGGGCGGTGAGGTCCCTGCCGATCAGCTCGAGCAGCTGGGTGATGACCTGCGGGGTGACCGCGGTCTCGCGGCCGGCCAGGACCTTCAGCTCGTCGAAGAGGGTGGCGACGATCTGCACGGGCCCGCTGGGGCCCTCGATGCCGAGCTCGAGACCGCGCGGGCTGGTCGTGAGGCCGGGGAACGCCGTCTCCACCTGGCGCAGGGTGTCGTCCCCGGAGCCGAGGCACCGGACCATCGTCTCGCGGTCGGGGAAGGTGATGACGGTGCGGGCCGTCAGGGGGTGCGTGGTGCCGGGCAGCGTCTCAGTCATGGGTCCGGCCGCGCGGGCCGTGCTCTCGCTCTCTCGTGGGTCGCCGTGGTAGGGACGGCGGACGGGACTCGTCCTCACCCCAGGGTACCGCGCGGCTCCGGCACCGGAGGTCGCCCGCCGCACATTGCGATTTGGTATCGGTCACGCCCGCCGGGGCTCCTCGGCTGGGGGCGTCCACGGGCCCTGTGCTGGAATGGTCCGGTCCTCCGGCAGGGGGACGGGTGCGGCCTCCCCCGGTGCCGGCACCGCCCCACCCGATCCCGGAAAGCCGAGGTGCGCGTCCCCCCATGGCCACTGCCCGTTCCCGGCCCCGGTCCGCCCGCGGCCGGCTCCCCGTGCTCGCCCTGTCCGCCGCGGGCGCCCTGGTCCTCGGCGCGTGCGGCACCGGCCCGGAGCCCGCCCTCGAGGGCACGGTCAGCGCGTCGGGCGCCGCGCCGGCCGCGTCCACCACGGCGAGCACCGCGGACGGCCGGGTGGCCACCACGAAGCTGCCCGTCTACTGGGTGGGCCGCGCGGACGGCGAGGAGCGGCTGTTCCGCGAGTTCCGGGACGCCTCCGAGGCGGCCGCGGCCGTGGACCCCATCGCGGCGGCGGCGGCGCTGATGACCGGGGCGACCCCGGAGGACCCGGACTACCGGACGCTGTGGTCCCCGGTGGACCGGGTGGGCGCCTCGACGTCCCCGGGCGGGACCATCACCGTGGACCTGCCGTCCGAGGCCTTCCGCCCGGACCTGGACGACCGCGAGGTCCGGCTGGCCCTCCAGCAGCTCGCGCACACCGTGACCGCCACGGCGGCCACGGCGGGTCTGCTGCCGGAGGGCTCCGCGGCCGAGGTCGTGGTGCTCGTGGACGGCCGGCCCGACGAGGAGGTCTTCGGGTCCGTGCGCCTCGACGGCCCCCTCCGCCCCGACGAGGCGCTGGAGGCCCCGCTCTGGCTCGACGAGCCCCGGCAGGACGAACGGTCCGAGGGGACCCTCACCCTCTCGGGACGGGCGCTGGACGAGGTGCGGGACTGCCGGTGGACCGTGGCCGGACCGGACGGGGAGCGCGTCTCGAGCGGCACGGCGGACGAGGTCCCGCGGGGCGACGGGACCGCCGGGTTCCGGGCCGAGCTCGAGCTGGCGCCGGGCCCCTACGTGGTGACGGTCGTCGGCCGGGACGCCGAGGGCGGGACCGTGCGCGACGACAAGGACGTGGAGGTCGTCCCCGGCTGAACCGGACGTCCGGGGCTCAGGGGGTCCCGGACGCCCAGCGGCCGAGTGCGGCGCTGAGCACCGCCAGCGCGGCCGGTCCGGCGGTGGAGCTGCGCAGCACCTCCGGGCCGAGCCGGACCGCGAGGGCCCCCGCCCCGGCCAGGACCTCGAGCTCCGCCGGCGCGACGCCCCCCTCGGGGCCCACCACCAGGACGATCCGCTCGGCGCCCGCCCACGGGGCACCGGGGGTGCCGGCGGCGCCGGCCAGGTCGGCGAGGGACTCGTGCGCCTCCTCGTGCAGGACGAGGCCGCGGGTCCCCGGCTCCCCGAGCAGGCGGGCGAGCTCAGGGGTGGCGGACAGGGGCAGCACCTCGGGCCAGGCGGCCCGCCGCGACTGCTTGGCGGCCGCCGCGACGGTGTGCACCCACTTCTCGTGGCTCTTGGCGGCGCGCTCCTTCTTCCACCGCACGATCGAGCGGTCGGCCTGCCAGGGCACCACGGCGTCGACGCCCAGCTCGGTGGCCGTCTCCACGGCCAGCAGGTCCCGGTCGCCCTTCGCGAGGGCCTGGACGAGGACCAGCCGGGGCGTGCGGGCGGGCTCGGTGGTCACCGAGACCACGCCGACCTCCATGCTGTCCCGGTCCCCCGCGCGCAGCTCCCCGGTGGCCCGGGTCCCCGCACCGTCGACGAGCTCGAGCCGCTCACCGGGCGCGAGCCGGCGCACGGTGACGGCGTGCCGGGCCTCCGGGCCGGTGACGGTGAGCGCCGCCCCGGGACCGAGACCGGCGAGCCGGCCCGGCTCGACCTTGAAGACCGGCAGGCTCACAGGTCGGAGAACCGGTCCTTGAGCCGGGAGAAGAAGCCGCCGGAGCCGGCCGGGGAGTTCAGGGTGGTGCCGGTGGACTGGTCCTCGCCGCGCAGCCGGGACAGCTGCTCGAGCAGCTCGCGCTGCTCGTCGTCGAGCGCCGTGGGGGTCTCGACCTCGAGGTGGACGAACAGCTCGCCCCGGCCGCCGCCGCGCAGCCGGGTGGCCCCGAGCTCGTGCAGGGTCACGGTGTGGCCGGTCTGCGTGCCGGGGCCGACGGGCACCTCGCGCTCGCCGTCGAAGGTCTCGAGGGTCACAGTGGTGCCGAGGGCCGCGGAGGTCATGGGCACCCGGACGCGGGCGTGCAGGTCGTCGCCCTGGCGCTCGAACGTGGGGTCGGGATCGACCTTGAGCTCGACGTAGAGGTCGCCGTTCGGCCCGCCTGCGGTGCCGGCCTCGCCCTGACCCGAGAGGCGGATCCGGTTGCCGGTCGAGACGCCGGCGGGGATCTTGACGGTCAGCGGGCGGCGGTCGCGCACGCGGCCCTCGCCGTAGCACTCGTGGCACGGGTGCTTGATGACCGTGCCGAAGCCCTGGCAGGTGGCGCACGGCGCCGCCGTGACCACGGTCCCGAGGATCGACTGGACCTGGCGCTGCACCTGGCCGGATCCGTGGCAGACGTCGCAGGTCTCGGGCTGGGTGCCCGCCTGGCAGCAGGTGCCGTCGCAGGTGGGACAGACCACGGCGGTGTCCACGGTGATCTTCTTCTCCGTGCCGAAGACCGCGTCCCGGAGGGTGACCCGGACGTTGATCAGGGCGTCCTGGCCCTGGCGGGTGCGGGACGCGGGTCCGCGCCGGCCGGAGCCGGCGCCGCCGGCGCCCTGGAAGAAGGTGTCGAAGATGTCGGCGAAGCCGAACCCCGTGCCGGGGAAGCCCCCGCCGAAGCCGGTGTCGGTGCCGTTCTCGTTGCCGGTCGCATCGTAGACGCGCCGCTTCTCGGGGTCGGAGAGGACGTCGTTGGCGTGGGAGAGGCGCTTGAAGTCCTCGGCGGCCTCCGGGCCGGGGTTGACGTCGGGGTGCAGCCGGCGGGCCTTCTTGCGGTAGGCCTTCTTGATCTCTTCCTGGCTGGCGTCCCGGGACACGCCCAGGGTCTCGTAGTGATCGCTCACCGTGGTCCGTTCTGTCGAGAGGTCTGTGGTGGGTTTCGCTGGTGGGCCCCGGGGACGGGGCCCGCGGGGGCTCAGCCCCCGAGGATACGGGAGAGGTAGCGGGCGACGGCGCGCACGGCGGCCATCGTGGACGGGTAGTCCATGCGCATGGGGCCCACGACCCCCACCTTGGACTGCGGCCCGTAGCCGGTGGCGACGACGGCGGCCTCGGACAGGGGGCCCTCGGCGTTCTCCGTGCCGATCCGCACGGCCACCCCGCGGGCGTCCTGCTCCATCTCGGAGAGCAGCCGGAGCATCACCACCTGCTCCTCGAGGGCCTCGAGGACCGGGCCGATGCTCAGGTGGAAGTCCCCGGTGGAGCGGGCGAGGTTGGCGGTGCCGGCCATGACCATGCGGTGCTCGGCCCCGCCCGCCGCGAGGGCGCCGACGGCCTCCGCCACGGCGGCGGCGGCCGACTGCAGCGGCGGGGCGGTGGCCGCGGTCATCACGGCGAGGGCGTCCGGCACCGCGGTCAGGGAGCGCCCGACCACGGCGGCCAGCACCCGGGCGCGCAGCTCGAGCAGCTGGGACTCCTCGAGCGGCGCCCGCAGCACGGCGACGCGCTGCGCCACCCGGCCGTTGGTCGGGATGAGCACCACCAGCACCCGGCCGGCGCCGAGGTCCACGACCTCGACGTGGCGCACGGTGACCCCGGAGGCGTGCGGGTACTGCACGACCGCGACCTGCTGGGTGAGCTGCGCGAGCAGCCGCACGGTGCGCTCCATGACGTCGTCGATGTCCGCGGCGTCGTCCAGCAGCCGCTGGATGGCCCGCCGTTCCGGGCCCGAGAGCGGCTTGACGGCCGCGATCTGGTCGACGAACGTGCGGTAGCCCTTGTCCGTGGGGATCCGGCCCGAGCTCGTGTGGGGGGCCGTGATCAGGCCCTCCTCCTCGAGCGCGGCCATGTCGTTGCGCACGGTGGCCGACGAGACGCCGAGCCGGTGCCGGTCCACGAGGGCCTTGGAGCCGACCGGCTCGCGGAAGTGCACGTAGTCCTCCACGATGGCCTGCAGGATCTGCAGTCGTCTCGGATGGTTCACGTCGCTCCTCCCCGGTTCGTCCACGCCCCCGAAGATGCCCTGGCACTCGGGTGGCCACAGTGCCAACGGCGTCCAGTGTAGCCCCCGTGTCCGACGGCCGGTCGCCCCCGCGGTTTGGTACGCTTCCGGCTGATCCGCGCCGGACGCGCGGCACCGCGACCCGGGAGGACGACCATGAGCCACCACGGCTGGGGGCCGCGCAGCCTCGACGACGACGCCCTCGCCCGCCGCCGGCCGGTCTCCGCGGAGGTCCCGGTCGCCCCGGGGATGATCCTGGAGGACGTCGCGACCGGCTGGGTCGGCGCGGTCGTGTCCCTGGAGACCATCGGCGGGATGCGCGTGCTGGGACTCGAGGACCGGAGGGGGCGGGTCAAGGCGTTCCCCCTGGGACCGGGGTTCCTGCTCGAGGGCGAGCCCGTGGTCGTCGTCGAGCCCCGCCGGGCCCCCGCGGCGCGCAAGCCCTCCCGCACGCGCTCGGGCTCCGTGGCCGTCGAAGGGCTGCGCGCGAGCACCGCCAAGGCCTCCCGGGTGTGGGTCGAGGGCTACCACGACGCCGAACTGGTGGCCAAGGTGTGGGGCCACGACCTGGCGGTCGAGGGCATCGTCGTGGAGCCGCTGCACGGCATCGACGACCTGCCCGCCGCCGTGCGGGAGTTCGGGCCGGGCCCCGGGCGGCGGCTCGGCATCCTCGTCGACCACCTCGTGGCCGGCTCCAAGGAGTCGAGGATCGCCGCGGAGACCATGCGCCTGCCCGGCGCAGCGGGCAACGTCCTGGTGCTGGGCCACCCGTACGTCGACATCTGGCAGGCGGTCAGGCCGCGCACCCTCGGCATCGACGCCTGGCCCGTGGTCCCGCGGGGCACGGACTGGAAGACCGGCACCGCCGCCGCCCTCGGGTGGCCGCACCGCACCCCCGGCGACCTCGGCCGGGCCTGGCAGCACATCCTGTCCCGCGTGGACAGCTACGCCGACCTCGAGCCGTCCCTGCTGGGCCGGGTCGAGGAGCTCATCGACTTCCTCACCGCCCCCGGGGCCTGACCCGGCGCCCCGCGTGCACGGGCAACGCCCAGCAGATCGTCACAAAGGCACACGTGCGCGGGGCCGATCCTCCGCCCTCCGGGCCGGTCGGTAGGATGGTCGTGTCCCACCCACCGTCCGCGGCCCCGCCGCGGTCCCACCGCCGAAGGACATCCGTGCCCGTGCAGACCGACCCCCGACCGAGCCGCGACGACGCCGGGGCCCCGTTCGAGGGCCTCTCCCCCGTGGCCCAGCCGCTGACCGTCACCGAGGACCACCAGTGGGCGACCCTGGCGCACTTCGGCGGCGTCATCGGCTTCCTCCCCTCGTTCCTCGTCCACCGCGTCTTCCGCGGGCGCGGCCCGTTCACGGAGCAGGAGTCGATGGAGGCCATGAACTTCACCCTGCTGCCGACCCTCGTGGTGGTCACCGGGATCCTGCTCGCCCCGGTGCCGTTCATCGGCTGGTTCTTCGCGCTCGCCGCCGCCGCCGCGTGGCTGCTGCTCGCCGTCGGCTCCCTGATCGGCGGGGTCCGGGTCAACCGCGGCGAACCGCACCTCTACCGCTTCAACACCCGGCTCTACGACCGGCTCGTCGAGCGCCTCCGCGAGCGGTCCCGGGGGCGCGCCGCGCGCGGCTGATCCCGGTCCGCGCCGGGGACGTCCCTGACGGACGCATCCGTTCCCGACGGGTGCGTCCGTTCCTCGTGCGGGCGCCCCGGCCGGGGTGCCCCCGTCAGGCGAGCAGCCGCCGCACCACGGCGTCGCCGAGGAGCCGGCCCCGCAGGGTCAGCACCAGCGAGCCGCGCAGCGCCGCCGCGGGCTCCACCAGCCCGTCGGCGATCAGCCCGGCCACCGCGGTCCGCCCGCCGCCGGCCAGGGCGGTCGTGGGCAGGCCGTCGCGGATCCTGGCCTCCAGCATCACCCGCTCGAGGTGGCGGGTGTCCGCGTCGAGGATCTCGCGCCCGGCCGCCGGCGACTGCCCGGCGCGCACCCGGTTCGTGTAGGGCACGGGGTGCTTGAGGTTCCACCAGCGCGTCCCGCCCACGTGCGAGTGCGCCCCGGGCCCGATCCCCCACCAGTCCTGGTTGCGCCAGTAGGCGAGGTTGTGCCGGCTGCGGTGGGCACCGGCGTCCGCGCCCTCGGCGGGCCGGGCCCAGTTGCTCACCTCGTACCACTCGAAGCCGGCCTCGGCGAGGACCCGGTCCGCGAGCTCGTACTTGTCGGCCTGGTCGTCCTCGTCGATCGGCGGGACCTCCCCGCGCCGCATCCGCGCCGCGAGCTTCGTGCCGTGCTCGATGATCAGCGAGTACGCGGAGACGTGGTCGGGCTCGTAGCCCACCGCCGTGCGCACCGAGTGCTCCCAGTCGGCCAGGGACTCCCCCGGGGTGCCGTAGATGAGGTCCACGCTGACGCCCAGGCCGGCCTCGCGCGCCCACCGCACGGCCCGCGGCACGTTGTCCGGGTCGTGCGTGCGGTCCAGGACGGCGAGCACGTGCGGGACGGCCGACTGCATCCCGAAGGACACCCGGGTCACCCCCGCCGCCGCGAGCACCGCGAGGGACTCCGGCGTCACGGAGTCCGGGTTGGCCTCGGTGGTCACCTCCGCGCCCGCCGCGAGCCCGAAGCTCTCCGCGGCCTGCGCCAGGACCGCGGCGAGGTCCTCGGCGGGCAGCAGCGTGGGGGTGCCGCCGCCGAAGAACACGCTGTGCAGCGGGCGGGGGGCCACCCCGGAGTCCTCCAGCACCCGGCGCGCCCAGCGGACCTCCGCCGCGGCGTCCCCGGCGTAGGCGTCCTGGGACACCCCCGCCCCGAGCTCCACGGCCGTGTAGGTGTTGAAGTCGCAGTAGCCGCACCGGACCGCGCAGAACGGCACGTGCACGTAGAGGCTGAGCGTGCGGTCGGCGGAGCCCACCGCGGCGGAGGGCGGCAGCAGTCCGTCGAGCGGGCCCGGCAGGCCCTCCGGCTGGGCGGGGGCCACTACTTCTTCTTGTCCTTCGCCCCGGACTCGTCGGAGGACAGCGCCGCGACGAACGCCTCCTGGGGGACCTCCACCCGGCCGACCATCTTCATCCGCTTCTTGCCCTCCTTCTGCTTCTCGAGCAGCTTGCGCTTGCGCGAGATGTCGCCGCCGTAGCACTTGGAGAGCACGTCCTTGCGGATCGCCCGGATGTTCTCGCGGGCGATCACCCGGGAGCCGATGGCCGCCTGGATGGGCACCTCGAACTGCTGCCGCGGGATGAGCTCGCGCAGCTTGCCGGTCATCATCACCCCGTAGGCGTACGCCTTGTCCCGGTGGGTGATCGCGCTGAAGGCGTCCACCGGCTCGCCCTGCAGGAGGATGTCGACCTTCACGAGGTCCGCGGCCTCCTCGCCCTCGGCCTTCCAGTCCAGGGACGCGTAGCCCTTGGTGCGGGACTTGAGCTGGTCGAAGAAGTCGAAGACGATCTCGGCCAGGGGCAGCCGGTAGCGCAGCTCCACCCGGTCCTCGGAGAGGTAGTCCATGCCCTTGAGCTGACCGCGCTTGGACTGGCACAGCTCCATGATCGCGCCGATGAACTCGGACGGGGCCAGCACCGTCGCGGCCACCATGGGCTCGCGGATCTCGGCGATCTTGCCCTCGGGGAACTCGGAGGGGTTCGTGACGGCGCGCTCGGAGCGGTCCTCGAGGGTGACGTTGTAGCTCACGGAGGGCGCCGTGGAGATCAGGTCCAGGTTGAACTCGCGCTCGAGGCGCTCCCGGACGATCTCGAGGTGGAGCAGGCCCAGGAACCCGCACCGGAAGCCGAAGCCCAGGGCCGCGGAGTTCTCGGGCTCGTAGACCAGGGCGGCGTCGTTGAGCTGGAGCTTGTCCAGGGCGTCGCGCAGGACCGGGTAGTCGGAGCCGTCGATGGGGAACAGCCCCGAGAAAACCATCGGCTTGGGGTCCTCGTAGCCGCCCAGGTTCTCGGCCGCCGGCCGCTGGTGGTTGGTCACGGTGTCCCCCACCCGGGACTGGCGCACGTCCTTGACCCCGGTGATGAGGTAGCCCACCTCGCCCACGCCGAGCCCCTCCGTGGGCTTCGGCTCGGGCGAGATGACCCCGATCTCCAGCAGCTCGTGCTGCGCGCCGGTGGACATCATCCGGATCCGCTCCCGCGGGGTCAGCTTGCCGTCGACCACGCGGATGTAGGTGACCACGCCGCGGTAGGTGTCGTAGACGGAGTCGAAGATCATGGCCCGCGAGGGCGCGTCCGCGTCCCCCTGCGGGGCGGGGACCAGCTCCACGATCCGGTCGAGCAGCGCCTCGACGCCCTCACCGGTCTTCCCGGAGACCCGCAGCACGTCCTCGGGGTCCACGCCGATGAGGTTGCCGAGCTCCTGGGCGTACTTCTCCGGCTGGGCCGCGGGCAGGTCGATCTTGTTCAGCACCGGGATGATCGTGAGGTCGTTCTCCATGGCCAGGTACAGGTTCGCCAGGGTCTGCGCCTCGATGCCCTGCGCGGCGTCCACCAGCAGCAGCGCGCCCTCGCAGGCGGCCAGGGACCGGGAGACCTCGTAGGTGAAGTCCACGTGGCCCGGGGTGTCGATCATGTTCAGCGCGTAGTCCGTGCCCCCCACGTTCCAGGGCATCCGCACCGCCTGGGACTTGATGGTGATCCCGCGCTCGCGCTCGATGTCCATCCGGTCCAGGTACTGGGCCTTCATCTCCCGCGTGGTGACCACGCCGGTGGCCTGCAGCATCCGGTCCGCGAGCGTGGACTTCCCGTGGTCGATGTGGGCGATGATGCAGAAGTTTCGGAGGATCGACGGGTCGGTCGAGGCGGGAACCGGGGCATTGACGGCCAGCGGTGACACGGGCGGTCCTTTCTCCGGGAGAACGTCGCTTCCGGCAGGTCCTGGGGCTACCGGCGGGTGGACCGCGCCGGGGATTCAACTGTCCAGTTTCCCACGTTCGGTCATGGAGAGCCATTTCGGCCCGCGGGGGCCCCGGCCGCGCCGGAGGGTCCCTGGCTAGAGTGGTCGCATGAAGCTCAACCTCGGCACCCTGACCCGGCTCGCCGCCCGCGCCGTGGACGCCTACCAGCGCTCCGGGCGGCGCCGCCCGGAGCCCTCCCGGCCGGGCCGGCGCACCGCCTCGCCGTCCGCGCGGCCCCGGCCCACCGTGCCGTCCCGGGCCGGCGACGGCCTCCCCGCGGGGCTCTCGCGCCCCTACCCCGGGGACTGGACGGGTCCGGTGCGGCCCGTCTACCGGCCGCTGTCCGACGGCGAGGCCGATCCCGGCGAGATCGTGTGGACCTGGGTGCCCTTCGAGGAGGACCACCGCCGCGGCAAGGACCGGCCCGTGCTGGTCGTGGACCGGGCCGGGGACCACCTGCTGTGCCTGATGCTCACCTCCCGGGACCGCAGCAATGGGCTGGAGCAGGACCCGGACTACGTGGACGTCGGGACGGGGCCGTGGGACCCGCGGGGCCGGCCGTCCGAGGTCAAGCTCGACCGCGTGGTCCAGGTGCTGCCCGCCGACGTCCGGCGCGAGGGCGCGGTCCTGCCCGAGCCCCTCTTCGACCGGGTGGCCGGGCGGCTCCACCGCCTGCGCGGCTGAGCCGGCGGCTCAGGACCGCCCGTGTCGGCGCCGCCCGGCGGCGGGGCGCGGTCTGCTAGACTTTTCTGCTGTGTGTCCGCGCTGGTCGTCGGGCACTGCAGGACGGTCGCCACACGGGCGTCCCCACTCCCACTCAGTCACATGGCTGTCCTGTTTGCCCTCACTGACCGAATTCCGCACCCATCGCCAAGGAGTTATACGTGGCCAACATCAAGTCCCAGAAGAAGCGCAACCTCACCAACGAGAAGTCGCGCCTGCGCAACAACGCGTACAAGTCCGAGCTGAAGACGCTGGTCCGCCGCGTCGACGAGGCCGTCGGCGCCTCCGACAAGGAGACCGCCCAGGACGCCCTGCGCGTCGTCTCCCGCAAGCTCGACAAGGCCGTCAGCAAGGGCGTCCTGCACAAGAACAACGCGGCCAACAAGAAGTCCGGCCTGGCCAAGCTGGTCGCCAAGATCTGATCCCGGTTCCCCGCGAACCGCGCCCGCCGCTCCGGCGGGCCGCACGGAGGCCCCGTCCCGCTCAGGGACGGGGCCTCCGTCGTCCCCGGGCCCGTCCGGCCCGGGGACCGCCGCTCAGCGGCGGCCGGACAGGGCGATGGTGGTGATCGCCCGCTCCACCGCGTAGGCGGGGTCCCGCCCCTCGCCCTTGACCTGGGCGTCGGCCTCGGCCAGCGCCCGCAGCGCCCGCACGAGGTCCTCCTCGGAGAAGCGCCGGGACTCCTCCTGCGCCCGCTCCACCATCCACGGGGCCGCCCCGATCCGCTGGGCGAGCTGACCCGCGCCGCCGCGGGTCCCGTGCACCTGGGCGATCGTGCGCAGCTTCGCGGCCAGCGCCCCGACCATCGGGACGGGGTCCACCCCGGTGTCGAGGGCCTGGCGCCACAGCTTGAGGGCGCTCTCGGCGCGTCCGGCCAGCGCGGCGTCCGCGACCTTGAACGCGGTGGCCTCCACGCGCCCGCCGTAGTACTTCTCCACGTCGTCGAAGCTGATGCTCTCGGGCCCGTCGGACAGCAACTGGGCGCACGCGGCGGCCAGCTCGGCCGTGCTGCTGCCCACGGCGGCGGCGAGCGCGCGGGCGGCGTCGGGGTCGATGCGGCGCCGGTGGGTGCGGAACTCGGTGACGATGAAGTCGGTCTTGTCGCGGTCGTTCTTGAGGGGCTTGCACTCCACGACGGCGGCGCCGGCGGCCTTGAGGGCGTCGAGGAGCTTCTTGCCGCGGTTGCCGCCGCTGTGCTCCCAGAGCACGACGACGTCCGGGTCGGGGGCCTGGACGTAGGCGAGGCCGTCGGTGAGGCAGTCGTCGTTCATGGCGGCGAGGTTGCTGACGTGGATGAGCTTCGCGTCGTCGAACAGGGAGGGGCTGGCGAGCGCGGCGAGCTGTCCGGGGGCGTAGGCGGCGGCGTCGACGGTGGAGAGCTCGACGGGGCCGCGCCGGTCCTTGAGGGCGGTGCGGACGCGGTCGCGGGCGCGGGCGGCGAGGTAGTCCTCGGGGCCGGTGAGCAGGATGAGCGGGGTGGGCTCGACGTCGCGCCAGGTGGGTCCGGCGGTGGGTGCGGGGCGCCTCGGTGGGGTCATGGCCGCGTCCTCCTGTGGTGGCGGCCGGACGGGGCCGCCTGCTGGGTGGGGTGGTCTCCAGCTTCCCACGTCCGGGCGACATGTGGTGGCGTGGTCCCGGGTGGTGGGGTCATGATCGTGGCATGCGGAGGGGTCGCGGGGAACGGGTGGCCGGGCGGGTGCTGACGGGGGCCGCCGTCGTGTTCCTGGTGGCGTGGGCGTGGCCCATCCTGGATCCGGGGCTGGAGCCGCGGCTCGTGCTGGTGTGCCGGGTGGTGCTGGGCGCGGTGTGGCGCTGTTCGTCGGGGACTACGTGGTGCGCCTGGTGCGGGCCGGGGACCGGCGGGAGTTCGTCTCCCGCCATCTGCTGGACCTGCTGGTGCTGGTCTTCCCGGTGCTCCGGCAGCTGGAGCTGGTGCGGCTGGTCGCCCTGGTGCTCGTCGTCAACCGGCGGGCCTCGGCGGACCTGCGGGGGCGGGTGGCCGTGCACCTGGCCGGCGGGGCGCTGCTGCTGGGCGTGGTCGGCTCGCTGGCCGTGCTGGACGCCGAGCGGGGCGCTCCCGGGGCGGGCATCACGAGCTTCGGGGACGCCGCCTGGTGGACGGTCACGACCATGAGCACGGTGGGCTACGGGGACCTGTACCCGGTCACCGTGCTGGGCCGGGGTGTGGCGGTGGTCCTGATGCTGGGCGGTGTGGGGGTGCTGGGCCTGGTCACGGCCCTTCTGGCCTCCTGGCTGGTGGAGGCGGTGGCCGCCCGCGGGGGCCGTGACCCGGCCGCGGAGGTCGCGGCGCTGCGGGCGCAGGTGGCGGAGCTGACCGAGCAGCTGCGCCGGCGGGAGGAGCGCGGGCCGGGTCCCCCGGACCGGGGGGCGGGGGGCGAGGACCCGCCGGGGCCCGGGACGGTGGTCCGGGGGCCGGCGGACTAAGGCTCGGCGGGGACGGCACGGATTCGGCCCCCCTCGCGCAGGATATAGGCGCTGCCGTGCTCGTCCGTGCGCACGAGGGGGATCCCCCGGGTGCGCAGGTGGTCGAGGATCCGGGGGTGGGGGTGGCCGTAGTCGTTGTCCCGGCCGGCGGAGACGACGGCCAGCCGGGGTCCGGCCGCGTCGATGACGGCGGTGCCGCCGTTGCGGGCGCCGTGGTGGGAGACCTTGAGCACGTCGACGTCGACGAGCGGCCCGGCGGTGCGCAGGAGGGCGCGTGCGCCCTCCTCCTCGAGGTCCCCGGTGAGCAGCCAGGAGGTGGACCCGCCGTCCTCGCCGGTGAGCTCGGCGCGCAGCACGAGGGAGGCGTTGTTCTCGTCGGCGGAGGACGGGTCGCTCCAGCGCCCCGGCGCGGTCGGTGCCGGGGCGAGGACGGTCAGGCGCAGTCCGCCCAGCGTCCGGGTATCCCCCGGGGCCGGCCGGCGGGCCGGGGTGCCGGGCAGCGCGTCGGTCAGCCCGTCCGGCGGTGCCGCGGCCGCCGTGGCGTACCAGACCTCGCCGATCCGCCCGTGCCGGGCGAGGGCGGGCAGGCCTCCGGTGTGGTCGGCGTGGGCGTGGCTGAGGACCACGAGGTCCAGGTGCTCCACCCCGCTGCGCCGCAGGCACCGTGCCAGGGCCTGCGGGTCAGGACCGGTGTCCACGAGGACGGCACGGCCCGGCGCGGTGCGCAGGAGGACGGCGTCCCCCTGGCCCACGTCGCACAGCACGGCCTCCCAAGCCGGCGGCGGACGTCGGGCGTCCACGGCGGCGCGCAGGGCCAGCGCCGCGAGGACGAGCAGCACGGCCGCGGCGGCCGCGATCCGCCGCCGCCGGCGCCGGCGGGACCGCTCCCGCCAGTGCCCCTCCGGGACGGGGACCGGCGCGGGGCCCTCGTGCACGGTCCCGGACGTCGACCGGGGGCGCCGGCGGCGCACGTCGAGGGCGTGCACGGCGAGCAGGAGCGCCGCGCTCGCCAGGGTCATCAGCAGCACGCCCGGCAGGCCCTGGGGCCACGGGGCCAGTGCCCCGGGGGCCCCGGCCAGCACCCTGGCGGTGCCGGCGACGACACGCGCCCCCAGTGCGCCGACGCCCAGGGGCAGCACGGCCGCCGCGGCGCCCGCCCCGTCGGGCAGGTTCAGCAGCAGCAGTCCCGCGAGGCCGCAGACGGTCACCACCGGCACCAGCGGGGCGGCGAGGACGTTGGCCGGCAGCGAGTACACGGGCACGGCGGGCTGGAGGAGCACGAGCACCGGGGCGCACCACAGCTGGGCGGCCGCGGGGATCGCGACCGCCACGGCGAGCACCTCCGGGACCCGGGTGCCCAGCCACCGGGTCAGGGGCCGCCCGCTCACCACGATCCCCGCGGTGGCCAGCACCGAGAGGACGAAGCCGTACTCGGCGGCGAGCGCCGGCCGGACGACGACGAGGGCGATCACGGCGCCCGAGAGGGTGGCCAGGGAGACGGCGGTGCGCCCCGTGAGGAGGCTGAGGGCGGCGAGTCCGCCCATCACGGCGGCGCGCAGCACGGACGGGTCGGGACCGACGAGGATCACGAACGCCGCCAGGGCGCCGAGGCCGGCGGCCAGGCAGGTGCGCCGCCCCGCGCCGAGGGACAGCGCGGCGTGCCCGGCCAGGGCCGTGACGAGGGCGCAGTTGGCGCCGGAGACGGCCGTCAGGTGGGTCAGTCCGGTGTCCCGCATGGCCTGGTCGAGCTCCGGGCCAATCCCGGAGCGCTCGCCGAAGGTCATCCCGGGCAGCAGCCCCGCGGCGTCGGGGCCCAGTCCTGCGGTGCCGGCCACGAAGCGCTCCCGGACCTGCTCCCGCCGGCCGGGCTCCCGTGCCGGGAGGTCCGCCGGCGGGGCGGCGGCGCGCAGCACCGGGGGTCCGGGGGACGGGGGCCCGGCGGCGAGCACGGCGGTGATCCGCTGCCCCGGGACCAGCCCGGCCCAGGCGGGCCCGTCCGCGAAGACCGTGACGTCGACGTCGGCGGGTCCGCCGCGGCCCTCGTGGGTGACCTGTTCGAGGCGCAGCCCGAGGACCACGCCGGTGCGGTCCTCGTCCTCGTGGCCGGTCCCGGGGGCGGGCGCCGTCCACCGCCGGGGCGGCTCGACCACCTCCGCCGTGACGGCCACGGTCCCGGCCCCGGCGAGTGCCGCCCCGAGCGGGCCGTGGGCGGTCTCGCGCTGGGCGGCCGTGGTGCTCAGCAGCACGGCCGTGACGGCGAGGGCGCTCAGGGCCACGGCCGACCACGGCAGGGCCCGCCACAGCCCGGGGGCGCGGGGCCGCCCGGGCGGGGGCTCCTCCCGCCGGAGGGTGCGGGCCACGACGAGGACCAGGGCGGCGCCGAGCACCAGCGCCGCCAGGTAGAGGGCCCCGGCGGCCGCGACCCGTGCCGGGGGCAGGTGCGCGGCGAGCAGACCGGTGAGCCACGCGCCCAGCGCGGCGGGGACGAGCCGCAGGTCCCAGGTGCGGCCCGGCGCGCGGGCGTCGCGGTGCTCCTGGTGCTCCAGGGCCCCGGCCCACCACTCGGCGGGGCGCCTCACACGCTCACCAGCGGGCCGAGCGACTCCATCAGGGCGGGGCCGATCCCCGGCACGGCGTCGAGGTCGGCGACGGCGGCGAATCCGCCGTGTTGCTGCCGGAACTCCACGATCCGTCCGGCCAGCACGGGCCCGACCCGCGGGAGGGTCTCGAGCTCGGCCGCGGTGGCCGTGTTGAGGTTCAGCGTCCCGCCCGGGGCGGCGCCCTCCGGTGCCCCGGTCCCGGGCGGTGCTCCCGGGACCCCGGGCGGCGCCGCCGCTCCCGGCGCCGCTGCGGCTCCGGGCGCCGGACCGCCGGGAGCAGGGGGTGCGGTCTCGGTGTCCGGGACGAGCACCTGCTGGCCGTCCGTGACGGGGGCGGCCAGGTTCACGGACTCCGTCACGGCGGCATCGGTGAGGCCTCCGGCGGCCTCGACCGCGTCGACGACCCGGGCCCCGGCCTCGAGGGACACGACGCCGGGGCGGGCCACCTCCCCGGTCACGTGCACGTGCAGCGTCGACCCCGCCGCAGGCGGCTGGGCCGCGGCGGACCCCGGCGGGCCCGTCCCGGGTCCGGTCGCCGTGCCCGCACCGGCCACGGCTCCGTCCCCGGCCCCTCGCCCGGTGTCGCCCCCGCCGTCCTGCCCGAGGTCCTGCCCGGGCTCGCCGCCCAGCTCCGCCTCGGCGAGGACGGGCCGCCCGGCGGTCTCCGGGACCTCCCCGCCGTCCCTCCCGGGCCCCAGCACCGTCCAGCTCAGCCATGCGAGCGCGGCCAGGACGATCAGCAGCAGCGAGGCCGGAACCCGGGTCCGGGCGGCGACCGGCCGGCGGTGGGCGGGAGCGGCCACCGGTGCCCCGTCCCGGGGCGACGGCGCCCGGCCGGAACCGGTGGCCTCGCCCCGGGCCTCGGCCAGCAGCGACGCCAGCCGTTCGGCGGGCGGCGGGGCACCGGGCGTGGGAGCACTGCCGGGCCCGGTCCCGGCAGCCGTCGCGCCGGGCGCGGAAGGCGCTGGCGGGACGACGGGCGCGGGCGGGGTGGGGTTCGCTCGCCGTCGGGCGCGCGGCACGGTACCGGTCATGGCCCCAGCCCACCCCGGTCGGCCGCTCCCGCGCGCCGGACGGGGCCCCGCTGGGGACGCGCGCGGGCCGGAGGAGGCCTGTGGAGCCCGGACACCGGCCCGAACACCGGCCCGGCCCCCGGTCCGGGCACCGGCTCCCAGGTGCGGGGCGGGGGCTCGGGCCGGGGGCCGGGGGCGGCGGGGCGTCGTCGTCGTGCTCCCGTGCGGGAGCGGCGGCTCAGGCCACGATGTTGACGAGCTTGGGCGCGCGCACGATCACCTTGCGGATCTCGGCGTCACCCAGCTGGCGGCGGATCGTCTCCGAGCCCAGGGCGAGCTCGCGCAGGGCGTCCTCGCCGATGTCGGCGGGCACCTCGAGCCGGTCCCGGACCTTGCCCTTGATCTGCACCACGGCGGTGACGGTGTCGTCCACCAGCAGCTCCGGGTCGACCGCGGGCCAGCCGGCGACGACGACGGAGCCCTCGTGGCCCAGCGCGTGCCACATGTCCTCGGCCGTGTACGGGGCGACCAGCGACAGCAGGACCGCGACCGCCTCGACGGCCTCGCGCACGGCGGGGTCGGCGGGCCCGCAGCCGGAGTCGATGGCCTTGCGGACCACGTTCACCAGCTCCATGGTCTTGGCGATCACCACGTTGAACTTCGCGGCGTCGAGCAGCTGGGCGGCGTCGTCGACGGCCCGGTGGGTGGCCCGGCGCACGGTCAGGTCCCCGTCGGCCGGGTCGGCCCCGGGGTCGCCGGTCACGTCCTGGGCCAGGCGCCAGGCCCGGGCCAGGAACTTCTGGGAGCCCTGCGGGGAGACGTCGGCCCAGTCCACGTCGTCCTCCGGCGGGGAGGCGAAGACCATGGTCAGGCGCACGGCGTCCACGCCGAACCGGTCGAGCTGCTCGCCCAGGTCCACGCCGTTGCCCAGGGACTTGGACATCGCCCGGCCCCCGTTGAGCACCTGGCCCTGGTTCAGCAGCGCCTTGAACGGCTCGGTGAAGTCCACGAGCCCCAGGTCGAAGAGCACCTTGGTGAAGAACCGGGAGTAGAGCAGGTGCAGGATCGCGTGCTCCACGCCGCCCACGTACTGGTCCACGGGCAGCCACTTGCGGGTCTGCTCGAGGTCGAACGCCGCGGTCTCGTCGTTCGGGGAGGCGAAGCGCAGGTAGTACCAGGAGGAGTCCACGAACGTGTCCATGGTGTCGGTGTCGCGCAGGGCGGGGCCGTCGCAGGAGGGGCAGTTCACGTGCACCCAGGACTCGGCCGCCGCGAGAGGGGACCGGCCCTTGGGCGCGAGCTGCTCGCCGCGCAGGTCGTCGGGCAGCCGCACCGGCAGCTGCTCCTCGGGCACCGGCACCTCGCCGCAGGCCCCGCAGTGCACGATCGGGATGGGCGCCCCCCAGAAGCGCTGGCGGGACAGCAGCCAGTCGCGCAGCCGGAAGTTGACCTGGCGGTTGCCCGTCACGGCGGCCTCGACCAGGCCGATGGCGCGCTCGATGGCCTCGGTCTTCTCCAGCCCGGAGAGCTCGCCCGAGTTGATCAGGGTGCCCTCGCCCGTGGTGGCGGTCCCGGTGACGGCGGGGTCCTCCTCGCCGGTGTCGAGCACCGCGCGCACGGGCAGGTCGAAGGTGCGGGCGAAGTCGAGGTCGCGCTGGTCGTGGGCGGGCACGGCCATGATCGCGCCCGTGCCGTAGTCGGCCAGCACGTAGTCCGCGGCCCACACGGGCAGCTTCTCGCCGTTGAGCGGGTTGACGGCGTGGCGGCCCAGGAACACCCCGGTCTTCTGCCGGTCGGTGGCCTGGCGCTCGATGTCGGACAGCGCCTTGACCTGCTCCCGGTAGGCGGCCAGCTCCGCCGCGTGCTCCGGGGCGACGATCTGCCCGGCCAGCTCGGCGTCCGCGGCGACCACGAAGAACGTGGCGCCGTAGAGCGTGTCGGGGCGGGTCGTGAACACGGTGACCTCGCGGTCCGTGCCGCCCTCGCCGGCGCCCTCGATGGCGAAGCGCACGTGGGCTCCCTCGGAGCGCCCGATCCAGTTGCGCTGCATGGCCAGCACCCGCTCGGGCCAGTGGCCCTCGAGCGCGGCCATGTCGTCGAGCAGCCGGTCGGCGTAGTCGGTGATCTTGAAGTACCACTGGTTCAGGGCCTTCTTCGTCACCGGGGTGTGGCAGCGCTCGCACGCCCCGTTGACGACCTGCTCGTTGGCCAGCACCGTCTGGTCCTTGGGGCACCAGTTGACCGGCGAGTTCTTCCGGTACGCCAGGCCCTTGCGGTGGAACTGCAGGAACAGCCACTGCGTCCACCGGTAGTACTCGGGGTCGGAGGTGTGGATCTCCCGGGACCAGTCCGCGCTGATCGCGTAGCGCTGGAAGGAGGCCTTCTGCGTCTCGATGTTGGCGTAGGTCCACTGCGCCGGGTGGGCGTCGCGCTTGATCGCCGCGTTCTCCGCCGGCAGCCCGAAGGAGTCCCAGCCGATCGGGTGCAGCACGTCGTAGCCGCGCTGGCGCCAGTACCGGGCCACCACGTCCCCCATCGCGAAGGCCTCCGCGTGCCCCATGTGCAGGTCGCCCGAGGGGTAGGGGAACATGTCCAGGACGTAGCGGCGCTCCCGCGAGCCGTCGTCGACGGGCGCGTAGACCTGCTGCTCCGCCCAGAACGACGGCCACGCCGCCTCGATGGCACGGAAGTCGTACCCGGTGGTCTCGGTCGTGTGCTGCTGTTCGGTCACGGTCCTCGCCTTCGCGGTCGTGGACCGCCGCCGGCCCCGGAACGGGCGGCGCGCGGTCGCGTGTGCGGCACCCGGGCATCACGGATGCCCGGCGGTGCGCCGACGGTGGTGGAATCCGTCCCATCCTAGCCCAGCGCCGCCCGGCCCCCCGGCCCGCAGGGGCTAGCATCGACAGCGGGCCGGGACGCACCGGGCGCCTGCCGGGCCCGCAGGGAGGAACCATGGCGGCAGCGGCCGGCGCACGGCACGGCGCGGCGGACGGCGGCGGGCCCACCGGCACGGGCCGCGACGCCGACGTTCCGGGCAGCGCGGTGCAGAACCCCTGGGCCGAGCGGCGCAGCATGGTCCTGGACGGGCACAAGGTGCGCTACTGGTTCTACGACGTCGACCGGGCCCCCAAGCCGCTGCTCGTGCTGGTCCACGGCTTCCGCGGCGACCACCACGGCCTGCAGCTGGTCGCCGACCGGCTCCGCGAGCGCTACCACGTGGTCGTCCCCGATCTGCCCGGCTTCGGCCGCTCCGAGCCCTTCCCCGACCGGCCCCACGACATCGCCGGGTACGCGGAGTTCCTGCGCGGCTTCGTGGAGACCCTCACCGACGGCGCGGTGCACGACGGCGCCCCGCACGGGGTCGCCGTGCTGGGCCACTCCTTCGGCTCGGTGGTCGCCGCGCACTTCTCCGCCGCGCACCCGGCGATGGTCGAGCGGCTGGTGCTCGTCAACCCGATCTGCGAACCCGCGCTGGAGGGCGAGCAGGCGCTGCTGAGCCGCCTGACGGTGGGCTACTACCGGCTGGGCCGGGCTCTGCCCCGGCGGCTGGGCCGGCGGCTGCTCTCCAGCTGGCTCGTCACGGACGCGATGAGCGGGGTGATGACCAAGTCGCAGGACCCCCGGGTGCGCGGCTACGTGCGCCACCAGCACCGCGCCTACTTCTCGTCCTTCGCGGACCGGGACGTGCTGCTGGAGGCCTACGAGGCCTCCGTCTCGCACACCGTCGCGGAGGTCGCGATGCAGCTGAGCATGCCGACCCTGCTGGTCGTGGGCGCCCAGGACGAGCTGGGCTCGCTCGCCGCGCAGCGGACCATGGCCTCCTGGATCCCCCGGCACCGCCTCGAGGTCCTCGACGGCGTGGGCCACCTCATCCACTACGAGGCCCCCGGGCGCACCGCCGAGCTCGTCCACGACTTCCTCTCCTCCCCCGCCCCCGAGCCGGTCCCCGGCCCGCCCCCCGGACCGGACGGCGGGCCGCCCGCGCTGCACGCGCAGGCGCCCCCCGCCGACGCCCCCGCCCCCGACACCGCCCCGTTCACCGGTCTGCAGCGCATCGTGCGCCGCGGGCACCGGGCCCGCCGGGACCAGCAGGCAGGACGCCGCCGGTGAGACTGCTCCTGGACGCCCGCTACACCCGTCTCGACCGCCACGACGGGATCAGCCGCTACGGGGCGAGCCTGGCCGAGGCCGTGGCCGGTCTCGCCGGCGCGACCCCAGGGCTGGACGTGGCCCTGCTCGTCAGCGACCCCCGCCAGCTCGCCCTGCTGCCGGGGCTCCCCCACGTCACCGGGCCCTCCCCCGTGTCGGCCGCCGAGGCCGCCACGGCGCTGGTGCTCAACCGGTACGCGCCCGACGTCGTGTTCTCCCCCATGCAGACCATGGGCTCCGCGGGCCGCCGGCACGGGCTGATCCTCACCCTGCACGACCTCATCTACTACGACCACCCCCAGCCGCCCGGGGACCTGCCCGCCGCCGTGCGCGCGGGCTGGCGGCTCTACCACCGGGCCTGGTGGCCCCAGCGGGTCCTGCTGGACCGCGCCGACGCCGTGGTGACCGTCTCGGACACCACCCGCGAGCTGATCGCCGCCCACCGGCTTACCCGCCGCCCCGTGCACGTGGTGCCCAACGCCCCCCAGCCCGGGTCCGTGCTCCCCACCGGGCAGGCCCTGGCACGGCTGCCCCGGCGCGGCCGGAAGCTGCTCTACATGGGCTCCTTCCTGCCGTACAAGAACGTGGAGACCCTGCTGCGCGCGGCCGGGCGGCTCCCGGACCACGAGCTGCACCTGCTCTCCCGGATCTCCCCGGCCCGCCGCGCCCAGCTGGAGGCCCTCGTCCCGGACGGGGCGCGGGTCGTCTTCCACGACGGGGTGGACGAGACCGAGTACGCCGCCCTGCTCGCCGAAGCGGCCGCCCTGGTGCACGCGTCCCGGGCCGAGGGCTACGGGCTGCCGCTCGTGGAGGCGCTCGCTGCGGGCACGCCCGTCGTGTGCAGCGACCTGCCGATCTTCCGGGAGGTCGCCGGGGGCGCCGCCGGCTACGCCGCGCCCGACGACGACGCCGGGTTCGCCGCCGCCGTGCGCGCCCTCGAGGACCCTGCCCGGGCCCGCGCCCGGGTGCTGGCCGGGCTCGAGCGGGCCCGGGCCTACTCGTGGGATGACTCCGCGCGCGAGCTGCTGGCGGTCGCCCGCGGCGTCCACGAGTCCCGCTCCCGGCACCGCTCCCCCTGACCGGACCGTCCTAACGGAGTCCACGAGCCCCCGCGGGTCCTCCGTCCCGCGGCTACGCTGGACCGGTGGAGACGAGACAGCTGGAGGCCTTCCTCGCGGTGGTGGGGACCGGCACCTTCGCCGGTGCGGCCGACGAACTGGGCACGGTGCAGTCGAGCGTCAGCACCAGGGTCCGGGCCCTGGAGCAGGATCTCGGCGTCCGGCTGTTCGACCGGTCCCGCCGCACCGCCCGGCTGACCACGGCCGGGCTGGTGCTCGCCGAGGAGGCGCCGGCCTGGCTGCACCTCGGACAGGACCTGCGCCAGCACGTGCTCGAGGCCGACGGCGGCCGGCGCGGCTCCTTGCGGATCGGCACGATCAACCCCATCAGCCATCTGGACCTGCCGGGGATGCTGGCCGGGTTCTCCGCCGAGCACCCGCACGTGCAGGTCTCGCTGAGAACCGATCCGGCCGGCTCCGAGGGGCTGCTGACGCGGCTGCGGGCCCACGAGCTGGACCTCGCCGTGGTGTCCCTGCCCGCCCGTGCCGTGGTGCACGACCTGGTGACCGCCCCGCTGGCCTCGGGCGCGCTCGTGCTCATCACGCCCTCCGGGCACCCCCTGGCCGCGGACGCCGCCTCCCCGCCCACCCTGGCCGAGCTGAGCGAGCACCCCTGGATCGACACGGCGGCGGGCCAGGCCGTGCGGCACATCGTCGACAGCGCCTTCTCCGCCGCGGGACTGGTCCGCCGGCGGGCGGTGGAGCTCTCGGACCTGACGGCCGTGCCGGACTTCGTGGCCTCCGGCAGCGGCATCGCCATGGTTCCCCGCTTCGTCGTGACCGGCCGATCGGACGTGCGGATCGTGGACTACACCGGTCCCCGCCTGGAGTGGAGCACGGTCCTGGTCCACCGCCGGGGCCGGATCTCCCAGGTCGCCCAGCGGTTCTGGGACCACAGCCTGCAGCACCCCGCTCCCGCCTGACCCTTCCGGGCCGCCGCGCGGACCCAGGGGCCCGCCGTCGTTCCATCGCGGTTGCCGATGATGTCGATCGCCTCTGATCGTTGGACGCGCGGGGACCTCGGCGGGCATCCTGGGGGCACGCCCCATGCCGACCCGGAGGACCTCCCGGGCCCGCTCCCCTCGCCGTGCTCCGGCGCGCCGCCCCGACCGACCCCGGGCGGCCCCGGCGGACGGGAAGCGCCCCGTGGCCTCTGAGCGCACCTCCCGCGGCGACCCGGCACGACGACGGCGCCACGGCCCGCACCGTTGCCGGCCACGGCACCACGCCGGACCGGGCACCCTCCGCAGCCGGCGGACCCCGAACCCGGGGGCCTGCCACCGCCGCCGCACGAGCACGGCCACCAGCGGCAAGGAGCGCAGCAGGCCGGTGCGTCGTCTCCGAGAGGTCCTCGCCCGGTCGCCGGCGCACCGTGCCGCGCCACCCGGACAGCCCCACCCGAGGAAAGGACCGATCGAGTGACGGAAGCAGACGACGACCAGCGGCCGGAGCCCGAGCCGTCGAGGGCGATGGTCGAGCGGGACCGGGTCGGCGCGGCCGTGCGCCGCCGTTCACGCCTTCCCCACGAGGAGCTCCCCCCGATCTCCAGCACCGAGCTGAGCAAGGGCCCGGCCGAGCTCGCCGAGGACCGCGAGCCCCGCGTCAACTGGCGGGTCTTCGTCACGTCCTCCCTGGTCGTCCTCGCGTTCTCGGTCTGGGCGATGGCCGCCCCGCACCACGCCGCGAGCGCCATGCGGGACGTCGTCGGCTGGATCGCGACCAATCTCGGCTGGTTCTACGTCCTCACGGTGACCCTGGTGATCCTCTTCGTCCTCTGGGTCGCCTTCTCCAAGGAGGGCAGCGTCCGGCTGGGCCCGGACCACTCCCGCCCGCAGTACGGGCTCTTCACCTGGGTCGCGATGCTCTTCGCCGCCGGCGTGGGCATCGACATGCTCTTCTACTCGGTGACCGGACCGATCACCCAGTTCGTCGCTCCCCCCGCGGCCGACCCCCGCTCCGCCGAGGCCGCCCAGGACGCCGTGGTCTGGACGATGTTCCACTACGGCGTGGCCGGGTGGTCGATGTACGCCCTGCTGGGCATGGCCATGGGCTACTTCGCCTACCGCTGGGGCATGCCGCTCTCCATCCGGGCCGCCCTGTACCCGCTGCTCGGCCGGCGCGTCCGCGGGACCACCGGCGACGTCATCGACGTCTTTGCCCTGGTGGGCACCGTGTTCGGCGTGGCGACCTCGATGGGCATCGGGGTCGTGCTCCTGAACGTCGGTTTTGCCTGGCTCTTCGGGCTACCGGAAGGCCTGGCGCTGCAGATCGCCCTCGTGCTGGTGGCCGTCGTCATGACGGTCGCGGCCTGCACCTCCGGGGTGGACCGGGGCATCCGGGTCATCTCCGAGCTCAACCTCTGGAGCGCGGGCGCGATGATGCTCTACATCCTCGTCACCGGCGAGACCGCCTTCCTGCTCAACGCCATGGTCGAGAACATCGGCCGCTTCGTCTTCACCCTGCCCGAGCGCACGGTGCAGACCTTCGCCTACGTGGAGGGCGGCTCGGAGTGGATGGGCGGCTGGACGCTGTTCTTCTGGGCCTTCTGGCTGGCGTGGGGACCGTTCGTCGGACTGTTCCTCGCCCGCATCTCACGGGGCAGGACGCTGCGGGAGTTCGTCGTCGCGGCCATCACCGCACCCGTGCTCTGCGACTTCTTCATCGTGACCGTCTTCGGCAACTCCGCCATGTACGAGGTGCTCAGCGGCAACACCGAGTTCGCCCGGCTGGCCGTGGAGAGCCCGGAGCAGGGCTGGTACGCACTGCTCGAGATGTTCCCCGGCGCGGCGTTCCTGATCGGGCTGGCGACCCTGTCCGGGCTGCTGTTCTATCTGACGAGCGCCAACTCGGGTGCGATGGTGATGTCGAACTTCTCCTCGACCATCCCCGACCCGGCGCAGGACGGGGCGAAGTGGCTGCGGATCTTCTGGGCGCTGCTGACCGCGGTGCTCACCATCGCCATGCTCGTGGCCGGGGGCGTCACCACCATGGAGCACGCCACGCTGATCTTCGCGCTGCCGGTGACGGTCATCGCCTTCCTCGTGATGGCCTCCTTCTCGAAGGTGCTGCGGATGGAGCGGGCCGAGCGCGAGGGCCGGACCCTGCGCCGGCGCTTCGACGCGGTCCACGGCGGCCTGGTCCCCGAGAAGACGTGGCGGCAGCGCCTGGCCCGCCTGCGGTCCTATCCCTCGCAGAAGGCCGTCGCCCAGTTCGTCGGGCGCGTCGTGCGACCCGCGCTCCAGGACGTCGCCGACGAGTTCCGCGACCTGGGCCACCAGGCGGAGCTGCGCACGACCCCGAACGCCGGGACCGGCATCGACGAGCACGCGCTCGTCGTGAACATGGCCGACCACCGGGACTTCCACTACCAGGTGGCGGCCGTCCGGGCGCCGGTGCCGATGATCGGGGCCCGCAGCATGTCCCGGGAGACGGACGTCTACTACCGGCTCGAGGTGTTCACCCAGACCGGCAGCGAGGGCTACGACCTGATGGGACTGACCCAGCAGCAGCTGATCAACGACGTCCTGGACCGCTACGAGGCCCACCTGTCGTTCCTGCGGTACTCCACGGAGCACGCCTACGCCTCGGTCCTGACGCCCCCGCAGCCCGCCGCGGCCGATGCGGTCCCGCCACCGGTCCCTGCGCGGGCCGAGGACGTGGAGCCCATCGGCACCTGAGCCCCGCACCGGCGCAGGGGCCCTCCCCGCGGCGCCCGCGTGGCCCCTAGGGCACCGACCAGGTGTGCACCGGCTCGTTCTCGTCCATGTGCTCGGCGTAGGCCTCCAGCATCCGGCGCAGGGCGGTGGGCCGGTCCGCGCCGTGGCGCTCGAAGTGTTCGACCGCCCGGGTCTGCCACACCGCGCCGTTGACCCCCGAGACGCACCGGCCCTCGATGATCCCCAGGTAGCGCTCGCGCACCTCCGGAGCCACCCCCCACTCCTCGAGGCCCTGGTGGGCCAGCGGGAGGAGGTGGCGCAGGACGAGCTCGTCGGCGCTGACCTCCCCGTAGCCGGGCCAGTACAGCCGGGCGTCGATGCCGTCCCGGGCGGCGCGGGTGAAGTTCTCGGCGCAGGCCGGGAAGCTCATCCGGGTCCACACCGGCCGCTCCTGCCGGGCCAGCACGCGCGCGGCCCCGTAGTAGAACGCGGCGTTGGCCATCACGTCGGTGATCGTCGGGCCCGCGGGCAGCACCCGGTTCTCCACCCGCAGGTGCGGCCGGCCGCCCACGACGTCGTAGATCGGCCGGTTCCAGCGGTAGACCGTCCCGTTGTGCAGCCGCAGCTCCGAGAGGTCCGGGGCGATCCCGGCCCGCAGCTTCGCGGCCGGGTCCTCCTCGGAGCTCTCGGCCAGCAGCGCCGGGAACCAGCGGACGTTCTCCTCGAACAGGTCGAAGATCGAGGTGATCCACCGCTCGCCGAAGAACACCCGGGGACGCACCCCCTGGTTCTTCAGCTCCACCGGGCGGGTGTCCGTGGCCTGGGTGAACAGCGCGATCCGGGTCTCGGCGTGCAGCCGCCGGCCGTAGAAGAACGGGCTGTTCGCGCCGAGGGCGATCTGCGGGGCGGACAGCGCCTGGGCGGCGTTCCAGTGCGCCGCGAACTGGGCGGGGGCGACCTGCAGGTGCAGCTGGACGCTGGTGCACGCCGACTCGGGGGCGATCGAGTCGCACCAGGTGTCGACCCGCTCGCCGGTGGGCCCCTCGATCTCGAGGCGGATGTCCTCCCCGCGCGCCACGAAGATGGAGTCGTTGAGCGCCGTGTAGCGGTTGTTGTCGCTGATCCACTCCTGCTCGTAGTGCTCGGGGCGCAGGGTGGGCAGGATGCCGATCGTCACGATCCGTGAGCCGACCCCGCGGGCCGCGGCGTCCGCGGCGTTGAGCGAGGCGCGCAGGTCCTCCTCGAGCTCGAGGGCGGCCCGTCCGGGCAGCGGGCGGGGAGGCACGTTGAGCTCGATGTTGTACCGCGCCAGCTCGGTCTGGTACCCGGGGTCGGCGATCGCGGCGAGCACCTCGTCGTTGTGGAAGTGCGGGTCGAAGCTCCCGTCGACGAGGTTGAGCTCGATCTCCAGCCCCGTCATGGGCCGGTCGAACTCGAACGAGGCGCGGGCGAGCATCTGCTCGAACACGTCGAGGTCCGCACGGACCTTCTCCCGGTAGCGCTGGCGCTGCTCGCGCGTGTAGCTGCGGGAACTGACCTCTTCGCCCACGGTGGCCTCCGACTCCCGGCCGCGGCGCGGCCCCAGGACACCAACCAACCACACCGCGGCCCGTGCGCCAACACCCGGGCGCACCCGCCGCTGCGCCGACCACGGGTGCGCCTGGGCCGGCGCGGTCCTCAGAGCAGGTCGGTGACGTCGCAGCGCACGTGCACCGGGGCGTGCTTGCGCAGCGCGGAGGCCTTCGACCGGGCGGCCCGCAGCCGGCGGGTGACCTCCCCGGCCACGCCGTAGCCGAAGAACAGCAGCGCCCGGTGCGGGGCCGGCTCCCCCTCAGGCCCGGGCTCGTGGTCCTCCAGGGGGGCGGGCCCGATGACCCGCACGGCGGGCGGCAGCTCGAGGTCGGCCAGGAACGCCGCGACCGCCGCGGCCGGGCCCGTCACGGCCGCCGAGCGCACGGCCGGGGGCAGGCCCAGGGACTGGCGCTCCACCAGCTCGCGCTCGGCGTACCCGGCCGGGTCCCACCGCACGAGCGCGCCCACGGCGGCCTCGTGCTCCGCGGTGACCACCACGATCCCGCCGTCCCGGGCGCGGCGCACCAGCGCGGCGGCGTTGAACCACCGGCGCAGCGTCTGCTCCGCGGCGCGCAGGGCGGGGCGCATCAGCATCCGGTTGCCGTCCAGCAGCAGGGCGGCCGCGTAGCCGCCCTCCGCGACCGGCTCGGCGCCCGGGGTGGCCACGACGAGAGCGGGCGTGCCGGGGACGTCCGCGCGCACCGCGTCGCCCGAGGACGCCACGACGGGCACCTTCGGGAACGCCCGCCCCAGCTCCTCGGCGGTGCGCAGCGCCCCGACGGTGACCAGGCGCATCCGGGGGGACCCGCAGGCGGCGCAGGACCAGGCGTGTGCCGAGCGGCCGCACCAGCCGCACCGGGGCACCCCGCGCCGGGACACGACCCCGAGAGGCCCGTCGCAGGCGGTGCAGCGGGCGGGCTCCCGGCAGCGCTCGCACGCCAGGTGCGGGGCGTAGCCGGCGCGGGCGACCTGGACCAGGACGGGGCCCCGCTCGAGGGCCTCGCGGGCCGCCCGGTAGGCCGTCTCGGGCAGCCGGGCCCGGGAGGCCAGCGGGTCCCGGGCGGCGTGGAAGGAGTCGGCGGTGGAGACGATCCGCGGGGCGTGGACGCGCAGCACGTCCCGCGCGGGAGCGATCCGGCGGGCCCACCCGGAGACGACGAGGCGCTGGGCCTCGGGGCTGACCGCGTGACCGGCGAACAGCGCCGCGCACCCGCTGCGCCCGGCGCGCAGCAGCAGCACGTCCCGGACGTGCTGGTAGGGGGCGCGCTGCTCCACGAGGTTCTCGTCGCCGTCGTCGAAGCACGCCACGAGGCCGAGGTCGTCCACGGGGGCGTACGCGGCGGAGCGGGTGCCGAGGACCACCCGCACCTGCCCGGTGGCCGCGGCCAGGAACGCCCGGTAGCGGGGCGTGGGCCCGTCCTCGGCGTGCAGGCGCACCAGGTGCTCCCCGCCGATCTCGTCCGCGACCGAGCGCTCGAGCCGCGCCAGCGCCTTCTGGTCCGCGACGACGGCGACCGCCCCGCGCCCGGCCCGCCACGCCGCGCCGATCGCGGCGGCCAGGACGTCCGTCCAGTCGTGGGCGGGATGGGCGGGGAGCACCTCGACGACGGCCCGCGGGGAGGCCCCCGCCGCCAGCTCCGCCAGGAACTGCGCACCGCCGGCGTAGTCCGCCAGCGCGGCGTCGTGGGAGGGACCCGGGGCGTGCGGGGACAGCCCGGTCGAGTGGCCGGGCACCTCGGCCAGCCGCTGCTCGACCTCCTTCTCCACGCGGGCGACGCGGGGCGGGACGGCCACCCGGACGACGTCCGCGGCCGTGCCGGCCGAGCGGGCGGCGACGTCCTCGGCCAGCCGCGCGATCTCCGGGGCGAGCACGGGCAGCGGGGACAGCACCCGGCGCAGGGGCTGGATCCGGTGCATGACCTCGGACTCGCCCGTGCGCTCGAGCACGAAGCCCGTCAGCTCCTGCCCGCCGAAGCCGACCTTGACGCGGGCGCCCGGCACCGCCGCCCCGGCCAGCTCGGCCGGCACGAGGTAGTCGAACGGGCGGTCCAGGTGCGGGACGTGGGTGTCCAGCAGCACCCGGGCCACGGGGTCGTGCTCGGCCGGCAGCACCGCGCCCACGCCCTTGGCGTCCTCGCGCGGGGGCCGGGGCGGGAAGCCCGAGAGGAGCGACAGCTGCCGCGGGCCCTCCGCGGCGTCCCCGGCGCCCTCCGGGTCCACGGTCAGACCCCGGCGGCCGACCGCAGGTCCGCGACGCGGTCGGTGCGCTCCCAGGTGAACTCGGGCTCGGAGCGGCCGAAGTGCCCGTGCGCGGCGGTGCGCGCGTAGATGGGGCGCTTGAGATCGAGGTCCTCGATGATGGCCAGCGGCCGCAGGTCGAAGACCTCACGGATGGCGTGCTCGATCCGGGTGGGGGCGACCTTCTCGGTGCCGAAGGTCTCGACGTAGAGCCCGACGGGGGCGGCGCGCCCGATCGCGTACGCGACCTGGACCTCCACGCGGTCGGCGAGGCCGGCCGCCACGACGTTCTTGGCCACCCAGCGCATCGCGTAGGCGGCGGAGCGGTCCACCTTCGAGGGGTCCTTGCCGGAGAAGGCGCCCCCGCCGTGGCGGGCCATGCCGCCGTAGGTGTCCACGATGATCTTGCGGCCGGTCAGACCGGCGTCCCCCACGGGCCCGCCGCGCACGAAGTTGCCGGCCGGGTTGATGATCACCTGGGTGCCGGAGAGGTCCAGCCCGGACTCCTCGAGCACGGGGCTGATCACGCTGCGGCGCAGGTCGGAGGCGAGCTGGTCGAGGTCGTAGCCCTCGACGTGCTGGGCGGAGACCACCACGGTGTCCACGGCCACGGGGCGGTCGCCGTCGTAGCCGAGGGTGACCTGGGTCTTGCCGTCGGGGCGCAGACCCGGCAGCACGGCGGTCTTGCGCACGCGGGTGAGCTGCTCGGAGAGGCGGTGGGCGATGTGGATCGGCGCCGGCATCAGCACCTCGGTCTCGTTGGAGGCGTAGCCGAACATGATGCCCTGGTCCCCGGCGCCCTGGGCGTCGCGGGCGTCGCGGGCGGTGCCCTCGCGGACCTCGAGGGACTGGAACACGCCCTCGTAGATCTCCGGGGACTGCTCCCCGACGCTGATGGACACCCCGCAGAACTCGCCGTCGAAGCCGTGCACCGAGGAGTTGTAGCCGATGTCGAGCAGCGTCTTGCGCACCACGTTGGGGATCTCCACGTAGCCGCGGGTCTTCACCTCGCCGGCGACGTGCACCAGCCCGGTGGTCACCATGGTCTCGACCGCCACGGAGGACTCGGGGTCCTGGCGCAGGAGGTCGTCCAGGATGGAGTCGCTGATCTGGTCGCAGATCTTGTCGGGGTGTCCCTCCGTGACGGACTCGGAGGTGAACAGTCTCAGGTGCTGGGTCGTCTCGCTCACGGGAGACCACACTACCGGGCGCCCCGGACGGCGCAGCGCCGCACCGGTCGGCGCCGCCGGCTCGGGCGGGTCAGGCTCCGGCGCGGACGCCGGCCAGTTCCTGGGCGATCCGCGCCACGAGCCCGCGGGCCACGTCCGTCTTGGAGCCCTCGAGCACCTGCTCGGGGGCCCCGGCCGCGCTGAGCACGGTCAGGGTGGTGGTGTCCTGGCCGAAGACGAGGTTCTCGCCCACGTGGTTGACGGCCAGCAGGTCGCAGCCCTTGCGCACGAGCTTCCGGCGCCCGAACGTCAGGGGGTCGGTCTCGGCGTCCCCGGTCTCGGCGGCGAAGCCGACGAGGAGCTGGCGGCGCCGGGCGGTGTTGCGCAGGTCCACGAGCTCCTTGAGGATGTCGGGGTTGCGCACCAGCTCGAGCACGGGGTTGGACCCGTCCTCGGCCTTCTTCAGCTTGGCGTCGGCGATCCGGGCCGGGCGGTAGTCGGCCACCGCGGCGGCCATCACCACGACGTCGGCCCGCGCCGCGGCGCGCACGCAGGCGCGGCGCAGCTGCTCGGCGGTGCCGGCGTGCACGACCTCGACGCCGGCGGGCACCGGCGTCTCGAGGTGGGCGGCCACGAGGGTGACCGCGGCACCGGCGTCCCGGGCGGCGGCGGCGATCGCCACGCCCTGCTTGCCGGAGGAGCGGTTGCCCAGGAAACGGACGGGGTCCAGCGGCTCGCGGGTGCCGCCCGCGCTCACGAGCACCCGCGTGCCGGCCAGCGGGCCGTCGGGGGCGCCGCCGTCCCCGGCCAGGCGAAGCGCGGCGTCGCGGACGACCTCGGGCTCGGGCAGCCGGCCGGGGCCCGAGTCGGGGCCGGTGAGCCGGCCGTCGGCGGGCTCCAGGACGGTGTGCCCGTGGGCGCGCAGCTGCGCGACGTTGGCCTGCACGGCCGGGTTGAGCCACATCTCGGTGTGCATCGCCGGGGCGAACAGCACCGGGGCGCGCGTGGCGAGCAGCGTGGTGGTCAGCAGGTCGTCGGCGTGCCCGTGGGCGGCGCGCGCCAGCAGGTCGGCGGTCGCCGGGGCGACGACGACGAGGTCGGCGGCCTGGCCCTGGTGGACGTGGTTGACCTCGTCCACGCGGTCGAAGACGTCCGTGCTGACCCGCTGGCCCGAGAGCGCCTCCCAGGTGGGGGCGCCGACGAAGCGCAGCGCGGCCTCGGTGGGGACGGGCACCACCGTGTGGCCGCTCTCGGTGAACAGGCGCAGGAGCAGCGCCGCCTTGTACGCGGCGATGCCCCCGCCGATGCCGAGGACGATCCTCACGCCGCCGCGCCCCGTCGTCGGGGTGCCGGCCGGCTCACAGGTCCTGGAGGTCCCCGGGCTCGCGCCCCGGCTCCTCCGGAGCGGCGTCCGCCGCGTCGCCGGCGCCGTCGGAGGCGTTGTCGGCGGCGATGGCCGCGCCGCTGCCGGGCAGGTCGCCCAGCGGCTCGGCGGGGCTGTCGTCGCCCGAGGAGAAGTCCACCGAGGTGCCGCCGGAGAAGGCGGCGTCCGCGGAGAAGTCCACGGCGCTCTCCTCGGTGCCCTGGGCGAAGAAGTCGGCGCCGAAGACGTCGGCGGCGAGGTCGGCCTCCGTGGTGAGCTGGCCGTTCTCGGCGAACCCGGCGTGCTCGACCGGGCGACCCTCGATGAGGCCCTCGTCGATCTCGCGGAAGGCGATCGACAGCGGCTTCTCGTTGAGCTGGGTATCCACGAGGGGACCGACGTACTCGAAGAGGCCCTCGTGCAGCTGCGAGTAGTAGGCATTGATCTGCCGGGCCCGCCGGGCGCCGAAGATCACGAGTCCGTACTTGGAGTCGGACTTCTTCAGCAGGGCGTCGATCGGCGGGTTGATGATGCCTTCGGTGTGGGTAGACAAGCGATTGCTCCAGACGGGGTGGACGGGTCTCAGGATGCCGGCTCGGGGTCGACCCCCATGAGCTGCACGAGTTCGGCGGCGGCGCGCTCGACCCGGTCGTTGATCACGGTGTGGTCGAACTCCGGCTCTGCCGCGAGCTCCAGTTTAGCGGTTTCCAGCCGGACCCGCTGTTCGGCCGCCGTCTCGGTGCCCCGGCCGACGAGCCGGGCGACCATCTCGTCCCAGCTGGGCGGGGCGAGGAACACGAAGTTGGCCTCCGGCATGGTGTTGCGGATCTGGCGGGCGCCCTGCAGGTCGATCTCGAGCAGGACGCTGAGCCCGCGCTCGAGGGCCCGCTCCACGGTGGAGCGCAGCGTGCCGTAGCGGTGCGAGTTGTGCACCACGGCCCACTCCAGCAGCTGCCCGTCGCGGGCCATGGCGTCGAACTCCTCGTCGGAGACGAAGAAGTAGTGGGTGCCGTCGACCTCCCCGGGGCGGGGGTCCCGGGTGGTCGCGGACACGGACAGCCACACCTGCGGGTAGTGGTCCCGGACGTAGGTCGAGACCGTGCCCTTGCCCACGGCCGTGGGTCCGGCGAGCACGGTCAGGGACGGGCGCGCGGCGCGGGGCGCGTCGAGGCTCACGGGCATCCTCCTGGGACTGGGGTGTTTCCCCCAATCTAGCGGATCGCGCCCGGGGCCTCCGCGCCCCGCCCGGCTCAGCGGTCCAGGTGCTCGATGAGCGCCCTGCGCTGGTGCACGCCGAGCCCGCGCAGCCGCCGGGTGCGGGCGATGCCGATCTCGTCCATGATGGCCGCGGAGCGGACCTTGCCGATGCCGGGGGTGGCCTCGAGCAGGTCCGAGACCTTCAGCCGGCTCACGGCCTCGTCCCGGTCCGCGCGGTCGAGGATCTCGGCGACCGTCATGCGGCGCTCGCGCAGGCCCTTCTTCACGTCGGCGCGCGCCGTCCGTGCCCGGGTCGCCTTCTCCCTCGCGGCGGCTCGCTCCTCGTCGGTCAACGGACGCAGTGCCATGTGGTTCCTCCTCGTCGCCACGGACTGCAGCCCCCGTCCCACGAGAGGACGGACAGCCCGTTTGCTAAAGAAACTACATGAAGAACGATGCTTCGCAAGGCGACACGACCGTTGTGTGACCAGGGGTGTCGTCGCCGGGGAGCCGGCGGGAGGAGGCGCGGGACCACCGCGGGGGCTCAGTCCAGGGCTGCCGCCAGCTCCCCTGCCGAGCGCAGGACCGCCTCCCGCAGCGCCGGCACCTCCGGTCCCCGGCGCAGGATCGCCCGGCTCGAGGCCGCGAGCACCTGCCCGGCCGCGGCGCCGAACACGGCCGGGAGCTCCTCGGCGCGGGCGCCCTGCGCGCCGTAGCCGGGGGCGAGCAGCGGCCCGCGCACCGCCGTCAGGTCGATGCCGAGCTCGGTCAGCGCGCTGCCGACCGTGGCGCCCACCACGAGCCCGCAGGAGCCGAGACCGGCCCGGGCGGCCGGCTCTCCCCCGGAACCGCGGAGCCGGTCGTTCTCGGCGGCCGCCGCGGCGCACACGGAGCCGGCGACGGACTCCCGGCCCCCGACGTGCTGGACGGAGCGACCCTCGGGGTTGGAGGTCAGCGCCAGCACGAACGTGCCGCGGCCGGTGCGGGCCGCCAGGTCGAGGGCCGGGCGCAGCGACTCGAAGCCGAGGTAGGGGCTCAAGGTCACGGCGTCCGCCGCGAGCGGGGACCCCTCCCCCAGCCACGCGGCCGCGTAGGCCTCCATCGTGGAGCCGATGTCCCCGCGCTTGGCGTCGGCGACCGTCAGCAGCTCCGCCGAGCGCGCCTGCGCGAGCAGCTCCTCGAGCACGGCGAAGCCGGCGGCGCCGTAGGGCTCGAACAGCGCCACCTGGGGCTTGATCGCGGCGGCGTGCCCGGCGGCGGCCTCCAGGACCGTGAGCGCGAACCGGCGCAGGCCCTCGGCGGAGCGGGGCAAGCCCCACGCGTCCAGCAGGCCGGGGTGCGGGTCGATGCCCACGCACAGGGGCCCGTGCTCGTCCATCGCGGCGCCCAGCCGCGCGCCGAAGGGCGCCCGGCCGGGCGCCGGGGTCACGGGGCCGGGCGCCGGGGCGGTGTCCTCAGGCACGCACGGCCTCGGGCTCGCCGGCGCGCAGAAGGACCTCCAGGCGCTGCTCGTGCTCCTGCAGGCTGGTCACGTCCCACGAGTAGGAGCGCAGCGCGGTGACGGCCTGCAGGGCGGCGCCCAGCACGGAGACCGTGGTCATCAGGGGCACGCCCACGCTGGTGGCCGCGGCGCGGATCTCGTAGCCGTCGCCGCGGGCGGCGCCGCCGGCCGGGGTGTTGAAGATCAGGTCGATCTCCCCGTCGGCGATGAGGTCCACGATGGTCCGCTCCCCGGGGGCCGTCTCGCGGATCTTGCGGACCACGGTGGACTCGATGCCGTTGCGGCGCAGCACGTCCGCGGTGCCGCCGGTGGCGAGGATCTCGAAGCCGAGGTCGCGGAACATCCGCACGTAGGCGATCGAGGAGCGCTTGTCCTTGTTGGCCACGGACACGAACATCCGCCCGGACGTGGGCAGGGAGACGTTCGCCGCCGCCTGCGCCTTGGCGAAGGCGGTGTCGAAGTACTTGTCCAGGCCCATGACCTCGCCGGTGGAGCGCATCTCCGGGCCGAGCAGGGAGTCGACCACCGCCCCCTCGGCGGTGCGGAAGCGCGCGAAGGGCAGGACGGCCTCCTTCACGGCCACGGGGGCCGAGGCGGGCAGCGTGGACCCGTCGATCCGCTGCGGCAGGTGGCCCTGGGCCCGCAGCTGGGCGATGGTGGTGCCGGTGCCGATGAGGGCGGCGGCCTTGGCCAGCTGCACGCCCGTGGCCTTGGAGACGAACGGCACGGTGCGGGAGGCCCGCGGGTTGGCCTCGATGACGTAGAGGATGTCGGAGGCCACGGCGAACTGGATGTTGATGAGCCCGCACACGCCCACGCCGCGGGCGATGGCCAGGGTGGCCTCGCGCACGCGCTCGACCACGTCCGGGCCGAGGGTGATGGACGGCAGGGTGCACGCGGAGTCCCCGGAGTGGATGCCGGCCTCCTCGAGGTGCTCCATGACGCCGCCCACGTAGAGGTCCGTCCCGTCGTAGAGGGCGTCCACGTCGATCTCGATGGCGTCCTCGAGGAACTTGTCGATCAGCGCGGGCCGCGAGGCGGAGACCTCGGTGGCGTTCTGCAGGTAGCGGGCCAGGGCGGGCTCGTCGTAGACGATCTCCATGCCGCGGCCGCCGAGCACGTACGAGGGGCGCACGAGCACCGGGTAGCCGATGTCGTCCGCGATCCGCTTGGCGGCCTCGAAGGTGGACGCCGTGCCGTTCTTCGGCTGGCGCAGCCCGGCCTCGGCGAGCACCCGGGCGAACTCCCCGCGGTCCTCGGCGAGGTCGATGGCCTCCGGGGTGGTGCCGAGGATCGGCACGCCCGCGGCCTTGAGCTGGGCGGCGAGCTTGAGCGGGGTCTGCCCGCCGAGCTGCACGAACACCCCGAGCAGCCCGCCGGTGCGCCGCTCCGTCTCGACGACCTCCATGACGTCCTCGAAGGTCAGCGGTTCGAAGTACAGCCGCGTGGAGACGTCGTAGTCGGTGGAGACGGTCTCCGGGTTGCAGTTGACCATCACGGTCTCGTGCCCGGCCTCGCGCAGCACCATGGAGGCGTGCACGCACGAGTAGTCGAACTCGATGCCCTGCCCGATCCGGTTCGGCCCGGAGCCGAGGATCATGATGGAGGGCCGCTCGTGCCGGCCGACCTCGCTCTCCTCGTCGTAGGAGGAGTAGTGGTACGGGGTGAACGCCTCGAACTCCGCCGCGCACGTGTCCACGGTCTTGAACACGGGGCGGATGCCCAGCGCGTGGCGCACGCCGCGGACCACGTCCTCGGCCAGGTGGGCGAGCTCGCCGATCTGGGCGTCGGAGAAGCCGTGCCGCTTGGCCAGGCGCAGGGTGCGCACCGTGAGGTCGGCGTCCTGGCGCACCACGTCCGCGACCTCGTTGAGCAGCACCAGCTGGTCGAGGAACCAGGGGTCGATGCCCGTGGCCTCGTAGAGCCGCTCCACGGACGCGCCGGCCAGCAGGGCCTGCTGGACCTGCTGGATCCGCTCGGTGGTGGGCGTGCGGGTGGCGTCGACGAGCCGCGCCAGGGCGTCGTCGTCGAGCTCGGGGCGCACGAACGAGAAGCTGGAGCCCTTCTGCTCGAGGGAGCGCATGGCCTTCTGCAGCGCCTCGGTGAAGTTGCGCCCGATCGCCATGGCCTCGCCGACCGACTTCATGGTGGTGGTCAGCGTGGGGTCCGCGGCCGGGAACTTCTCGAACGCGAAGCGCGGGATCTTCACGACGACGTAGTCCAGCGTCGGTTCGAAGGACGCGGGGGTCTTGCGGGTGATGTCGTTGGGGATCTCGTCGAGGGTGTAGCCCAGCGACAGCTTCGTGGCGATCTTGGCGATCGGGAAGCCCGTGGCCTTGGAGGCGAGGGCCGAGGAGCGGGAGACGCGCGGGTTCATCTCGATGACGACGACGCGGCCGGTGTCCGGCTCGATCGCGAACTGGATGTTGCACCCACCGGTGTCCACGCCGACCTCGCGGATCACGGCGATCGCGATGTCCCGCAGGTTCTGGTACTCGCGGTCGGTCAGCGTCATGGCCGGGGCCACGGTGATCGAGTCCCCGGTGTGCACGCCCACGGGGTCGAAGTTCTCGATGGAGCACACGACCACGACGTTGTCGTTCTTGTCGCGCATCATCTCCAGCTCGTACTCCTTCCAGCCGAGGATGGACTCCTCGAGGAGCACCTCGGAGGTGGGGCTGTACTGGATGCCGGCGCCGGCGATGCGGTGCAGGTCCTCCTCGTCGTAGGCCAGGCCCGAGCCGAGGCCGCCCATCGTGAAGGACGGGCGGACCACCATGGGGTAGCCCAGCTCCTGGGCGGCGGCCAGGGCCTCGGGCATGGAGTGCACGATGACGGAGCGGGCGGACTCGGCGCCGCAGCGCTCCACCACGCCCTTGAACTTCTCGCGGTCCTCGCCCAGGTTGATGGCCTCGACGTTGGCGCCGATCAGCTCCACCCCGTACTTGTCGAGCACGCCGTTGGCGTCGAGGGCGATCGCCGTGTTGAGCGCGGTCTGCCCGCCCAGGGTGGGCAGCAGGGCGTCGGGCCGCTCCTTGGCGATGATCTTCTCCACCACCTCGGGGGTGATGGGCTCCACGTAGGTGGCGTCGGCGAACTCGGGGTCGGTCATGATGGTCGCCGGGTTGGAGTTCACGAGGATGACCCGCAGGCCCTCCTCCTTGAGCACCCGGAGGGCCTGCGTGCCCGAGTAGTCGAACTCCGCGGCCTGTCCGATGACGATCGGCCCGGAGCCGATGACCAGAACGCTGGTGAGATCTGTCCTGCGCGGCATGTCAGTTCTGCCCTTCTTCCTGTGCGTTCGGGGTGTCCTCGGAGCTCTGGGCGCCCTGGGCGCCGCCGGGGACGGCGTTGTCGATGGTCGGGTCGGCGCGGCCGTCCCGGTGGCTGTCCATCAGCTCGATGAACCGGCCGAAGAGGTAGGAGGCGTCGTGCGGGCCGGCGGCGGCCTCCGGGTGGTACTGCACCGAGAACGCGGGCAGGTCGAGGCAGTTGAGGCCCTCCACCACGTCGTCGTTGAGGCACACGTGGCTGACCTCGACGCGGCCGAACTCGCCCCGGGGCGCCTCGACCGGGCCGTCCAGGGGCGCGTCCACGGCGAAGCCGTGGTTGTGGGCGGTGATCTCCACGCGCCCGGTCCGCCGGTCCAGGACCGGCTGGTTGATCCCGCGGTGGCCGAAGACCAGCTTGTAGGTGCCGAAGCCCAGGGCCCGGCCGAGCAGCTGGTTGCCGAAGCAGATGCCGAAGAACGGGATCCCGGCGCGCAGCACCTCCCGCAGCGTCTCGATCTGCCGCTCGGCGGTGGCGGGGTCGCCGGGGCCGTTGGAGAAGAACACCCCGCGCGGGGCCAGGGCCCGGATCTGCTCGAAGCCGGTGTCGGCGGGCACCACGTGCACGCGCACCCCGCGCTCGGCGAAGCGGTGCGGGGTCATCGACTTGATGCCGAGGTCCACCGCCACCAGCTCGTGCAGGACCTCGCCGGTCCAGCCGTGCTCGGCGGGCTCCACGACGTAGGCCTCCGGGGCGGAGACGGTCTCCGCGAGCCGGCGCCCCTCCATCCGCTCGGCGGCGCCGACCTCGGCCACGAGCTCGGCGTCGGGGCGCAGCGCGGCGTCCCCGGAGAAGATCCCGCCGCGCATCGCGCCGCGGTCCCGCAGGTGGCGGGTGATGGCGCGGGTGTCGACGTCCTGGATGCCGACGACGCCCTGCGCCGCCAGCTGCTCGTCGAGGGACCCCTCGGAGCGCCAGTTGGACGGGCGGCGGGCGGCGTCGCGCACGACGTAGCCGGACACCCAGATCCGCCGCGACTCGGCGTCGGCGGCGTTGACGCCGGTGTTGCCGATGTGCGGGGCGGTCTGCACGACGAGCTGGCCGGCGTAGGACGGGTCGGTGATGGTCTCCTGGTAGCCGGTCATGCCGGTGGAGAACACGGCCTCGCCGAGGGCGGTGCCGAGGGCGCCGTAGGCGCGGCCGCGGAAGACGCGGCCGTCCTCCAGCACGAGCACGGCGGGGTCAGTGGTGATCGAGCTCAAGGTCGTCCTCACGTTCGGGTCTGTGGGTCGGGAAGGCGGGGCGGCGGGCGCCGCCGGCGGGTCAGGAGTGCGGTGCCGGGACGATCGCCTCCACGGCGTCGAGGAGACGCTGCTTGTCCTCGGCCCGCTGGGTGCGGAAGCCGGTGTCCACCACGGTGGAGCCCAGCCGCCAGGTCAGCACGGCGAGCCCGTCCCGCTCCACGAACTTGCCGACCATCCCGGAGCTGGTGCCCACGGACACGAGGTCGGCGGCGGGGACGAACAGGCCCGGGGCGCCCTGCCGGTCCAGGAGCACGCCGTCGTCGTGGACCAGGGCCGTCGCCCGGGCGCGCACGCCCAGTCCGTGGGCCGCGATCCGCTCGAGCGGGGCGCCGGTCTCCGTGGTGCTCACGTACATGCCCGGGACCACGAGCCGGGGCTCGCGCTCCTCGATCCCCTCGGGCGGCGCGGCCGGCGCCGCGATCCCCGACTGGCGTCGCACGCGCGTGCGCCAGCCCCGGCGGAGCAGGGCGAAGAGCACGGCGAGGACGATGACCGTGACGAGCACGGTGCTGAGCTGGTCCATGGGACGGGGGCCTCCGGGCGGTGGAAGGGGGCCGGCGCGGTCAGGCGGCGGGGGTCGGGGCGGGGGTGTTGAGGGCCCCGTCGAGGACGGTGGGGTGGCCGCGGAAGAAGGTGGCGCGGACCGCGCCGGGCAGCTCCATGCCGCGGTAGGGGCTGTTGCGGCCCTTGGACGCGTGCCGGGCGGGGTCCACCACGGTGGTCGCGGCCGGGTCCCACAGGGTGAGGTGAGCGGGCTCGCCCTCCTCGAGCGGCCGGCCCTGGCCGGCGAGGCGCCCGATCCGGGCGGGGGTCGCCGAGGTGATCCGGGCGACGTCGCGCCAGGTCAGCAGGCCGGTGTCGACGAGGCTGAGCTGGACCACGGACAGCGCGGTCTCGAGCCCGGTCATCCCGTTGGCCGCGCAGGACCACTCGCACTCCTTGTCCTCGGCGGGGTGCGGGGCGTGGTCGGTGCCGATCACGTCGATGGTGCCGTCGGCCACGGCCGCGCGCAGGGCGTGCACGTCCTCGTCCGTGCGCAGCGGCGGGTTGACCTTGAACACCGGGTCGAAGCTGCGGACCCGCTCGTCGGTGAGCAGCAGGTGGTGCGGGGTGGCCTCGGCGGTGACGTCGATGCCGCGCTGCTTGGCCCAGCGGACGATGTCCACGGAGCCCCTGGTCGAGAGGTGGCAGATGTGCACGCGGGAGCCGACGTGCTCGGCGAGCAGCACGTCGCGGGCGATGATGGCCTCCTCCGCGACGGCGGGCCAGCCCGTCAGCCCGAGCTCGGCGGACACGGCGCCCTCGTTCATCTGGGCGCCCTCCGTCAGCCGCGGCTCCTGGGCGTGCTGGGCCACGACGCCGTCGAAGCCCTTGACGTACTCCAGGGCCCGGCGCATGAGCACCGGGTCGTGCACGCACATGCCGTCGTCGGAGAACATCCGCACGCCCGCGCGGGACTCGGCCATCGCCATGATCTCGGACAGCCGCTCGCCCTTCAGACCCACGGTCACGGCGCCCACGGGACGGACCTCGACCCAGCCCGCGGAGCGGCCCAGCTCGTGCACCTGCTCCACCACACCGGCGGTGTCCGCCACGGGATCGGAGTTGGCCATCGCGAAGACCGCGGTGTAGCCGCCGAGCGCGGCCGCCCGGGTGCCGGTCTCGACGGTCTCGGCGTCCTCCCGGCCGGGCTCGCGCAGGTGCGTGTGGATGTCCACGAGCCCGGGCAGGGCCACGAGCCCGGCGGCGTCGAGGATCCGGGCGTCGCCCGCGTCCGCGGCGAGGTCGGGGCCGATGCGCCGGATCACGCCGTCCTCGACGAGGATGTCGGCGGTCTGCTCGCCGAGCAGCTGGGCGCCCTGGATGAGGTACGAGGTCACGAGAGGTCAGCGCTCCTGGGGGTGCGGGGTGGAGGTGGGGTCGAGGTCGTCGCCGGAGAGCAGCAGGTAGAGCACCGACATCCGCACGGAGACGCCGTTGCGCACCTGGTCCAGGACCGTGGAGCGCGGGGAGTCCGCCGCGGCGGAGGAGATCTCCAGCCCGCGGTTCATGGGTCCCGGGTGCATGATCGCCGTGGCGGCCCCGGCGGCGTCGAGGGCGGCGACCCGCTCGGGGGTCAGCCCCCACTCCCGGGCGTACTCCTGGGCGGTCGGGAAGAACGCGGCGTGCATCCGCTCCCGCTGCACGCGCAGCATCATCACCGCGTCCGGGGCGGGGTCCAGGGCCTCGTCGAGGGAGAAGACCACCCGGCAAGGCCAGTCCGCGATGCCGACGGGCAGCAGGGTGGGCGGGGCCACGAACGTGACCCGGGCGCCCAGGGTGGTGAACAGCCACAGGTCGGAGCGGGCCACCCGGGAGTGCAGGACGTCGCCGACGATCACCACGTGCATGCCCTCGAGGTCGAGCCCGCGGGTGCTCTCGCGGCCCTCGGTGCGGGCACGGTGCTGGCGCAGGGTCATGGCGTCGAGCAGGGCCTGCGTGGGGTGCTCGTGGGTGCCGTCGCCGGCGTTGACCACCGCGGCGTCGATCCAGTCGGACTCCGCGAGCTGCTGCGGGGAGCCGGAGGCCGAGTGCCGGATCACCACGGCGTCGGCGCTCATCGCCGCGAGGGTCTGGGCGGTGTCCTTGAGGGACTCCCCCTTCGAGACCGAGGAGCCTTTCGCGGAGAAGTTGAGGACGTCCGCGGACAGGCGCTTGGCGGCCGTCTCGAAGGAGATGCGGGTGCGGGTCGAGTCCTCGAAGAAGAGGTTGACCACGGTGCGGCCCCGCAGCGCGGGGAGCTTCTTGACGGAGCGCTGGCCCACGGCGGCCATCTGGTCCGCGGTGTCCAGGAACGTCAGGGCGGCGTCGTAGGAGAGGTCCTTCGTGGACAGCAGGTGCCTCATGCGCCGGTTCCCGGCACGGTGGTCTCGATGACCACGCAGTCGGCGTTCTCCGCCGCGCGGGGCTCGGGGTCGGTCTCGGCCAGCCGGACCCGCACCTTCTCCTGGGAGGAGGTGGGCAGGTTCTTGCCCACGTGGTCGGCGCGGATGGGCAGCTCCCGGTGGCCGCGGTCGACGAGCACGGCGAGGCGGACCACGCGGGGCCGGCCGACGTCCACGAGGGCGTCGAGGGCGGCGCGCACGGTGCGCCCGGAGTACAGGACGTCGTCGACGAGGACCACGGTGCGCCCGTCGATGCCCTGCACGGGGATGCGGGTCGGCTGGGGGGCGCGGGCGGGGTTCTTGCGCAGGTCGTCGCGGAACATCGTGACGTCGAGCTGGCCGAGGCTCGCGGCGGCGTCGAAGCCGGTGTCGGAGGCGGCGATCTTGGCGGCGATCCGCTGGGCCAGCGGGTAGCCGCGGCGCGGGATGCCGAGCAGGACGAGGTCCGAGCTGCCTCTGTTGGCCTCGAGGATCTCGTGGGCGATGCGCGTCAGGGCGCGGTCGATGTCGGCTGCCGAGAGGATGACGCGCGCGGCGGCGGGTCCCGTCGAGGGACCGGCCGCGGAGGTGTCGTCGTTCATGGGTGCCGCCTCCTTCCCCGCCTCACAGGACGGACTTAAAGGTTGCTTGCTCGCCCCAAACTAGCACAGCGGCCCTGACGCCCCGGGCCCGGTGTGACGCCCGCCTCCCCCGGCGACCCCGCCCGGGCTGGGCGCTGTGGTCGGCCCGCTCCCACCGGGCGGCGGTGGCCGCGGCGGAGCCGAGGGCGACGAGCGCGACGCCCAGGACGCCGCCCGGACCGGCGCCGGCGGCGTCCGGGCCGGCCGTCCCGGCGAGGAGGGCGGGCACGGCCCAGGGGTACCACGCGCCGTGGCCGACCGCGGCGAGCACCTGAGCCACGAGGACAGTGAGGGCCACGGCCCCGGCGGTGGCCCAGGGCACGCGGGAGCGGCGCAGCTTCAGCGACTCCGCCCCGAGGGCGGCCGCCGGCTCACCGGTCACCGGGGCGCTCCTGCCGGTGCTGCGCGCCCACCAGGCGCAGGAAGTAGGCCTCGAGGTCCTCGCGGACCACCGCGAGGCCGGTGGGGGGGGCACGCCGCCGTGGACGAGGGCGGCGGCCACGGCGTCCGGGCGGTCCGCGGCGCCGGCGTCGCCGAGCACGGCCGCGGGCCCCGCGCGGTGCGCGTCGCCGCGCCCGCGGCCGAGGGCCGGACCATGCCGAGGACCGTCCGCATGACGGTGGTCTTGCCGGCGCCGTTGAGGCCCAGCAGCGCGTAGACCTTCCCCGGGCGGACCTCGAGGGTGACGCGGTCGACCGCGCGCACGGTCCCGTAGTGCTTCGAGACGCCCTGCAGGCGCAGCGCGGGAGCTGTCATGCGGACCTTCCCGGGACGCACGGTCGTGGTCCCGGAAATGGTAGCGCCCCGGGCGGGGTCCGGCGGCCCCGTCAGCCGAGCAGGGTCGGCTTCATCTGCTGCAGCCGGCCCAGCAGGCCGTTGACGAAGCGCGGGGAGTCGTCGCCCGCGAGCTCCTTGGCGAGGCTCACGGCCTCGGCCACGGCGACCCCGTCCGGGACGTCGTCGTTGAACAGCAGCTCCCAGGCCCCCACGCGCAGCACGTTGCGGTCCACCGCGGGCATCCGCTCGAGGGTCCAGCCCTGGGAGTACGTCTCGAGGTACTCGTCGAGCTCACCGCGGCGCATCGTGACGCCGAGGACGAGCTCCTCGGCGTACGGGGAGACCTGCGAGTCGCTGTGCATCCGGCGCCGCTCCATGACCTCGCGGGCGTCCTCGGAACGCTGCTCGGCCTCGAAGAGGATCTCCACGGCGCGCCGGCGCGCCTTGCCCCGGGCGCTCACTCGTTGACGCGGCCCAGGTAGTCACCCGTGCGGGTGTCGACCTTGACCTTGGTGCCCTGCTCGAGGAACAGCGGCACCTGGATCTGGTAGCCGGTCTCCACGGTGGCGGGCTTGGTGCCGCCGGTGGAGCGGTCGCCCTGCAGGCCCGGCTCGGTGTAGGTGATCTCGAGGACCACGGACGCGGGCAGCTCGATGTAGAGCGGGGCCCCCTCGTGCAGCGCGATGGTCACGTTGAGGTTCTCGAGCATGAAGTTGGCGGCGTCGCCCACCACCTCACCGGGGACGGTGATCTGGTCGTAGGTCTTGTTGTCCATGAAGACGTAGTCGGCGCCGTCCTGGTACAGGTACTGGTACTCGCTGCGGTCCACCGTGGCGGTCTCGATCTTCGCACCGGCGTTGAAGGTCTTGTCGACGACCTTCCCGGAGGTGATGTTGCGCATCTTGGTGCGCACGAACGCCCCGCCCTTGCCCGGCTTCACGTGCTGGAACTCGATCACGTTCCAGAGGTTGCCCTCCAGCTTCAGGACGGTGCCGTTCTTGATGTCGTTGGTCGTAGCCACAGGTTCTCTCTCTGGTTGTCTGCGAAGTCGGCAGGTCGGCGCGGACAGGGGGTGTCGTCCCGGACCGCGGACCAGTCTAGCTGGGCGCGCCCTCGGCGATCTCCTGGTAGCTCGCGAAGAGGATCGCGGGGTCGGGGACCTCGAGCACGCGGGGCCGGCCGACGGCGTCGAGGACGACGAAGCGCAGCAGGTTCCCGCGCGTCTTCTTGTCCCGCTTCATGACCTCGAGCAGCCGCGGCCACTGGTCCCACCGGTACGCGGTCGGCAGGCCGAGGGAGGCGAGGATGCTGCGGTGGCGCTCGACGACGTCGTCGGCCAGGTTCCCGGCGGTGCGGGCGAGCTCGGCGGCGAAGACCAGCCCCACCGAGACCGCGGCGCCGTGGCGCCACTGGTAGCGCTCGTTGTGCTCGATCGCGTGGCCGAGGGTGTGCCCGTAGTTGAGCATCTCCCGGCGGCCGGCCTCGCGCAGGTCGCCGGAGACGATCTCGGCCTTGACCCGGATGCTGCGCTCCACGAGCTCCCGGACCACCTCGGACTGCGAGTCGCGCACCGCCTCCGGGTGGGCCTCGATCAGCTCGAGGATCCGCTCGTCGGCGATGAAGCCGCACTTGACGACCTCCGCCATGCCGGTGAGCAGCTCGTTCTCGGGCAGCGTCCGCAGCGTGTCGAGGTCGCACAGCACGGCCGCGGGCGGGTGGAAGGCGCCCACGAGGTTCTTGCCCTCGGCCGTGTTGATCCCGGTCTTGCCGCCCACGGCGGCGTCGACCATGCCGAGCAGGGTGGTGGGCACGTGCACCACGCGCACCCCGCGCAGCCACGTGGCGGCCACGAACCCCGCGAGGTCGGAGACCGCTCCCCCGCCCACGGACACGATCGCGTCCGAGCGGGTGAAGTCGTTCTGCCCGAGGACCTGCCAGCAGAAGGACGCCACCTGGACGTGCTTGCCCTCCTCGGCGTCGGGGATCTCGGCGGTGAACGCCTGGTAGCCCTGTCCGCGCAGCTCCTCCATGACCACGTCGCCGGTGCTGCGCAGCGCCCGCGGGTGGATGACGAGCACGCGCTGGACCCGGTCGCCGAGCACGCGGGGGACCTCGCCGAGCAGCCCGTGTCCGACGAGGACGTCGTAGTTCTCGGCCGGGCGCTCCCCGGTGACGGGGATGGTCGTGACGGTGCGGGGAGCGGACTCGCTCATGCCTGGGCCTCCTGGGTGCTGTCGGTGGTGCCGCCGGCGCTCCGCGCGGAGCGCAGGCGGGTGAGCTCCGCCTCGAGGTCGGCGCCGATCTCGGCGACGGGCCGGTTGCCGCGGCCGTCGAGGGTGATGTCGGCGAGCTCCTCGTAGCAGGCGCGCCGGGACTCGTAGAGCTCCTGCCAGCGCCGCTCCGGGTCCGGCTGGAGCATGGGGCGGGTCCGGTTGCCGCTGATCCGGGGCAGCACGGTCTCGGTGTCCACCTGGAGGTAGGCGACGAGCTCGTGGCGCAGCAGCTCGCGGGTGGACGGGGTCAAGGGGGCGCCGCCGCCCACGGAGAAGATCGCGTTGGCGTGGTCGGGGTCCCGCAGGATCTCGGCCACGGTGTCCGCCTCGAGGTCGCGGAAGTACTTCTCGCCGTGCTCCGCGAAGATCTTCGAGATCACCCCGTACCGGGAGACGATGACCTGGTCGGCGTCCACGAAGTCGTAGCCGTAGAACTTGGACATGTGCAGGGCCAGGAAGGACTTGCCGGCGGCCATGGGCCCGATGAGCACCACGGGCCGCTGCGGGGTCTCGGCGGCGTCGACCGGGGCGGGGAACTGCGCGTTCACGCCTGGGCCTCCCCGGGCGCGGCCGCATCTGCGGGGGCCCCGGTCTCGGCGGGGGCCACGAGGGGGTCGCCCATGTGGTCGTCGCGCGCCGCGGCGGCGTCGTCCCCGAAGGCCCCGAGCTCGCCGGCGGAGTGCAGGGACTCCGGGATCGCGGCGAGGTAGGCGTCCTTGTTGCGGGCGGTCTCGGTGATCGAGTCCCCGCCGAACTTCTCCGTCACGGCGTCGGCGAGCACGAGGGCGACCATCGCCTCGGCGACCACCCCGGCGGCGGGCACGGCGCAGACGTCCGAGCGCTGGTGGTGGGCGCGGGCGGCCTCGCCGGTGGCGACGTCGACGGTGCGCAGCGCCTTCGGCACGGTGGCGATGGGCTTCATGGCCGCGCGCACGCGCAGGACGTCACCGATGGACATGCCGCCCTCGATCCCGCCGGCGCGGTTGCTCACACGGCGCACCGCGCCGTCGGCGCCGCGGGAGATCTCGTCGTGGGCCTCGGAGCCGGGCCGGGCGGCGGTCAGGAAGCCGTCCCCGACCTCGACGCCCTTGATGGCCTGGATGCCCATCAGGGCCCCGGCCAGGCGCGAGTCGAGCCGCCGGTCCCAGTGCACGTACGAGCCGAGCCCCGGGGGCAGCCCGTAGGCGAGGACCTCGACGACGCCGCCGAGGGTCTCCCCGTCCTTGTGGGCGGCGTCCACCGCCGTCACCATGGCCTCCGCCGTGGCGGGGTCGAAGCAGCGCAGGGGGTCGGCGTCGAGGCCGGGGACGTCGGAGGGCAGCGGGCGGGGGGCGTCCACCGGGGCGCTGACGGCGCCCACGGCCGTGGTGTGGGAGACGAGCTGCACGCCCACGGCCTCGAGGATCTTCGCGGCGACGGCGCCGAGGGCCACGCGCGTGGCCGTCTCCCGGGCGCTGGCGCGCTCGAGCACGGGCCGCGCCTCGTCGAAGCCGTACTTCTGCATGCCGGTGAGGTCCGCGTGGCCGGGGCGGGGGCGGGTGAGGGGGGCGTTGCGGGCGCGGCCCGCGAGCACCTCCGGGTCCACGGGGTCCGCGGACATCACCTCGCGCCACTTGGGCCACTCGGTGTTGGCGATCTCGATCGCCACCGGCCCGCCCTGGGTCACGCCGTGGCGCACGCCGCCGAGCAGGCGCACCTGGTCCTGCTCGAACTTCATCCGTGCGCCGCGCCCGTAGCCGAGCCGGCGGCGGGCCAGGGCGTCGCGGACGTCCTGGCTGGTCAGGCTCACCCCAGCCGGGACGCCCTCGATGATCCCGACGAGCGCCTCGCCGTGCGACTCGCCGGCCGTGAGCCAACGCAACATAACAACTCTTTCCGTTCGGGGTCTCGGCGACAGGGCCCCGCGGGGCGCGGCCGCCGACAGGTCTCAGGTGCGGGGCAGGGACGGGGCGGCGAGGATGGGCCGCCCCACGGCCGCGCACATCGCGGCGACCACGTCCTGCTCGCGGGGCAGGGGTGTGCCCGGATCGCGGCCGGTGAACAGGCGGATCTGGTCCACCGCCTGGAAGATCAGCATATCGAGTCCCGGGGCCACCGCTCCCCCGGCCCGGGACCAGGCCGCGGCCACCGCCGACGGCCACGGGTCGTAGGCGGCGTCCAGGAGGACGCCCGTGGTGGTCGGGGCGGCGGCCTCCAGCTGCGCCGCCAGCTCGTCCGCGCCGTGCGGCGGGAGGGTGGAGACGACCACGTCGTACGCGGCCAGGAGGCCCGGCGCCTCGTCCCACGCCCGCAGGTGCACGGGGATCCCGAGCCGGCGCCCCGCCTCGACGGCGCGCCCGGCGCGGGTGGCGGAGCGCACGAAGACGTCCACGGAGGCGGCCCCGAGCCGCTGCGCGGCGGCGACGGCGGCCGTGGCCGTGCCGCCCCCGCCGAGGACGGCGGCCCGGGGGACGGCCGGCACGGTGCCCGCCGCGAGCACCGCGCCCACGATGCCGGTGACGTCGGTGTTGTGGCCGAGCACCGTCCCGTCCGGGCGGAAGAGCAGGGTGTTGACCGCGCCCACCGCCGCCCCGAGGACCGTGAGCTCGTCCGCGCACGCGGCGGCCACCGACTTCAGGGGCATCGTCACCGACAGCCCGCGCCAGGCGGGGTCGGACCGGCGGGCGTCGACGAACGGCGGGAGCTGCTCCTCGACCAGGTCGTGGGCGTCGTAGTGCACGTTCTCGCCCAGCACCGCGTACGCGGCGCGGTGCAGGTCCGGGGACCTCGAGTGGCCGATGGGGTGGCCCACCACGGCGGCGCGGGCGGGACTCACCCGCACCGGCCCTCGTTCTCGCTGCACCACTGGTTGTACTCCTCCACGTACCCCAGGTGCTCCGCGTAGGTCTCGGCGAACTTCGTCTCGCCCGTGTCCAGGTCCACGGTCACCCAGAAGTAGTAGTCGTTGTCCTGCGGGTCGGCGGCCGCCGCGATGGCGGCGTCGCCCGGGGAGCCGATGGGGCCCACCGGCAGGCCGGGGTTGGCGAAGGTGTTGTACCGGTTGGACTCGTCGCGGCGCTCCTCCTCCGAGAAGTCGTAGCTGCGGCGGTCGAGGCCGTAGGTCACGGACGCGTCGGACTGGATGAACCCGGAGGTCTCGCCGTCGGGGTTCTCGAGCCGGTTCTCGATCGCGCCGGCCACCACGTCGTAGTGCTCGGGCTGGACCTCGAACTCGATGATCGAGCCGATGGTGAGCACCTCGAAGATCTGGTCCTCGTCGCTGATGCCGTTGTCGTCGAGGGTCGTGCGGGTGCGGTCCACCATCGTCTGCAGGATCTGCTCCGCCGTGGCGTCCGGCGGGAACCGGTACTCGCCCGGGTGCAGCCAGCCCTCGAGGGTGGGGAAGCGGTCCGGGATCCCGAACGTCGCCGTGTCCTCCCGGTAGGCCTCGAACTCGGAGACGGGGATGCCGGTGGACTCGCTGAGGATCCCGAACACGTCGGTCATGCGCAGGGTCCGGTTGACCGCCGCGTAGTGGCTGGCCTCGTCCTCCTCCATGAGCGCGTCCACGGCCGCCTCCGAGCTCATCTCCGTGCGCAGCTCGTACTCGCCGGGCTGGATGAACTGCTCGGCGTGCTCCTCCTGGTAGGTCTCGACGAACGTCTCGGCGTCCGCCACGATCCCCTGCGCCTCGAGGGCCACGGCGATCTGGCCGGTGGTGGCGCCGTCGGCCACGGAGAAGGTCACGGGGTCCTTGCCGTCGCCGCGGTAGTCGCGGACCTCGAACCACCGGAAGGTGGAGCCGAGCACGGACACCGTGATCAGCGCGGCGAGCAGGAACAGGGCGATGGCCGTGGTCAGGGAGACGCGGCCGCGGCGCCGGCGCTGCTTGACCTGCTCGGGGGTGAGCTCCTCGTGCTCGAAGACGCCGCGCAGGCCCGTGGAGGGCTCCCGCGAGGACGGGGCGTCCAGGAGGCTGCCCAGACCGCCGCCGGACGACTCCCGGGGCGCCTCGGGTCGGCGGGGCGCCGACTGGTCGTACGGATCGTCGCTCACGAATGCTCTCCGTCCGGATCGGTGGTCGTCAACGGTGCCGTGCGCGCCCGGTCGGGCGCTCCGGCGGTGTCCTCGGCGGTGTCCTCGGCCGTGTTCCCGGCTCCGGTGGACGACTCCCCGCGGCGGGCCGCGGCGGGACCCTGCCCGTCGCGGTCACCCCCATTATGCGGGACGGCGGGCGCCGCGGCGCCGGACACCGGCGGGTCCACCGGCGCGCCGGGCTCCGCCCCGGTCGCCCTGGCCCGGTCCACGGCGCTCTGCAGGATGGTGGCCGCGGCCACCTGGTCGACCTTGTCCATGTGGTCGCGGCGGGCGACCCCGGCCTCCAGCAGCGCCCGGTGGGCGTCCACGGTGCTGAGGCGCTCGTCGACCAGCCGCACCGGCACGTCGCGGCCCTTCACGCGCAGCCGCCGCGCGAGGGCCTCCGCGTAGTCGCGCGCCATCGCGGTCGAGGCGTTCTCCCCGCCGTCGAGGCTGCGGGGCAGCCCCACGTAGACGGCGACGACGTCGTGCTCCTGGACCAGGCCGGCCAGCAGCTTCACGTCGAAGCCCTTCCGGGGGTCGGGGTCGCGCCGCAGCGTGGTAAGCGGCGTGGCGAGGATGCCGTCGGGGTCGCACAGGGCGACCCCGACGCGGACGAGGCCGACGTCGACCCCCATCCGCCGTCCCCGGGCGTAGGCGTCGCTCACGCGGCGGCGCCGCCCGCCGCCCGGGCGATGTCGGCCAGCACCGCGTCCAGGGCGTCCCCCGTCTTGGCCGGGTCCTGCCCGCCGCCCTGGGCGATGTCGTCCTTGCCGCCGCCGCCGCCGCCGAGGACCTTGGCGGCCGTGCGCACGAGCCGGCCGGCCTGCACCCCGGCCGCGCGGGCGCCCTCGGTGGTCGCCACGAGGACCAGGGGACGGCTCTTGGCCGTGCCCGTGACGGCGACGACGAACGGCTCCGCCGTCATCCGGCCGCGCAGGTCGAGGGCGAGCGAGCGGACGTCGTCGGCCCCGGAGACCTCGCCCATGTCGTGGGTCAGGACCTTCACGGCGCCGACCTCCCGCACCCCGTCGAGCAGGGAGCCGGCCTGCGCCTGGAGCTTCTCGCGGCGCAGGACCGCGAGCTCCTTCTCGGCCGACTTCAGCTTCTCGAGGGTGCCTGCCAGGCGCTCGGGCAGCTCCGCGGAGGACTGCACCTTGAGCATGCCGGTGAGCTGGTGCACGAGGGTCCGCTCGGCGGCGAGGTGGCGGAACGAGTCCAGGCCCACGAGGGCCTCGACGCGGCGGTTGCCTGAGCCCACGGACTGCTCGGTGAGCAGGGTGAGCGAGCCGATCTGGGCGGTGCCGCCCACGTGCGTGCCGCCGCACAGCTCCCGGGACCAGGGTCCGTTCAGCTCGACCACGCGCACCCGGTCCCCGTACTTCTCGCCGAACAGGGACATGGCGCCCATGGCCTTGGCCTCGTCGAGGGCCATCTCCTGCGTGACGACCTCGTGGTTGGCGTGGATCGCCGCGTTGGAGACCTCCTCGATCTCCTGGCGCTGGGCCTCGGCGAGCCCCTCGCCCCACGCGAAGTCGAAGCGCAGGTACCCCTCCTTGTTGAAGGAGCCGCGCTGGACGGCCTCGGGGCCGAGGATGTCGTGCAGGGCCGCGTGGACGATGTGGGTGCCGGTGTGGGCGGCCTCGGCGGCGCGCCGCCGGGCGACGTCCACCTGGGCGAGCACGGTGGCCCCGGAGAGGGCCTCGCCCTCGCGCACGACCGCCTGGTGCACGGACAGCCCCTTCACGGGCTGCTGGACGTCGGTGACCTCGAGCACGAAGCCGTCGCCGCTGATGGTGCCCCGGTCGGCGGCCTGGCCGCCGGCCTCGGCGTAGAACGGTGTCTCGTCGAGGACGACCTCGACGTGCTCCCCGGCCGACGCGGCGGGGATGGTCACGCCGTCCTGCAGCAGGGCGCGCAGCACGGTCTCGTGGCCGAGCCGGGTGTAGCCGGTGAACACCGAGCCGCCCTCGTCGACGAGCCGGCGGAACACCGAGAGGTCGGCGTGGGCGCCCTTCTTGGCGCGGGCGTCCTGCTGGGCGCGGTGGCGCTGCTCCTCCATGAGACCGCGGAACGCCGTCTCGTCCACCTGGACCCCGGCCTCCGCGGCCATCTCGAGGGTCAGGTCGATGGGGAAGCCGTAGGTGTCGTGCAGGGCGAAGGCCTCCGCGCCGGAGACGGCCTGGCCCTGGCGCCGGGCGCCGGCCACGGCCTCGTTGAGCCGGGTGGTGCCGGACTCGATGGTCTTCAGGAACGCCCGCTCCTCGGCGTAGGCGATCCGGGAGATCCGCTCGAAGTCCTCGGCCACGTAGGGGTAGACGCCGCGCATGGCGTCCCGGGAGGCGGGCAGCAGCACGGGCAGGCAGGGCTCGGTGACGCCCATCAGGCGCATCGCGCGGATCGCGCGGCGCAGCAGGCGGCGCAGGATGTACCCGCGGCCCTCGTTGGACGGGCTCACGCCGTCGGCGATGAGCATCAGCGAGGAGCGGACGTGGTCGGCGACCACGCGCATCCGCACGTCGTCGTCGTAGCCCTCCTCCCCCGGCTTCTCGGAGCCGTGGTACCGCTTCCCCGAGAGCTCGGACGCCCTGTCCAGGACGGGGCGGACCTGGTCGGTCTCGTAGAAGTTCTCGACGTCCTGCAGCAGCATGGCGAGGCGCTCGACGCCGAGGCCGGTGTCGATGTTCTGCTCGGGGAGGTCGCCCAGGATCTCGTAGTCCTTGCCCGAGCCCTCACCGCGCTGGTACTGCATGAAGACGAGGTTCCAGATCTCGATGTACCGGTCGTCGTCGACGGCCGGGCCGCCCTCCCGGCCGTACCGGGGGCCGCGGTCGTAGAAGATCTCCGAGTCGGGGCCCGCGGGGCCGGGCTGGCCGGTGTCCCAGTAGTTCTCGTCCCGGCCCAGCCGCTGGATCCGCTCGGCGGGCACCCCCACGGTGTCCTTCCAGAGCGTGTAGGACTCCTCGTCGCCCTCGTAGACGGTCACCCACAGCCGGTCCGGGTCCAGACCGAAGCCGCCCTTCTCGAGCGGGCTGGTGAGCAGCTCCCACGCCATGGGGATGGCCCGCTCCTTGAAGTAGTCGCCGAAGGAGAAGTTGCCGGCCATCTGGAAGAACGTGCCGTGCCGGGCGGTCTTGCCCACCTCGTCGATGTCGAGGGTGCGGATGCACTTCTGGATGGACGTGGCGCGCCGGTAGGGGGCGGTCTCCTGGCCGAGGAAGTACGGGATGAACGGGACCATGCCCGCGATCGTGAACATGGCACCCGGCTGGGAGGAGATCAGCGAGGCGGAGGGCACCACGGTGTGGCCCTGGCCTTCGAAGTAGTCCAGCCAGCGCTTGGTGATTTCCTGAGAGAGCATTACCGGTGCTTTCCTTCGCGTTCGGTCGAGGGGTCGGTGGGCTCCGCCGCGGCCCCGGCCGCGCCGGGGGCGGCGGTGCCGTCCAGCACCGGCGGGGCGGTGCGGCCGGCGGCGAGACGGCCGGCCTGCGGCCGGGGGGCGGCGACGCCGAAGGACTCGCGCAGCTCGGCCTCGCGCTCGTCCATGCCCGCGCGCACGGTGGCGGCGAAGCGGTAGAGCCGGGAGCGCCAGTCCCCGGGGCGGGGCGCGCGCGCGGCGCCGCTGCCGCCCGGCACGGAGAGGTCCTGGCCGGGTGACCGGGCGAGGCGGGTGGCGGCGGCGCCGAGCACGCCGCCGGCGGCCACGAGGGCGAGCCGGCCCCAGAAGCTCATGGCCGGTCCTCCCCCGGGGCGCCGGGGGCCTGCTCGTCGGCGGCCCCGAAGCGGTCGGCCCGGTGGGAGCCGTGCGGGGCGGTGTCGCCCGTGAACGCCCGGCGGACGCCGTGCGAGAACGCGGCGACCTTGATCAGCGGCTGGCCCACGGTGGAAGCCACCAGGGAGGACAGCGCGGAGACGTTCGCGGAGGCGTCGGAGACGTTGGTCGTGATCCCGTCCACCTTCTCGAGCTGCGAGTTGGTGGTCGAGACGGTGCGGGTGACCTCGTCGATGAGGGGGACGGTCTCGTTGTTGAGCGAGCGGATCGTCAGCCGCAGCTCGTCGAAGACCTTGCCGAGCTTGAGGATCGGCACCGCGAGCAGGAGCACCAGCACGGCGAACACCCCCGCGGCGAGCAGTCCTGCGATTTCTCCACCGGTCATGGGGCGGCGCGCTCCTTGCTGGTCGGGTCGGGGGGGGCCGGGGCGGCAGGACCGCCCGGGCGTGCGGGGACGGGCACCGGCGCGGTGCCCGGGGATCAACTGTACCGAACGGAAGAGCCCGCGGCGCAGGCGCCGCGGGCTCTCCGCAGGGAAGGCCCTGCCCCGGGGGGGGTCCCGGCGGCAGGAGCCCGCAGGATCAGGCCATGCGGGCGTAGTACTCCACCACGAGCTGCTCCTCGCAGGTCACGGGGACCTCGGCGCGCTTGGGCTTGCGGACCAGCTTGGCCTGCAGCTTCTCGATCTGCACGTCGAGGTAGCCCGGGGTGTCGGGCAGCACGGCCTGGTGCGCGCCGGCGGCGGCGACCTGGAAGGGCACCATCTTCTCCGACTTGGCGTGCACGTGGATCAGCTGACCCTCCTTGACCTGGTAGGAGGGGCGGTCCACCCGCTCGCCGTCCACCAGGATGTGGCGGTGCACGACCATCTGGCGGGCCTGGGCCATGGTCCGGGCGAAGCCGGAGCGCAGGACCAGGGCGTCCAGGCGGGACTCCAGCAGGGCGACCAGGTTCTCACCGGTCTGCCCCTCCTGGCGCTTGGCCTCGACGTAGGCGATGTGCATCTGCTTCTCGCGGATGTTGTACTGCGCCCGGAGACGCTGCTTCTCGCGCAGCCGGACGGCGTAGTCCGAGTCTGCCTTCCGGCGGGCACGGCCGTGCTCGCCGGGGCCGTAGGGACGGCGCTCGAAGTACTTCTCGGCCTTCGGGGTCAGGGCGATCCCGAGGGCGCGGGACTTGCGCACCTGGCGGCGCGCACGCGTGTTGTTAGCCACGTTTACCTTTCACAATGCGGTGCCCTCCCCCGTCCGGCGTGCGGTGCGGGGGGAGCGTGTTCTGTTCGGTCCGGCCTCCGAGGACGGGATCGGTCCCGCCGGAGAGGTGAGGATCAGCCGCAATCCTCCTGTCCTGCAAGCGCCGTGGCCGCGCGCCGCGCACCGTGGTTGAGGCGGTGCGCCGGTCGTGCGGGAGCACGGGCCTTGCCGGCCGACGTCCTACTATAGCGTGTGCGGGGCCGTGGCGCGCCCCGGGGTGCTCGCGGTGCGGGCCGGCCCCCGTCCCGGTCCCGGCGCGCCGGAGCGCCGCCCGGGAGCCCCGGACGGCGCTCCGGCGCACGAGCCCTCGGCGCGGACGCGGTCAGTCGACGTCCTCGTCCACCCAGTCGAAGGTCTTGGTGACGGCCTTCTGCCAGTTGCGGAACAGCCGGCCGCGCTCGGCGTCCTCCATCTGCGGCTCCCAGCGCTTGTTCTCGGCCCAGTTCGCGGTGACCTCCTCCGTCCCGGACCAGAAGCCGACGGCGATGCCCGCGGCGTAGGCGGCGCCGAGGGCCGTGGTCTCGGTGACCTCCGGGCGGATCACCGGGACCCCGAGCTGGTCCGCCTGGAACTGCATGAGCAGCTCGTTGGCGGTCATCCCGCCGTCCACCTTGAGCTCGGTGATGTCCACCCCGGCGTCGGCGTTCATCGCCTCGACCACCTCGCGGGACTGGTAGGCCGTGGCCTCCAGGGCGGCCCGGGCGATGTGGGCCTTGTTGACGTAGCGAGTCAGGCCCACCAGGGCGCCGCGGGCGTCCGAGCGCCAGTACGGGGCGAACAGGCCGCTGAAGGCCGGGACGAAGTAGGCCCCGCCGTTGTCCTCGACCGACGCGGCCAGGGACTCGACCTGCGGTGCTGAGGAGAGGATGCCCAGGTTGTCGCGCAGCCACTGGACCAGGGACCCGGTCACGGCGATGGAGCCCTCCAGGGCGTAGACGGCGTCCTGGTCGCCGATCTTGTAGCACACCGTGCTCAGCAGCCCGTTCTCCGAGTGCACCACCTCGGTGCCCACGTTCATCAGCACGAAGCTGCCTGTGCCGTAGGTGTTCTTGCCCATGCCCTTCTCGAAGCACGCCTGCCCGAACATCGCGGCCTGCTGGTCGCCGAGGATGCCGGCGATCGGCACGTCCTTGAGGAAGCCGCGGGTGCGGCCCTTGCCGTAGACCTCGGAGGAGGAGCGGATCTCGGGCAGCATCGACGTGGGGATGCCCATGTCGGCGCAGATCTCCTCGTTCCAGTCGAGGGTCGCCAGGTTCATCAGCATGGTGCGCGAGGCGTTGGTGACGTCGGTGACGTGCACCCCGCCGTCCACGCCGCCCGTCATGTTCCACACCAGCCAGGAGTCGGTGTTGCCCATGAGCAGGTCCCCGCGCTCGGCCCGCTCCCGGGCGCCGTCCACGTTGTCCAGGATCCACTTGACCTTCGGGCCCGAGAAGTAGCTGGCCAGCGGCAGGCCCACCCGGTCCTTGTACCGGTCCGGGCCGACCTCCCCGCCGAGCTCCTCGGCGATCTTCTGGGTGCGGGTGTCCTGCCAGACGATGGCGTTGTAGACGGGCTCCCCGGTGGTGCGGTCCCAGACCACGGTGGTCTCGCGCTGGTTGGTGATGCCCACGGCGGCCAGGTCCCGGGCGTTGATCTCGGCGGAGGCCTCGGCGTCGGCGACGACCTTGCGGACGTTGCGCCAGATCTCCATGGGGTCGTGCTCCACCCAGCCTGCGCGCGGGAAGATCTGCTCGTGCTCGAGCTGGCCGGTGCTGACGATCGTGCCCCGGTGGTCGAAGATGATCGCGCGGGAGCTCGTGGTGCCCTGGTCGATGGCCATGACGTACTTGGTGTCGGTGCTCATGGGTGGTCCCTCACTTCGTTGTGGTGTCGTGGACGGGTCGGTGGTGGTGCGGGCGTCAGGCGGGAACGTTGGCGTACAGCTGGTAGAAGCCGCCGGCGAGCACGGCGCCGATGAGCGGGCCCACGACCGGGACCCAGGCGTAGGCCCAGTCGCTGGAGCCCTTCCCGCGGATGGGCAGCACGGCGTGGGCGATGCGCGGACCGAGGTCACGGGCGGGGTTGATGGCGTAGCCCGTGGGCCCGCCGAGGCTCGCGCCGATGCCGACCACGAGCAGCGCCACGGCCAGCGGCCCGATCTCCGAGGGCGTGTTGCCGAAGAGCAGGATCACGATGACGAGGACGAACGTGCCGATCACCTCGGTGACCACGTTCCAGCCGTAGGAGCGCACGGCCGGGCCGGTGGCGAAGACCCCGAGCTTGGTCGCCGCGTCGATCTCCTCGTCGAAGTGCTTCTTGTAGGCGAGGAAGGCCAGCACGGCGCCCAGGAAGGCGCCGATCAGCTCACCGGCGAAGTAGACGAGCGTGCTGACGAGGGTGACGGCCACCCCGGGGGCGTACTCCTCGGCGCCGCTGGCCCACAGCCCCACGGTCACGGCGGGGTTGATGTGCGCACCGGACTGCCAGGCGACGTAGACGCCGGCGAACACCGCCAGGCCCCAGCCGAAGTTGACCATCAGGAACCCGCCGCCGAGTCCCTTGGACCTCGGCAGTGCGACGTTGGCGACCACGCCGGCGCCGAGCAGGATCAGCATCGCGGTGCCCGCGACCTCGGACCAGAAGACGGTGGACAGGGAGATGGGCACGGTGGGCGCGACGGCCTGTACCACTGCGTTCGACATCGACAGCACTGCGACTCCTCAGGTGGTGCGGATTGGATGGACCGGCCGCCCGTCGGGGACGGCCGGTGGGGGGTGGGGTCGGGGGACGGGGCTCGGTGGGACGGGTGGGCGCTCAGGCCTCGGAGGGGCGCACGAGCTCCAGGACGTCGGGGGCCGCCGCCCGTGCGGCGGCGGCCGCGGTGTCGTCCGGGGTCCTCGCGGCCTCGTCCTCCGCCGCGCAGCGGAGCCGGTAGGCCTCGACCTCGGCCCCCCGCCGCCGGTCGTCCCAGCCGAGGGCCTCGGCCGCGAGGTCCGCGATCTCCTCGACCGCGTCGAGACCGTGGCGGGCCTGCTCCCACGTGAGCCGGGTGCGCGTGTCGAAGATGTCCTCGAGGTGCAGCGCGCCCTCGTGGGTGCAGGCGTGCACGATCTCCGCCCGCAGGTAGGCCGGGGCCCCCTCCAGGGGGCGGCCCAGGTCGGGGCGGTCCTCCACGAGCTCGGCGATCTCGGTGATCGCCGACCCGTAGCGGCCGAGCAGGTGCTGCACCCGCTCCTCGTTCCAGTCGTGCCGGGCGCCCAGGCTGCCGGCCTGGTGGCTGAGCGCGAGATAGCCCTCCGCGCCCAGCAGCGGAGTGCGGTCGGTGACCGAGGGCACGGCCTTGGCCCGCTCCTCCCCCAGGGCGAGATCCACGGCGTCCTCGGCCATCACCCGGTAGGTGGTGAGCTTGCCCCCGGCGATCGTGATCAGCCCGGGGGCGACCTCGGTCACGGTGTGCTCGCGGGAGATCTTCGTGGACTGCGCGTCCCCGCCGCCCTTCTTCGTCCCGGGCTGCAGCAGCGGACGCAGCCCGGCGTACGTGCCGATCACGTCCTCGCGGGTGAGCGGCCGGTCGAGGACCACGTTGGCGTGGTCGATGACGTAGTCGATGTCCTCCGCGGTGGCCACCGGGTTGACGAGGTCCTGGTGGTAGGGGGTGTCGGTGGTGCCGATGATCCAGTACCGCGCCCACGGGATGATGAAGAGCACGGACTTCTCGGTCTGCAGGATCAGCCCGCTCTCGCCGCGGATCCGCTCGCGGGGCACGATGATGTGGATGCCCTTGGAGGCGAGCACCTTCAGCCCGCCCTCGGCGTGGGCCAGGTCCTGGGTCTGCTCGGTCCAGACCCCGGTGGCGGCGATGACGGTCTTCGCCCGCACCGTGTGCTCCGCCCCCGTCTCGAGGTCGCGCACGGTGGCGCCGACCACCCGGCCGGTCTCGTCCGTGGGGAAGGACACGGCCCGCGTGCGGTTCGCGGCGAGCGCGCCGTAGCGCACGGCGGTGCGCACGATGGTGACGACGAGGCGGGCGTCGTCGACCTGGCCGTCCCAGTACTTGACGGCGCCGACCATGGAGCCGGGCTTGATGTCCGGGAAGACCCGCTGGACGCCCTTGAAGCTGTAGTGCCGCTGGTAGGGCAGGGTCGCGACCTTGGCGCCGATGTGGGCGAGGGCGTCGTAGAGGCCGATCCCGGCGGTGACGTAGGGCCGCTCCCAGAAGCGGTGGGTCAGCGGGTAGAGGAAGGGCACGGGCTTGACGAGGTGGGGGGCGAGGAAGTCCAGGAGCAGCTCGCGCTCGCGCAGCGCCTCGGAGACGAGCTTGAAGTCGAGCTGCTGGAGGTAGCGCAGGCCGCCGTGGACGAGCTTGGAGGACCACTGCGAGGTGCCGCCGGCCCAGTCCTGGGCCTCGACGATGCCGGTGCGCAGTCCGCGGGTCACGGCGTCCAGGGCGATGCCGGCGCCGGTGATGCCGCCACCGACCACGAGGACGTCGAGCTCGGGGCCGTCGGAGAACTCGGCGAGTGCGCGGTCCCGTTCGGCGCTGGAGAGGGTGGGGTGGGCCATGGTGGGGAACTCCTCGGGGCGGGTGGTTGCGGTCGGGAAGGTGCTCTGCATCACACTCTGTCCTGGGTTGCACCTATGCTCAAAGCAAATGAACGGACGTGCAGGGAAGGGAGGGTCACATGCACGGTGATGCCGAGCTCCACCACGCGGCGGAGCTGTACTACGTGCAGGGCATGACGATGGAGGCGGTGGCGGACCGCTTCGGGGTCTCCCGCCCCACGGTCTCGCGGATGCTGCAGGCCGCCCGGGAGCGGGGCATCGTGCGGATCAGCCTCGCGGCTCCCCCGGACGCGGGACACGACCTGTCCCACCGGCTCCGGGAGGCCTTCGGGGTGACGGTGCACGTGGCGGGCACGCCGCGCACGGCCACGGAGCCGCAGCGGCTGGAGTCCGTGGCCCGGGCCGCGGCGGGACTGCTGGGCGACTGGTTCGGGGACGGGATGACGCTGGCGGTCGCCTGGGGGATCACGACCTCCGCGATCGGGGGCCACCTGCAGCCGAAGGCCACGCGGGACGCGGTGGTCGTGCAGATGAACGGCGCGGTCAGCGCCCGTTCCACGGGGGCGGCGCAGTCCTCGGCGCTGCTCGGGCAGATGTCGGCGGCCTTCGGGGCCGCGCTGCTGCCCTTCCCCGCCCCCGCGTTCTTCGACCAGGAGGAGACGCGGCGGCTGATGTGGCAGGAGTCCTCGGTGCGGCGGGTGCTGGCGGTGCGCAACGCGGCGGACCTGGCGGTGTTCAGCGTGGGGGCCTTCCGCGGTCCGATGATCTCCCAGGTGTACACCAGCGGCTACCTGCCGGAGGACGCGCTCCGGGAGCTGTCCGCGCACCGGGTGGTCGGCGACGTGTGCACGGTCTTCCTGCGGGAGGACGGAACCTACGCCGACATCGACTACAACCGGCGGGCGAGCGGGCCCACGCCCATGGAGCTGCGGCGGATCCCGCGCCGGCTGTGCGTGGTGGCGGGGGACCACAAGGTGCCGGGCGTGGTGGGCGCCCTGCGGGCGGGCGTAGTCACGGACCTGCTCATCGACGAGCGCACGGCCGCGTCGGTGGTGCGCCACCTGTTCGGCCGCTGAGCCCGGCGGTCACCGGCCCCGGACGATGCCCCGCAGGATCTCGAGGCGGTGGGCGATCTCGCGCTCGCGGCCGTGCTCGGTGGGCCGGTAGTAGTCGGTGCCCACGAGCTCGTCGGGCGGGTACTGCTGGGCGGCCACGCCGTTGGGCTCGTCGTGGGAGTAGACGTAGCCCCGGCCGTGACCGAGCTGGCCCGCGCCGGGGTAGTGGGCGTCGCGCAGGTGGAGCGGGACGGGTCCGGCCCGGCCGGCGCGGACGTCGGCGATCGCCTCGTTGATCGCCGTGTAGGCGGCGTTGGACTTCGGGGCGGTCGCCAGGTGCGCCACGGCCTGGGCCAGCGGGATCCGCCCCTCGGGCATGCCGATGAGCTGCACGGCGTCGGCGGCCGCCACCGCGGTCTGCAGGGCGGTCGGGTCGGCGGTGCCGATGTCCTCGGAGGCGGAGATGATGAGCCGGCGGGCGATGAACCGCGGGTCCTCCCCCGCCTCGATCATCCGGGCCAGGTAGTGCATCGCGGCGTCGACGTCGGAGCCGCGGATCGACTTGATGAACGCGCTGACCACGTCGTAGTGCTGGTCGCCGTTCTTGTCGTAGCGCAACGCCGCCCGGTCGAGGGCCTCCTCGGCGTGCTCCCGGGTGATCACCGGCACCGGCCGCGCGCGGTCCCCGCCGTCGCCCCCGTCCGTGTCCCCGCCGTCGCCCCCGCCGGTGTCCCCGTCCGTGTCGTGGCCGTCCGGCTGCTCCGAGAACGCGACCCCGGCGGCGGCCTCGAGAGAGGTCAGGGCCTTGCGGGCGTCCCCGCCGCACAGGTCCAGGAGGTGCTCGCGGGCCTCCGCGGCGAGCTCCACCTCGCCGTTCAGTCCCCGGGGGTCGGCGACGGCCCGGTCCAGCAGCGCCCCGATGTCGGCGCGCTCCAGCGGCTGCAGCGTGAGCAGCAGCGAGCGCGAGAGCAGCGGCGAGATCACCGAGAAGGACGGGTTCTCCGTGGTGGCCGCGACCAGCACCACCCACTGGTTCTCCACCCCGGGCAGCAGCGCGTCCTGCTGGGCCTTGGTGAAGCGGTGGATCTCGTCGAGGAACAGCACCGTGGTGCGCCCGTGCAGGTCCCGGTCCGTGAGCGCCTCGTCCATCACCTTCCGCACGTCCTTGACGCCGGCGGTGATCGCGGAGAGCTCCACGAACTTCCGGGACACGCCCCGGGCGATCACGTGGGCCAGGGTGGTCTTGCCCGTGCCCGGGGGGCCCCACAGGATGATCGACGACGGTCCCGCCGGCCCCCGGTCCTCCCCCGCCAGCACCTGCAGCGGGGAGCCGGGCTTGAGCAGGTGCTGCTGGCCCACGATCTCGTCGAGGCGGCGCGGGCGCATCCGCACCGCCAGCGGCGCCCGGGAGCGGGTGCGCCGCGCCCGGCCGGCCGGGCGGGCGGCACGGTCCGCCCCGTCCCCGGCGGCGCGGGGACCGGGGTCGGGGGCGTCGAGGTCGTCGAAGAGGGAGCCGGTCACCCCCTCAGGCTAGCGGCTGCGCCCGTCGCGGCCTGTCGGACGAGGGGGCACAGGGCGTACGATCAGCACGCTGATCACGTCGGTGCCGGCGGCGGGCGCGCTCCGCCCGGCGACGGCCACGACCACTGCGGCGCGGGGTCCACCGGGGATCCCGCCCGGCCGTTCCAGGAATGAGGTACCGGTGTTCGAGGCCCCGAGTCTGCTCTTCGCCGCCGCCGGGCTCGCCGTGTTCGCGGCCGCCCTGCTGCCCCGCCTGCTCGTGCGGGCCCCCGTGTCGATGCCCATGGTGTTCCTGGCCGCCGGGGTGGTGATCTTCGCCCTGGCCGACACCCTGCCCGACCCGGACCCGGTGGCCCACAGCGCCGTCACCCTGCACCTGAGCGAGATCTGCGTCATCGTCTCGCTGATGGGCGCCGGGCTGGCCCTGGACCGCCCGCTGGGCTTCCGGCGCTGGGCCACGACCTGGCGGCTGCTGGGGATCGCCATGCCCCTGAGCCTGCTCGGGGCGGCCCTGCTGGGCTGGTCGGTGCTGGGGCTGAGCGCGGCCGGCGCCGTGCTCGTGGCCGCGGCGCTGGCCCCCACCGACCCGGTCCTGGCCTCCGAGGTCCAGGTCGGGGAGCCCTCGGAGTCGCAGGAGGACCTCGAGGGCGAGGACGAGGTCCGTTTCGGGCTCACCTCCGAGGCGGGGCTCAACGACGGCCTGGCCTTCCCGTTCGTCTACCTCGCCATCGCCCTGAGCGTGGTGGGCACCGCTCCCGGCGCGTGGCTGCCGCACTTCCTGACCGTGGACGTGGCCTGGCGGATCGCGGTCGGGTGTCTCGCCGGGGTCCTGGTGGGCCTGCTCCTGCGGCGGCTCTTCTTCCGCTCCCCGCTCGACAGCGTCCGCACGACCGCGCAGACCGAGGGGTTCGTGGCCCTGGCGGCCACCTTCCTCACCTACGGTCTGACCGAGATGGTCGAGGGCTACGGGTTCATCGCCGTGTTCGTGTGCGCGGTGACCATCCGGGCGGGCGAGCGGGTGCACGGCGCCCACGGCGTGCTGCACAGCTACATCGAGCAGCTCGAGCGGCTGCTCACCGTGGTGGTGCTCGTGCTCCTGGGCGGCGCCGTGGCCCGGGGGCTGCTCGCCGGGCTGACCTGGCGGGAGGTGCTCGTCGCGGCGGCCTTCCTGCTGCTGGTGCGCCCCCTCGCCGGCTGGATCAGTCTGCTCGGCGGCCGGACCGGACCGTGGGAGCGCGGCGTGCTCGCCTTCTTCGGCGTGCGCGGCATCGGCTCGGTCTACTACCTCGCCTACGCCCTGTCCGAGGGCGAGTTCGCCGCGGAGGGCCAGGCCCTGTGGCGCATCGTGGGGCTGGTGATCGTCGGCTCGGTCCTGCTGCACGGGGTCACCGCGGGGCCCGTCATCGCGGCCCTCGACCGCGCCCGGGAGCGGAAGGCCCGCGAGGAGACGGGCTCCGAGGAGGCCGCTCCCCGCACGGCGATCTGACGGCCCGCGCCGGGCCCCGGTCTCAGCCCCGCCGGGGCCGTTCCAGCTCGGCGCTGTCCAGGACCAGGGTGAACGGGCCGTCGTTGACGAGCTCCACCTGCATCGCCGCCCCGAAGCGGCCGGTCGCCACGCGCGCGCCGAGCTCCCGCAGCGCGGCGACGTACGCCTCGAACACGGGTTCCGAGACGGGGCCGGGCGCGGCGGCCGACCACGAGGGGCGCCGGCCCCGGCGGGCGTCGCCGTAGAGGGTGAACTGGCTGACGGCGAGCACCGGGGCGCCGAGGTCGGCGCAGGACCGCTCGCCCTCCAGGAGCCGCAGCGTCCAGGTCTTCTCGGCGAGCTTCGCGGCCGTCGCGGCGTCGTCGTCGTGGGTCACGCCCACCAGGGCCAGCAGCCCCGGCTCCTCGACGGCCCCCACGACCTCTCCTCCGACGGTCACGGCGGCCCGGGACACTCTCTGCAGAACGATGCGCATGGGCCCCAGTCCACCACAGGACCGGGCGCACCCGGGGCCCCGCTAGCCTCGTCCCATGACCGCCGCGCGCAGCACGCCCCGACCGAGCACCCTGGTGGCCGAGGTGTTCGCGCCCGCCCCGCTGGTGCTGTCCCTGCTGGTGCTCGCCGGCTGGTCGGGGGCCGGGTGGTCCGGGGCCCTGTGGGGTCTGGGGACGGCGGTGGTCGTGGCGTCGCTGCCGATGCTCGTGCTGCGGGTGCTGGCCCGGCGCGGGCGGGTGGACGGGCACTTCGTGCGCGCCCGGGCCCAGCGGCTGCCGGTCTACGCCGCCACGGGGGTGCTCACGGCCCTCGTGGTGGTCGCCGAGCTCGCGCTCGGAGTCCCTCCGGTGGTGCCGGTGACCGCGGCGTTCGTGCTGCTGGGCCTGCTGGTGCTGCTGGTCGTGACCCTGTGGTGGAAGGTCTCCGCCCACGTGGCGATGGCCGCGTGCTGGGCCGTGGGGCTCGGCGTCCTCAGTACCCCGTGGGCGGCGCTGGTTGCGGCGCCGGTGCCGGTCGCGGTGGCCGTCTCGCGGGTGCGCACCGGGGACCACACCCCGGCGCAGACGGTCGTCGGGGCCCTGATCGGCGTGCTCGTCGCGCTGGGCTGGGCGTCGGCCGCGCGCACGGTGCTCTGACCGGCGCCCGGGCCGGTTCAGCCCAGGACCGAGAAGCCCGGGGGCAGCGGCCGCCGGCCCGTGAGCGCCAGCAGGATCCCGGGCAGGTGCCCGCCGTGGGCGGCGAGCTCCAGCGCCGTCCGTCCGGCGTCGGCCAGGACGTGCTCGGGGGGTCTCCGGTCCAGCCCGCAGGCCCCGGCGACGTCCAGGCCGTGGACCGCCAGCTCGAACGTGCGGGTGGGCACGTAGGCGCGCAGCCGGGTGCCGCCCACCAGGGTGCGGATCAGCGGGTCCTCGTCGACGGGCACCTGCGCCAGGGCGTCCCGGGCCCGGTCCAGCGAGGCCCGGACGGTGGCGGACGGATGCCGGCCGAGCTCGCGGCCGGCGGCGACGCCCCGGGCCTCGACCTCAGCGGGGTCCGTGGCCGCGGCGGAGAGCGCGTAGTACTGGGCCGTGCCGGTGCAGGTCTCGTCGTCGGCGGGGACCGTGAGATAGGTGCCGAGCGTGACGAGCGCGCGGTGGGTGTGCCCCACGAGCGCCCGGACGTCCCAGGCGCCCAGGCCCGGCCGGGTCCAGTGGTGCGGGCGGATCTCCCCGACGAGGTCGGCGAACCAGGCCCCGGCGTCGAGGAGGGCGGTGCGGGCGGCGGCGGGATCACGGCTCATGGGCTCCCCTGGGTGCTCGGCGCGGGGGCGGGTCCGGTCGGCGGGATCCGGCCCCGGAGGTGCCCGAAGCCTACTGCGCGGCGACGGCGGAAGGGCCGATGTTGCGCCTGGTTGCGCCCGCACATCCGGCGGCGGGGCGCCGGCGGCGCGCGGGGTCCGGGACACGGGCCGGGGCGGGGCGCCCGGACGGGGCCGGGACGTCGTACGCTCGGAGGACCCCGCACGGGCGGGCCGGGTGCGCCGGCGCCGCCGTGCGGACCGTGCCGGCCGGCCCCGCGCCCGGACCGGCGCCACCGCAGCCCTCGACCGCCCCGTCCCGTCCTCGTCCCGGAAGGCCCCGCATGCCGCCCCGCCCCTCCTCACGGACCATGGCCGCCGCCTCCATCGGCGCCCTGACGATCGCCCTGACCGGCTGCGGGCAGGAGGCCCAGGACGTGCAGGAGGTGGACTCGGACTACGCCCAGATCTGCGTCGAGGACCCGGACGGGGAGGGCGGCGCCGAGCCGGTGCGGGTCGACGACGACGAGTGCGACGACGACCGCGGGCCGCGGGTGGGCGGCTTCTTCCCGATGTGGGTGCTCATGAGCTCCGCCCGGGCCACGGCCGTCCCCGCCGTGGGCTCGCCGGTGTCGTCCGCGGCGGGCTGGAGCACCGGCCGGCCGCCGGGCTCGGCCACCGTGGCCCGCGGTCTGCCCCGCGACGGGGCCGCCGTGGGCAAGAGCGGCGTCTCGCGCGGCTTCGGCGGGTCGAAGAGCGGCTGGGGCTCCTGATGCGGCGCGTCGACGGCCTGGCGCCGCGCCCCGACTGGGAGCGCACCGTCCGCGCCGAGGGGCTCACCTACGCCCGCACCGAGCGGCCCGACGGCCGGTCCTTCTCGTACTGGAACGAGACGGCCGCCTACGTCTTCTCCCCCGACGAGGTGGACGAGCTGGAGTCCGTCACGGACGAGCTGCACCGGATGTGCGCCGAGGCCGCCCGGTACCTGGCCACCGGCGCCCTGGGCACCCTCGGGCTCTCGGACGCGGCGTTCGAGCTGGCCCAGCACTCCCTCCGGCTGCGGGAGCCCTCGGTCTACGGCCGCTTCGACCTGGCCTGGGACGGGACGGGCCCGCCGAAGATGCTCGAGCTCAACGGCGACACCCCCACCGGGCTGGTCGAGGGGGCGATCTGCCAGTGGAGCCGCATGGAGGCGCTGTTCCCGGGCCTGGGCGAGGACCACCCGGAGTTCGACCAGCTCAACGGGCTGTGGCCCATGCTCGTGGACCGGTGGCGGCAGCGGCTGCCGTACTCGGCCACGAAGACCCTGCACGTGGCCTACACCCGGGAGGAGGAGTCCGGGGAGGACGCGGCCAACGCCGCCGTCATCGCGAACACCGCGGTCGAGGCCGGCTACCGGGCCGTCCTGCTGCCCGTCGAGGACGTCCGCTACGACACCGGGTCCGGCGGCTGGGTGCACGCGACCGGGGACGTGGACGACCCCGTGGTGGTCGGCCCGATCGAGGAGATCTTCGCCCTGCACCCGTGGGAGCACATGGTCGACGACGGCCCCGGCGCGTTCGTGCTCGACGACCCCACCCGGATGCACCACTGGTACGAGCCGGCGTGGAAGATGTTCCAGTCCAACAAGCTCCTGCTCGTGGCGCTGTGGCGGTGCTTCCCCGGGCACGAGAACCTGCTGGCCGCCCACCCGGACGGGCCCGGCGAGCTGCGGGAGTGGGTGCGCAAGCCCGTGTTCGGCCGCGAGGGGGACGGCATCGAGATGCACGCCCGCGACGTGCGGATCCGTTCCGAGCATCCCCACGCCTCCCCGCTGGACGTGTGGCAGGCCTACACGCCCATCCGGAACTTCCCGGGCTCCGACGGCGCCCCCAACCACCCGGTCATCGGCTCGTGGGTGGTGGGCGAGGCGGGCGCGGCCGGCATCGGCATCCGCGAGTCGGACGGCCCGCTGACCGACTACTACTGCCGGTTCGTGCCCAACGTCATCGACAAGAAGGGTCTGCTGTGACCGCTCACCTGCTCCCCCGGTCGATCTCCACCACGACCTCCGCGGTCATCGGGTCCACCTCGATCGCCCCGCTGTACTCGGCCGTGGTCACGGTGGGCCTCATCCACGCCCTGGTCGGCGTCTGGACGCCCGTGGTGCTGGTCGGCGCCGTGCTCCCCATGGTGGTCGTCTCGGTCTGCTTCGCCCGCCTGGACGCCCTCTACGAGGACCAGGGCACCGTCTACCGATGGGCCCGGGAGGCCTACGGCGCGTTCGCCGGGTTCCTGGGCGGGTGGGGGCTGTGGCTCTCGGCGACCCTCGTGCTCGCCTCCCTCGCCTGGGTCACGGCCGACTCCGCCCTGTTCGCCCTCGGGATCGGCGCCGGGCCCTGGACCACCACCGCCGTGGCCGCCCTGCTCATGGCGGCCTTCGCGGCGGTGTCCGCCACGGGGATCAGGGTCTCGGCCGCCGTGCAGTGGGTCCTGGCCGTCCTGCAGCTGATCGGGGTGGGCGTGCTGGTGTGGGCCGTGCGCACCGCGCCGGCCCTGCCGCCCGGCACGGGCGTCGAGGACGGGGAGTGGACCGGCTTCTACGGCGCCGCGGAGCTCGCCACCGGCACCGGGGTCTCGGCCGGGGACGTGGCGGCCGCCGTGCTGCTGGCCCTGTTCCTGTACTGGGGGTGGGACTCCACGTTCTCGCTCACCGAGGAGTCCACCACGCAGCGGGCCCCGCGGGTCTCGGCGTGGGTCGCGCTCGGCGTGGTGGCGGCCGCCTACGCCGCCATCGGCTGGGCCTATGCCCCGGAGTCCTCGGTGGCCTCCCCGTTGCTGGCCGCGCTCGTGGCGGTCTCGGCGGGGGCGTCCATCGGCACCACGATGATCCCCACCTCCCGCGGCCTGATGTCCATGGCGCGCGGCGGGCACCTGCCGCGCCGCTTCCGGTCCCTGTCCTTCGCCACGTGGACCACCGCCGCCGTCGCCGCCGCCTGGATGGCGTTCTCCGGGCCGCTCTTCGACGACTCGATCGGCATCATCTCGGTGCTCGTGGCTCTCTACTACGGCCTGGCCTGCGCGGCGGTGGCGAAGCTCGGGCGCACGGCCGCGGCGCGGGCGCTCGGCGTGCTGGGCGCCGCGCTCATGGCCGTCGCCCTCGTGCTGACGGGTGTGGAGTACGCGCTGACCGCCTCGTGGGTGTGGGTGGGCCTGGTGCTCGCGCTGCTCGTGGTCCCGCTGTGGTTCCTCCTGGGCCGGGGCCGTGAGCCGCTGCCGGGCGCCCACGAGCGCACCCCGCACCTGGAGAGCCTGCTCGACTGACCCCCTCGCCGGCTGTTGCCCTGCCGGACCGCTGGTGCCCGGACCACCATGCTCCGGCCGCAGTCGTGCGCGCGGCCGCGAATGCCGTCGACTCCGCACGCCGGTCTCGGTATCGTCGTCCGGGTGACCCGCACGATCAGCCCGGCCCAGGCGCGCCGCGTCGCGATCGCCGCCCAGGGCCTGGATCGCACCCGGCCCCCGGTGGTGACGATGCGGCACGTCACGAGCACCGTTGAGCGCATCGGGCTGCTGCAGATCGACTCGGTCAACGTCCTCGCCCGGGCGCACCTGCTGCCGCTGCTCGCCCGGCTCGGGCCGTACGACACCGCCCTGCTCGATCGGGCAGCGGGCCGGGCGCCGCGCCGCCTCGTCGAGGCCTGGGCGCACGAGGCCTGCTACCTGCCCGTCGCCACCTTCCCGCTCGTCGCCTGGACCCGCCGGCGCTGGGCCGGCATGGACCCCGACGCGCTGGAGGCCCGCCACCCGGGCGTGCTCGAGCTCGTCCGTGACGTCGTCGCCGAGCGCGGCCCGCTTACGGGCCGGGAGGTCGAGGCGTTCGTCGACGCCCGCCACGCCCAGCGCGCCGAGGAAGGGTGGGGCTGGCGGTGGAGCGCCGCCAGGACAGCCCTGGAGATCCTCTTCGACGCCGGGCAGCTCGGCGCCGCGCGCCGCAACGCACAGTTCGAGCGGGTCTACGACCTCGCCGAGCGCGTCCTGCCCCCGCACGTCCGTGGTCAGCCGCCGCCGGACCCGGATGACGCCGTCCGCGAGCTCGTCCGCATCTCCGCCCGCGCCCACGGCATCGGGACCGTCCGGTGCTTCGCCGACTACTTCCGCCTCGGGCAGCGCGTCACCCGCCGCGCTGTCGACGAGCTCGTCGACGGCGGCGAGCTGCTGCCCGTCACGGTCGCCGGCTGGGACCGCCCGGCGTGGCTGCACGTCGACGCCGGCGTGCCGCGCCGCACGGGCGCCCGTGCCCTGCTGGCCCCCTTCGACCCGCTCGTCTTCGAGCGTCGTCGGCTCCTGGAGCTGTTCGGGATGCACTACCGCATCGGGATCTACACCCCGGCCTCCCGGCGCACCCACGGCTACTACGTGCTGCCGTTCCTGCTCGGCGAGTCCCTCGTCGCCCGGGTCGACCTCAAGTACGACCGGGACCGCGGCGTCCTCCTGGTCCGCTCCGCCTTCGCCGAGGAGCCGGGTCCCGACGCCGCCGCGGCAACGAGGTGGCCGACGCGCTCCGTCGTCGTCGGGGAGCTGGCGGCCGAGCTGGCGACGACCGCGACGTGGCTGGGCGCGGACACCGTCGCCGTGGACGAGGACGCGAGAGGGGATCTGACCGGTCCGCTGCGGGGTGAGCTCCGCCGTCCGTGTCCGCGCTGAGGCCCGAGGATCCGTCCCGACGCCGGTCGCGGGGGGCGCAAGCTGGATCGGCCTGCGGCGGGGGCTCGGCACCGCCGTGCTGCTGCCGGACCGAGCACCGGCGCACCGGGAGCACATCGGGCCGGGCCCGCCCGGAGCGGGCGGACCCGGCCCGCTGGTGCCCTGGCCTAGTGCGCGGCCGCCTTCTCGGCCTTCAGGTCCTCGTCCTGCTTCGCCCCCGGCCTGGCGTCCACCCCGGCCTCCTTGCGCTGCTGCGCGGTGATCGGCGCCGGCGCGGCGGTCAGCGGGTCGAAACCGTTGCCGGTCTTCGGGAACGCGATGACCTCGCGGATGGAGTCGGTCCCGGCCAGCAGGGCGACCACGCGGTCCCAGCCGAAGGCGATGCCGCCGTGCGGGGGCGCGCCGTACTTGAAGCCCTCGAGCAGGAACCCGAACTTCTCGTCGGCCTCCTCCCGGCCGATGCCCATGACCTCGAAGACCCGCCGCTGCACGTCCTGCTGGTGGATGCGGATCGAGCCGCCGCCGATCTCGTTGCCGTTGCACACGATGTCGTAGGCGTAGGCCAGGGCGTGCTCGGGGTCCTGGTCGAAGGTGTCCAAGAACTCGGGCTTGGGCGAGGTGAACGCGTGGTGCACGGCGGTCCACTGGCCGGCGCCGACGGCGACGTCGCCGGACTCGACGGCCTCGGCCGCGGACTCGAACAGGGGCGCGTCCACGATCCACACGAACGCCCAGGCGTCCTCGTCGATCAGACCGGTGCGGTGGCCGATCTCCACGCGGGCCGCGCCCAGCAGCGCGCGGGAGGACTTCTTCTCGCCGGCGGCGAAGAAGATGCAGTCCCCGGGCTGCGCGCCGGTCGCGGCGGCGAGGCCCTCGCGCTCGGCCTCGGTGATGTTCTTGGCCACCGGTCCCGTGAGAGTGCCGTCCTCGCCGACGAGCACGTAGGCCAGGCCCTTGGCCCCGCGCTGCTTGGCCCACTCCTGCCAGGCGTCCAGGGTGCGGCGCGGCTGGGACGCCCCGCCGGGCATGACCACGGCGCCCACGTAGGGGGCCTTGAACACGCGGAAGGTGGTGTCCTGGAAGTACTCGGTCAGCTCGGTGAGCTCGAGGCCGAAGCGCAGGTCCGGCTTGTCGGAGCCGTACTTCGCCATCGCCTCCGCGTAGGTCATCCGGCGGATGGGGGTGGGGATCTCCACGTCGATGAGCTTCCACAGCGCGGCCACGATCCGCTCGCCGAGGGCGATGACGTCGTCCTGCTCCACGAAGGAGGCCTCGATGTCGAGCTGGGTGAACTCGGGCTGGCGGTCGGCGCGGAAGTCCTCGTCCCGGTAGCAGCGGGCGATCTGGTAGTACTTCTCGATCCCGCCGACCTGCAGCAGCTGCTTGAACAGCTGCGGGGACTGCGGCAGGGCGTACCAGGAGCCCGGGGCCAGGCGGGCCGGGACCACGAAGTCGCGGGCGCCCTCGGGGGTGGAGCGGGTCAGGGTGGGCGTCTCCACCTCGGTGAACCCGTCCTGGTGCAGCATCTCGCGGGCCACCCGGTTGGCGTCGGAGCGCAGGCGCATGATGCGGGCCGGCTCCGGGCGGCGCAGGTCCAGGTAGCGGTGCCGCAGGCGGGCGTCCTCGCCGACCTCCACGTGCTCGTCGATCTGGAAGGGCAGCGCGGCGGCGGTGTTGAGCACGGTCACGGTCTCGGCCATGACCTCGACCTCGCCGGTGGCCAGCGCCGGGTTCTCGTTGCCCTCGGGGCGGCGCTCCACGGTGCCGGTGACCTGCAGGACGAACTCGTTGCGCAGGTGGTGGAAGTCCGCCTCGTCGCGCACCACGATCTGGGCGACCCCGGAGGCGTCTCGCAGGTCCAGGAAGGCCACCCCTCCGTGGTCGCGGCGCCGGCCGACCCAGCCGGCCAGCGTGACGGTCTCTCCGATGTGCTCGGCGCGCAGGGCGCCGAGGTTGTGGGTGCGCAGCACTGAAAAACCCTTCGTTGTTCGGGAGGTGCGGACGGGGCCGCGCCCGCGGCGCGTTTCCCCAGGATTCACCGGGGACCCCTACTCTCGTTGCGTGCACGAGTTTACAGCCCGGGCCTCCGCCGCCAGGACGACGACAGGACGACCATGAGCACCTCCCCCGGCCACCCGGCCCTCGCCCGCCGCCTGGGCACCCTCGACGCGACGGTGATCGGGGTGGGCTCCATGGTCGGCGCCGGGGTGTTCGTGGCCTTCGCCCCGGCCGCGGAGCTCGCCGGCCCGTGGCTGCCGCTGGCGCTGCTGCTGGCCGCGGTGGTCGCCTGGTGCAACGCGACCTCCACCGCCCAGCTGGCCGCCGTCCACCCCGCCTCCGGCGGCACGTGTACGCGAACCGTCAGCTGGGCCCGTGGCCGGGCTTCGTGGCCGGCTGGGGCTTCGTGACCGGCAAGACCGCGTCCGCGGCGGCGATGGCGCTGACCTTCGGCCTCTACGCCGCGGAGCTCACAGGGGCCGACGACGCCGGGGCGCGGCTGCTCGCCGTGGCCGCCGTCCTCGGTCTCACGGCGGTGAACCTGGGCGGGGTCACCCGCACCGCCCGGCTGACGAAGCTGCTGGTCGCCCCGGTGCTGGTGGTCCTGCTGGCCGTGGTCGTGCTGCTGTTCTCGGGCACCGGCCCCACTGCGGGCGGGGCCCCTGCGGGGGACGGCCCCGGGTGGGACGGGACCGGCTGGGGCGTGCTGCCGGCGGCGGGCACCCTGTTCTTCGCCTTCGCCGGCTACGCCCGGGTCGCCACCATGGGCGAGGAGGTCCGGGACCCGGCCCGCACCATCCCCCGGGCCGTCCTGGGGGCGCTGGCGTTCACGCTGCTCCTCTACGGGCTGCTCGGCCTCGGGCTGCTGCGCTTCCTCGGCGTCGACCGGCTCGCGGCGTCGGCCGCCCCGCTCCTGACGGTGGTGCGCGAGGCCGGCTGGGCGGCCGGGCCGGCGACCGCGGGCGCCGTCGTCGTCACCGCGGCCGCCGCCCTGGCCACGCTGGGGGCGCTGCTGGCGCTGGTCGCCGGGATCTCGCGCACGGCCCTGGCCATGGCCCGCGAGCGGGACCTCCCGGGGCCGCTGGGCGCGGTGTCGCAGCGGCACCGGGTGCCGTGGGCGGCTGAGCTGGCCGTGGCCGGCCTCGTGGTGGTGCTCGTGCTGGTCGGCGACGTCCGCACGGTCATCGGCTTCTCGAGCTTCGGCGTGCTCGTCTACTACGCGCTGGCGAACCTCTCCGCGCTCACCCTCCGGCAGCGCCCGGGGTGGGCGCCCCGGGCGGTCAACGCGCTCGGCCTGGCCGGCTGCCTGGTGCTGGCGTTCACCCTGCCGTGGCAGTCCGTGGTCACGATGCTCGGGGTCTTCGCCGTGGGCCTGGCCGGGCGCGCCCTGGCCCTGTCCCGGCGGCCCTGACCTCCCCCGCGCCGAGCCCCCAACTCTCCCGTCACCCACGGCGCCGAGCCCCCATTCCCTTGCCCTTTCCCCACATTTTTTCTGGGGAATCGCGGCAGGAGTGGGGGCTCGGCGGAGCGGGCGGCAGGGATGTGGGGGCTCGGTGGGGCGGGAGGGGGCGGGGCGGGGCGGCGGGGTCGGTCGGGAACCGGTCAGGAGCCCGCCGCGCGCACGACCGGGCGCAGGTCCTCGGCCGGCGGGGACCAGGAGGCCGGGTCGGCGGAGACCTGCTCGCCGGAGCGGATGTCCTTGACCTCGTGGGCGAGCGAGCCGTCCTCGCCGCGGACCGTGAACCACACGTAGGGGATGCCGCGGCGCTCGGCGTACTTGATCTGCTTGCCGAACTTGGCCGCGCTCGCCGAGACCTCGCACGCGATGCCGCGCTCGCGCAGCTGCTGGGCCACGTCCTGGGCCGGGGACCAGGACTCCTCGTCCACCAGGGAGATCAGCACCGCGGTGGGGACCTTGCGGGAGGGCGCGGCCATCCCCTGGGACAGCATGCGGGTGACCAGCCGGGTGACGCCCACGGACAGGCCCACGCCGGGGTAGGTCTTCTTGCCGGTGGACGCGAGGGACTCGTAGCGGCCGCCGGAGCACACGGAGCCGAGCTGCTCGTGTCCCACCAGCACGGTCTCGTAGACGGTGCCGGTGTAGTAGTCGAGGCCGCGGGCGATCGAGAGGTCGGCGACCACCGTGCCGGGGGCGCGCCGGGAGGCCTCCCCCACGACCTCGGCGAGCTCGCGCAGCCCCTCCTCGAGCAGCTGGGTGTTCACCCCCAGCGCGCGGACCTGCTCCACGAAGGACGTGTCCTCGGTGCGGATCGCCGCCAGCTGCAGCGCGGCCTGCGCCTGCTCGGGGGTGGCGCCGACCTCGTCGCACAGGGCCTGGGCCACCCGCTCGGGGCCGATCTTCTCGAGCTTGTCGATGTTGCGCAGCACCCCGGCGGTGTCCTGCAGCCCGATGCCCTGGTAGAACCCCTCGGCGAGCTTGCGGTTGTTGACCCGTAGCACGAACGGCGGGATGGGAAGCTTGGACAGGGCGTCGATCATCACGAGCGCGAGCTCCACGTCGTAGCGGAACGGCAGCGCGCCGTCGCCCACCACGTCGATGTCCGCCTGGGTGAACTCGCGGGCCCGGCCCTCCTGGGGGCGCTCGCCGCGCCACACCTTCTGGATCTGGTAGCGGCGGAACGGGAAGGCGAGGTGCCCGCCGTTCTCCACCACGTACCGGGCGAAGGGAACGGTGAGGTCGAAGTGCAGCGCCAGCTGGTCGTCACCGCGCTCGGCGGGGGCGGCGTCCTCGTCCTCCTGCAGCCGGGAGACGACGTAGACCTCCTTGTCGATCTCGCCCTTGCGCAGCAGCTGGCCGACCGTCTCGACGGCGCGGGTCTCGATCGAGGAGAAGCCGTGCAGTTCGAAGCTCTCCCGCAGGACGTCGAGGACGTGCAGCTCGACCAGACGCTCCTCCGGAAGCCATTCGGGGAAACCGGACAGGGAGGTCTTGCGGGCCATGGGGACGTGCTCCTCGGGTGGATCGGCGGCGGGACGGGTGGACGGCCGGCCCGGACGGGCCCGACGGTTCCGCACTCATCCTAGGGATCCCCGCGCGCCCGGCCCAAAGCCCCGCCCGGACCGGCCCTGGACCCGGCCCCGCGCCCTGCCCCCGTCCGGAGCCCCGCCGGGCGCGGCGCAGGGGCACCGGGGAGCGCCCGGCGGCCGGAGCAGGCGGCCTCGGTAGTATGGGCAGGACGATTGTCCGAAGCCGGGCGACGACGCGGGGCACGCTCCCGGGGTCGGCACCCGGCGAGAGCGAAAGAGTTCCAGCGGTGACAGAACGTCTCGAATCCGACGACCAGCCCACGCCCCGCCCCGTCCCCGCCCCGGGACCCGTGCCGAAGCCGGGGATCCCCCGGCCGGGCGCCCCCGCGGCGCCGGCGCAGGCCTCCCCCGGCCCGGCCCCCACCCCCGCGGCGGTCCCGCCGTCCGCGACCCCGGCGGCGACCCCGTCGGTGGCCCCGAGCGCGGCCCCGTCGGCGGCGGCGCCGGCCCTCGCCTCCCCGGAGTCCGTGGCCCGCGCCCGGGCCTTCGGGCGGGTCACGGAGGACGGGCACGTCTACGTGGTCGTCGACGGCGAGGAGGTCCTCTGCGGCCAGTTCCCGGACGCGACCGAGGACGAGGCGCTGGGCTACTTCGCCCGGAAGTTCGACGACGTCGAGGCGCAGGTGGCGCTGCTCGAGCAGCGCGTGGCCGCGGGCGCGCCCTCGGCCGACATGCAGAGCACCGTGGACCACCTCGCCGAGCAGGTCGGCCAGCGCAAGATGCTCGGGGACGTCAAGGCCCTCGAGTCCCGGCTGGAGGCCCTGCGCCCGGCGATCCGGGAGCTCGAGGCCGCCGAGCGGGCCGCCCACGAGGCGCAGCGCGCCCAGAACGTCGCGGCCCGGGAGGCGATCGTGGCGGAGGCGGAGCAGATCGCCGCCCAGGACCCGCAGCGCACGCAGTGGAAGCAGTCCTCGGCCCGGATGGCGGAGCTCTTCGACCAGTGGAAGACCCACCAGAAGTCCGGCATCCGTCTGGGCCGGGCCGCGGAGGACGCCCTGTGGAAGCGGTTCCGCACGGCGCGCACCACGTTCGACCGGCACCGCCGGGCGTTCTTCTCGCAGCTGGACGCCGACAACTCCGAGGCGAAGAAGGCCAAGGAGGCCCTCATCGCCGAGGCGGAGGCCCTGTCCGGCTCCACCGACTGGGGCGCCACGGCCGCGGAGTACCGCCGTCTGATGGACCGGTGGAAGGAGTCCAAGCGTGCCTCCAAGAAGGACGACGACGCCCTGTGGGCGCGGTTCCGCGCCGCCCAGGACACCTTCTTCGCGGCGCGCAAGGCCGACAACGACCGGATCGACGAGGAGTTCGAGGGCAACCTCGCCGTGAAGGAGCAGCTGCTCGCCGAGGCGAAGGCGCTGCTGCCGGTCACGGACCTCAAGGCCGCCAAGCGGGCCCTGGGCGACATCCTGGACCGGTGGGAGCAGGCGGGGAAGGTCCCGCGCGCCCACATGCGCCGGGTCGAGGCCGAGCTGCGCACCGTGGAGGACGCCGTGCGCCAGGTCGAGGACGAGAAGTGGCAGCGCTCCAACCCGGAGACGAAGGCACGGTCCAACTCGATGCTCACCCAGCTCGAGTCGAAGATCGAGGACCAGGAGGACGCGCTGGCCCGGGCGCAGGCCACCGGGGACACCAAGCGCGCGGCCAAGCTGGAGGGCGAGCTCGCCACCAGCCGCCAGTGGCTCGAGACGCTGCGCCGTTCGGCGGCCGACCTGCGCTGACCGGGGACGCCCCGGAAGGCCCCGCGACCGCGCTGTCCACAGCGCGCCGCGGGGCCTTTCCCGTGCCGCGGCCGTGGACGAGAGTGGGCCCATGGACGCCCCGCCCTGGCACCCCGACACCCTGTTCCTGCCCGCACGGCCGTTCTCGCGCGCCGAGCTCTCGGCCCTCGTCACGGACGGAGTGCTCGTGCCCGTGGTGCTGGAGGCGCACGTGCTGCGCGGGCGCCCGGTGACCCGGGCGGTGAAGGTCGCGGCGCTCGAGGCGCAGCTGCCGCCGCACCTGCTGCGGCGCGGGGTGCTCGGGCGGCTCTCCGCCGCGTGGTTCTACGACTGCGCCGGGCGCCCCAGCATCCTGCCGGTGCTGCTGGACAAGCTGCGCCGCACCACGATGTCCCCCGTGCCGGAGGGCCTGGCGCTGCACCAGGTCACGCTGGGCGGCTACGATGTCCACGACGCCGGGCCGGTGCACGTCACCACGCCGCTGCGCACCGCGGTGGACCTGGCCCTGCACGTGCCGGGAAAAGAGGGGACCGCGGCCCTGGAGAAGCTCATGCACGCCCCGCACCTGCACTGCCCGCCCCCGCTGGTGCAGGCCGCGCTCGAGAGCTTCGAGCGGATGCCCGGCCGGCAGGCGGCGCTGCTGCGGGTCCGCCGCGCCGCCCGGGCCATCGGCCGCCCCCTGCGCTGACGGGGCGGCCGGGCGGCTCACCGGCCGGAGGGCTCCGAGATGGGGCGGTTGCCCGAGGTGCGGTAGACGTCGTAGACCCCGTCGATCCGGCGGACCTGGTTGAGCACGTGGTCCAGGTAGCGGGGGTCGCCCATCTCGAAGGCGAAGCGGGAGATCGCCAGCCGCGACTTCGAGGTGTGCACGGACGCGGAGAGGATGTTGACGTGGTTCTCGGAGAGCACCCGGGTCACGTCCGAGAGCAGGGACCTGCGGTCCAGGGCCTCCACCTGGATCTCGACCAGGAAGACGCTGGACTGGGTGGGCGCCCACTCGACCTCGACCACCCGCTCGGTGGAGGTGAGGGCGAGCATGTTGGCGCAGTCCTTGCGGTGCACGGAGATCCCGGTGCCGCGGGTGACGAAGCCCATGATCTCGTCCGGCGGCACCGGGGTGCAGCAGCGGGCCAGCTTGACGTAGACGTCCGAGGCGCCCTGGACCGTCACCCCCGAATCGGACACGCGCGGGCGCACCGGCTGGGTGGCGATGGTGGTCTCCGCGAAGTCCTCCTCCGCGCCGTCGGCCCCGCCGAGGTCGCCCACGATCTTCGCGACCACGTCCTGGGCGCTGACCACGTCGGAGCCGATCGCCTCGTAGAGGGAGCTGATGTCGGTGCGGTGGAAGTCCTGCGCCACCGCGAGCAGGGACTCCTGGGTGAGCGTGCGCTGCAGGGGCAGGTGGTGCTTGCGCAGGGCGCGGGTGAGCGCGTCCTTGCCCTTCTCGATGGCCTCCTCGCGGCGCTCCTTGGAGAACCACTGGCGGATCTTGTTGCGCGCCCGCGGGGACTGCACGAACTTCAGCCAGTCCTGGGACGGTCCGGCGTGCTCGGACTTGGAGGTGAGCACCTCCACCCAGTCCCCGTGCTGGAGCTCCGAGGACAGCGGCACGAGCTTGCCGTTGACCCGGGCCCCGATGGTCTTGTGCCCCACCTCGGTGTGCACGGCGTAGGCGAAGTCCACGGGCGTGGAGCCGGCGGGCAGGGCCATGACCTCGCCCTTGGGGGTGAAGACGTACACCTCGGACGTGTTGATCTGGTAGCGCAGGGAGTCGAGGAACTCGGAGGAGTCCTGGGTCTCCTCCTGCCAGGACACGAGCGAGCTCAGCCAGGCGAGGTCCCCCTCCATGGCCTTTGGGGTCGCGGAGTTCGCCTGGTTGGCCTGGTCCTTGTACTTCCAGTGCGCGGCCACGCCGTACTCGGCGCGGCGGTGCATCTCGTGGGTGCGGATCTGGATCTCCACGGGGCGCCCGTCCGGGCCGATCACCGTGGTGTGCAGTGACTGGTACATGTTGAACTTCGGCATGGCGATGTAGTCCTTGAACCGCCCCGGCAGCGGCCGCCACCGCGCGTGCAGGGCGCCCAGGGCCGCGTAGCACTCGCGCACCGTGCTCACCAGGACCCGGACCGCCTGCAGGTCCTGGATCTCGTCGAAGTCCTTCCCGCGCACGATCATCTTCTGGTAGATCGAGTAGTAGTGCTTGGGGCGGCCGGTGATGGTCGCCTCGATGCCGGCCTCGGAGAGGTCCAGGGCGATCCGCTCGCGGATCTTGGCCAGCGACCGCTCGCGCTGGGGCTGGCGCTCCCCCACCATCCGCACGATCTCCTCGTAGACCTTGGGGTAGAGCGCCGCGAAGGCGAGGTCCTCGAGCTCCCACTTGATGGTGTTCATCCCGAGCCGGTGGGCCAGCGGGGCGAAGATCTCGAGGGTCTCGCGCGCCTTCTTCGAGGAGGAGGTCTGGGAGACGAAGCGCCAGGTGCGGGCGTTGTGCAGGCGGTCGGCGAGCTTGATGACGAGCACGCGGATGTCCTTGGCCATCGCCACGATCATCTTGCGCACGGTCTCGGCCTGCGCGGCGTCCCCGTACTGGACCTTGTCCAGCTTCGTCACGCCGTCCACGAGGGCGGCGACCTCGTCGCCGAACTCGGCGCGCAGCTGCTCCAGGGTGTAGTCCGTGTCCTCGACCGTGTCGTGGAGCAGGGCGGCCACCAGGGTGGCGCCCGTCATACCGAGCTCCGCGAGGATCGTGGTCACGGCCACGGGGTGGGTGATGTAGGGGTCGCCGCTCTTGCGCTTCTGGCCCTCGTGGCACTTCTCGGCGACCTTGAAGGCGCGCTGGAGGACCTCGAGGTCCTCCTCGGGGTGGGTGGCGCGCACGGTGTGCAGCAGCGGCTCGAGGATCGGCGAGTGGTCCATGGGCCGGCCGGAGAGGTAGGACAGGCTCGAGCGGGTGCGGTCGCTGCGGCCCGGGAACACGGCCCGGCCCAGCATCGGCCGGGACGCGGGCACCACGTAGTGGGTGCCGGCCATGTCCGAGCGGCGCGGCGGCGTCGGTGCGGCGCTCTGGCCCGTGGGGACGGCCCCGTCGTCGGACGAGCTCATGGCCGGGACTTCCTTCCCAATCGATGCACGCGGGGCGGCGGCCGTGCGGCCGCCGCCCCTGTCCTCGTCCCCGGTCCGGGTCCGACGTGTGCTGCTGTGGCGGTCCGCACCTGCACGGCCCGCCCTACGGTGGCTACAGTCTAGTGCGCGAGCGCCTCCTCGGCGGCACGCTCGGCGGACGCCCCCGCACGGGCCTCCTGCTCCTGGATGGCGGGCTCCCCGCGGCGCAGCAGCGCGTAGAGGGGCGCGGCCACGAACAGGGTGGCGGCGGTGCCCACGATGATCCCGACGAACAGGGACAGGGACAGGTCCTTGAGGGTGCCCGCGCCCAGGACGAGCCAGCCGATGAACAGGATCGAGCCCACCGGCAGGATGCCGACCACGGAGGTGTTGATCGAGCGCACGAGCGTCTGGTTGACGGCGAGGTTCACCTGGTCGGAGTACTTCCGTCCGGCCCGCTCCGGCGGGGCCGTGCCGTCGAGCAGGCCCTCGGTGTTCTCCCGGACCTTGTCGAAGACCACCACGGAGTCGTAGAGCGAGTAGCTGAGCACCGTGAGGAAGCCGATCACCGCCGAGGGGGTGACCTCGAAGCCCACGAGCGAGTAGATCCCGGCGGTGATCGCCACCGAGGCGAGCATGCCGGCGATCGCCGAGACGGACATCTTCCAGGTACGGAAGTACAGGGCCATCAGGGCGGTGGCCAGGACCACGAAGACCACCAGGCCCTGCAGTGCCTGGCTGGTGACGCCGGCGCCCCAGGTGGGCCCCACGAAGTTGGAGGTGACCTCCTGCTCGCTCACGCCGTAGGCCTCGACCAGGGCGTCCTTGACGGCGAGCGTCTGGTCGTCGTCGAGCTGCTCGGTGCGCACCCGGACGGTCTCCGGGGCGATGTTGGTGACCTCGACCTCCGCGGCGTCCGCGGAGCCGGCGACGGCCTGCTGGCCGGTCTCGATGTCCGGGTCGGCCACGGCGGACACGGTGAACTCGGACCCGCCGGTGAAGTCGATGCCGAGGTTGAAGCCACCCTTGGCGACGGGCACGAGCAGGGAGAGCAGCACGAGGACGCCCACGATCGCGAGCCACCGCTTGGCCCGGCCCACGAAGGGGTAGGAGGTGCGCCCGCTGTGCAGGGCGTTGCCGAAATCTGCGAACCGGGACATCAGGCGTTCTCCTCGGGGGTGCGGGCGGCGGACGACGGCGCGCCGACCGGCGCGCCGTCCGGTGCCGCCGCGGGCGGGGGGTCCTGCGGCGCGGTCCGTCCCGCGCGCCGGCGCCGCTCGGCGATGGTCAGCCCGTCGTGCTCCGCGGAGGGCTCGCGCAGCCGTCCGGCACCCCGGTACAGGGGCACCGCGTCGAGGGCCTCGGGGCTGAGCCCCGAGTGCTTCCCGCCGCCGCCGAAGTAGCGGGTGCGGGCGAGCATGACCATCACCGGGTGCGTGAAGAGGAAGACGACGAGGAGGTCGGCGATCGCGGTCAGCCCGAGGGTGAAGGCGAAGCCGCGCACGTTGCCCACGGCCACGAAGTACAGCACCGCCGCGGCCAGCAGGTTCACGGCCTTGGACGCGAGCACGGTCTGGCGGGCGCGCTGCCAGCCGTGGTCGACCGCCGCGGGGATGGAGCGGCCGCTGCGGATCTCGTCGCGGATGCGCTCGAAGTAGACGATGAACGAGTCGGCGGTCTGGCCGATCGCCACGATCAGGCCCGCCACGCCGGCCAGGGACAGCCGGTAGTTCGCGGACCAGCCCAGCAGCGTGATCGCCAGCCAGGTGAGCACGCCCGCGACCACGAGCGAGCTGATGGTCACCAGGCCCAGCAGCCGGTACTGGAAGAGCGAGTACACGCACACGAGCACCAGGCCGATGATCCCGGCGATGATGCCCATCCGCAGCTGGTCGGCGCCCAGGGTCGCGGAGATCTGCTGCTCGGACTGGATGTCGAAGCTCATGGGCAGCGCGCCGTACTTGAGCTGCTCGGCCAGGAACTGCGCCTGCTCCTCGGTGAACTGACCCGTGATCTGGGCCTGGCCGTCGGAGATCACGGCGTTCATCGACGGGGCGGAGACCACCTGGCCGTCGAGCAGGATCGCGAACTGGCTGCGGGGGTCGCCGGGCGTGGCGCTGCCGATGCCGTAGAGCCGCTCGGAGAGCTCCCGGAAGGTGTCCGTGGCCTCGGGGCCGAACTGCAGGTTCACGGCGAACTGGTTCAGGGAGACCCCGGTGGAGTTCTGCGCCGTCCCGTAGGACGCGTCCTCGATCCCGGTGCCCTGGATCTCGACCGGGCCCAGGAGGTACTTGGTGCCGGTCTCGGGCTCGCAGGCGATGGTCGGGGCGTCGGCGTCCTGGGCCTCCCGCTCCTCGGGGGACTGCGGCACGGTGCAGTCGGCCTCCTCGAACTCCCGGAACAGGTCCGGGGTGATCCAGTTCGGGTCGGAGGCGTCGGTGGGCTCGGCCGTGGGCTCGGGCACCTCGTCCTCGGCGACGCGCTGGTCCTCGGGCACCGGCTCCGCCGCGGCGGTGGTGAGCACGGGCCGGAAGTTCATCTGCGCCGAGGTCTGGATGAGCTCGCGGGTCTGGGCGGAGGGCACGCCGGGCATGGAGACCACGATGTTGTTGCCGGACTGGGTGGCGATCTCCGCCTCCGCCACGCCCGAGCCGTCGACGCGCTGGCGGATGATCTCGACGGCCTGGTCCAGCTGCTCGGCGGTGATCTCCTGGCCGGCGTCCTCCCCCTGCAGGGACGGGGAGAGGATCATCTGAGTCCCGCCCTCCAGGTCCAGGGCGAGCTTGGGGCCCCAGCCGGTGCGGTCGGTGCCCGCGCCCCAGGCCAGGAGCCCGGCCAGCAGGGCGAGCAGCACGGCCAGCCCGATGAGGGACCGCCGGGCGGTCGAGAGGGCGGCCCGCACCCCCGAGCGCGCCGGCGCGGTCGAGCCGCCCCGCCCGGACGGGCCGTCCGGGGCGGCGGGCCCCGGGTCACCGGGGGTCTTGCGTGTGGTCAGTGCCATGGTCTTCCTTACGAACGACGGCCCGGTGGGGCCGGGCCTGTGCATGGGAACGGGCCGACCAGTGGTCGGCCCGTCGTCCCGCGTGGGGGGTCAGTCGTTGCGCTGCCCGGGCTCGCGCCGGGCGTCGTCGTCGAGGGGTTCGACCGGGGTCGATCCCGCGCCGGGGGCGTCGGGCTCGACCACCGACGGCGCCGCCTCGGTCTCGGCGGCGGGGGCCGCCTCGTCCTCGACGACCGTGGTGACGGTCTGCAGGTGCACGGTCACGGCGGTGCCCGGGGCGATCTCGAGGACCACCTTGTTGGTGTCCCGGTCGATCGAGCGCACGGTGCCGTAGAGGCCGTAGTTCGTCATGACCTCGGTGCCGGGACCCATGGCCGCCTGCTTCTCCTTGACCTGGGCCACGGCCTTCTTCTGTCGGCGCATGGGCAGCCAGAGCAGGAGCACCATGGCCACGAGCATCAGGGGCAGCAGCCAGGCGGTGCTGCCTCCCGTGGGCTGGGCGGCCTGGGCGGGGAGGGACTGGACGAGGAGGAGCGGGCTCACGGACTTCCGTTCGATCGGTGGTGGGTGTCCTCACCATGGTAGGTGATCCGGCCCGTCAGCGTCCTGGACGGCACCCGGGAGGCAGCCCCCGGGTCTGCGGCCGCGCTCAGTCCTCGAACAGCGGCGGGACGTCCTCGGCGGCCGGGGCCGCGGCCGTGCCGCCGAAGGCGGCCCGCAGCCCGGGGTCCTTGAACGCCGCGTGCTCGGGCGGGCGCAGGCCCAGGTGGTCCCAGGCGGCGGCCATCGCGATCCGGCCCCGGGGGGTCCGGCCGAGCAGGCCTTCGCGGACCAGGTAGGGCTCGGCCACGGTCTCGACCGTCTCCGTCTCCTCCCCCACGGCGATCGCCAGGGTGGACAGGCCCACCGGCCCGCCGCCGAACTTCGTCACGAGCGCCTCGAGCACCGAGCGGTCCAGCCGGTCGAGGCCGCGGGTGTCCACCTCGTACATGTCGAGGGCCGCGGAGGAGGTGCGGGCGTCGATCCGGGGGATGCCGTGCACCAGCGCCCAGTCCCGCACCCGGCGCAGCAGCCGGTTGGCGATGCGCGGGGTGCCCCGGGAGCGGGAGGCGACCTCGGAGAAGCCCTCCGCGGTCATCGCGAGGTCCATGAGACCGGCGGAGCGGCGCAGCACGAGCTCGAGCTCCTCCACGGAGTAGAACTCGAGGTGGCCGGTGAAGCCGAAGCGGTCGCGCAGCGGGCCGGGCAGCAGACCGGCCCGCGTGGTGGCGCCGACCAGGGTGAACGGCGGCAGGTCCAGCGGGATGGAGGTGGCGCCGGCGCCCTTGCCCACCACGATGTCCACCCGGAAGTCCTCCATGGCCATGTAGAGCATCTCCTCGGCGGGCCGGGACATGCGGTGGATCTCGTCGAGGAACAGCACCTCCCCCTCGGTCAGGGAGGACAGGATCGCGGCGAGGTCGCCGGCGTGCTGGATGGCCGGGCCGGAGGAGATCCGCAGGGGCGCGCCCATCTCCTCGGCGATGATCATGGCCAGGGTCGTCTTGCCCAGACCGGGCGGACCGGAGAGCAGGACGTGGTCGGCGGAGCGGCCCCGGAGCCGCGAGGCCTCGAGCACCAGGGACAGCTGCTGGCGCACCCGCTTCTGCCCCACGAACTCGTCGAGGTTCGCGGGCCGCAGCGCCGACTCGAGCTGCTTCTCGTCGGGCTCGTCCTCCCCCGAGACCAGCCGGTCCCGGGAGTTCACGGCGGCGCCGTCGTCGCGGGCCACGCTCAGGCTCCTCGCTCCGCCGGGACCCGGGGCCCGGCCTTGGCCGCGCCGAGCCACCCGAGCACGGTGCGCAGGATCGCGGGCACGTCACCGGAGGCGGCGAGCTCCTCCCTGCCGGAGAGGGCGTCGGCGATGCCCCGGGCGGCGTCCTTCTCGTTCCAGCCCAGGCCCACGAGGGCCTCGAGCACCTGCTCCCGCCACGGCTCCATCGGGGCGGCCGCGGCCGGCTGGGCGGGACGGTCCGGGACGATGAGCTTGTCGGCCAGCTCCAGCACGATCCGGCGGGCGCCCTTGGGGCCGATGCCGGGGACGGTGGTGAACGCCTTGGCGTCCCCCTGCGCGATGGCGCGGTGGACGGCGTCCGGGCCGAGCACGGAGAGCACCGCGAGTGCGGTGCGGGGGCCCACGCCGCTGACGCCGAGCATGATCTCGAAGACCTCGCGCTCGGCGGGGCTGCGGAAGCCGAAGAGCAGCGGGGACTCGTCCTTGCGCGCCACGTACGCCGTGTCGAGCCGGACCTCCCCGCCGATCCGCAGGCCGGACAGGGTCTCCGGCGTCGCCTGGACCTGGACGCCGAACCCGCCCACCGCCACGACGGCGGTGGTGAGGCCGACGTGCTCGACCTGTCCCGTGATGGACGCGATCACCGCGCAACTCCTTCCCGTGCCCGGCGGGGGCCGTGCACGGTCGATCGAACAGATCTACGAATGACGACCACTCTAGCAGTGGGCGCCGGCTCAGCGGCGCCCGCCCCGCTTGGCGCGGTGCTCCGCCTCGGCCCAGGCCCGCTGGGCGGGGGTCATGCCGGAGCGGGCGGCGGCCAGGGGGCGGGCGCCCTGGTGCGTCTCGGTCCGGGCCGTGGCGTCCACGCCCGTGCCGCCGCCGCGCCAGCCGTGGCAGATGGCGATGGCCAGGGCGTCGGCCGCGTCGGCGGGCCGGGGCGCCTCGTCGAGCCGGAGGATGCGCACCACCATGCGGGCCACGGATGCCTTGTCGGCCCGTCCCTCCCCCGTCACCGCGGCCTTGACCTCGGACGGGGTGTGCCAGGCCACCGGAACGCCGTGGCGGGCGGCCGAGGCGATCACGGCGCCGGAGGCGTGGGCCGTGCCGATGACGGTGTTCACGTTGGTCTGGGCGAACACCCGCTCCAGGGCGAGGGCGTCGGGACGGTAGCGCTCGATCCACCGCTCGGTGGCCTCCCAGATCCGCAGCACGCGCACGTCGAGCGGGTCGGCGGCGTCCGTGCCGGCCACCCCGACGTCCACGAAGGACGCGGTGCGGTTGCCGGCCATGTCGATCAGGCCGAACCCGCACCGCGTCAGTCCCGGGTCGACCCCGAGGATCCGCTGCGTGGCCGTGGTCAGTCCTCGGAGTCGAGCTGGGCCAGGACCTCGGCGGGGATGTCCGCGTTGGCGTAGACGTTCTGCACGTCGTCGAGCTCCTCGACGGCGTCGACGAGGCGCAGGAACTTCCGGGCGCCCTCGGCGTCGAGCTCCACGAGCATGCTCGGGCGGAACTGCGGGTCGTCGTTGTTGTACTCGAGCCCGGCCTCGTCGAGGGCCGCGCGGATCGCGGGCAGGTCGGTGGCCTCGGAGACGACCTCGAAGACGTCCTCCTGCTCCACGACCTCGTCGGCGCCGGCGTCCAGGACGGCCATGAGGACGTCGTCCTCGGTCAGCCCGTCGGTGCGGGTGACCTCCACGACGCCCTTGCGCTCGAAGAGGAACGCCACGGAGCCGGAGTCGGCCATGGTGCCGCCGTTGCGGGTCACGGCCACGCGCACCTCGGAGGCGGCGCGGTTCTTGTTGTCGGTGAGGCACTCGATGTACAGCGCCGTGCCCTGCGGGCCGCGGGCCTCGTAGAGGATCTCGGTGTAGTCGACGACCTCACCGGTCAGGCCGGCGCCGCGCTTGACGGCGCGGTCGATGTTCGCGACCGGCACCGAGTTCTTCTTGGCCTTGGACACGGCGAGGTCCAGCGCCGGGTTGCCCGCGGTGTCGGGCCCGCCCATGCGCGCGGCCACCTCGATGCCCTTGATGTACTTGGCGAAGGCCTTCGCCCGCTTGGCGTCGATCGCGGCCTTCTTGTGCTTGGTCGTGGCCCACTTGGAGTGTCCTGACATGCGTCCCTCCTCGGGAAGTCGTTCGCGGTCGGCCGGGACGCGTCGTGCGTCGTCCCGGCACGGCCCGCCCCGGCAGTGGCCGGGACGGGCCGGAGAAGTCCTGGTCCATTCTACCGGGTGCGCGCCGCCCCGGCCGGGGCCCTAGCGGGGCCGGGCCTGCGCGACCTCCCGGGCCCGCTCGGCCAGGGTGTCGTCCAGCGGTGCGGCGTCGAAGACGCCGAGCCGGCGCTCCACCGCGGCGCGGATGAGGTGGTCGGCCACGGCGGGGTTCTTGGGCAGCATCGACCCGTGCAGGTAGGAGCCCACCACGTGGTGCACGCGGGCGCCCTCGGTACCGTCCTCCCCGTTGTTGCCCGCGCCCTTCACCACCCGTCCCAGCGGCGTCTGGTCCGGGCCGAGCCGGGTGACCCCGGAGTGGTTCTCGTAGCCGACGACGGTCCCGAACTCCGGGGACTCCAGCACGATGTTGCCGATCAGGCGCGTGGGTCCGCCCACGGTGGTCAGGTCGAGGATGCCGATGCCGGGCAGGGTCTCGCCGGCGCCGGTGCGGAACTCGTGGCCGAAGAGCTGGTAGAGACCGCAGATCGCGAGCATCGGCACGCCGTCGGCGGCCATGGCCCGCAGCTCGGGGGCGATCCGCTGCAGGTCCTCCTGGACCCGGAACTGTCCCGAGTCCTGGCCGCCGCCGCCCACCAGCAGGTCGGCGTCGGGCGGGAACGGGTCCCCGGGGTTGTGGTCGCTCAGCCGCACGGCGTAGCCGTACTTCTCCAGCCGGCGCTTGAGAGTGAGGGTGTTGCCCCAGTCTCCGTAGATGTTCATGTCCCGGGGGTAGAGCTGGACGAGGTGGACGGTGCGGTCGGTCACGGGGGCTCCGCTCAGATCTCGGCGACCTCGGCCACGCGGGACAGCTCCCGGCGCAGCTCGAGCATGGACGTGTAGGTGCAGAAGACGCGCATCGGCCGGTCCCCGGCCCCGGCGACGAAGCGCCGCAGGGCGTCGCCGAGGCCCGGGACCACGTCGCGCACCGTGACCTCGTCGTAGTCCAGGCGCAGGGCCATGTCCCACGCCCGGGTGCCGGAGACCACGTCCACGCCGCCGGAGCGCAGGGAGTGGAAGTCCACGTCCCACAGCCAGGAGACGTCGCGGCCGTCGGCGTACTCGTCGTTGATGGCGATCATCGTGGCGTAGTCGCCCGGCCGCGCCGAGGCCAGCGAGAGGCGGAACCCGGCGGGGTTCTTCACGAGCAGCAGCTGCAGCGGCCGGCCGTCCACGGTGATGGTCTCCCCGCGGCCGAAGGCGGGGGTGACGCGGGAGAGCTCGTCCACCAGCGCGGCGCGGTCCGCGTCGGGGCCGGCCACGGCGAGCGCCAGCGCGAGCGCGGCCGCCGCGTTGTACATGTTGTAGACGCCGTAGAGCTCCACGGTGGTCTCGACGGCCTCCCCGCCCACCGTGAGCCGGACCCGGTTCGCCTCGAAGGACGTCAGCTCCACGTCGGCGGCCGGCCGGGGCGCCAGCTCCGCCTCGTGGTCGGCCTCGGCGTCGGGACCGCCGGCCGAGCGCATGTCGTCGTCGGAGGGGAACATGGGCCGCAGCGGGGCGGACAGCCCGAACCAGCGGGTCTGCGTGCCCTCGGGGACGTGCTCCGCGAGGGACACGATCCGGGGGTCCTCCCGGTTGAGGACCACGGTGCCCGTGGTGGCCGCCGCGATCTGGGCGAGCATCCGCCGGGTGGTGTCGATCTCGCCGAAGCGGTCGAGCTGGTCGCGCATCACGTTGAGCAGCAGCGCGTGGCGGGGCTTGACCTGCTTGACGAAGTGCACGGCGTGCGCCTCGTCGAGCTCGAGCACGGCGACGTCCGCGTCGAGGCGGCCCGTGAGGCTCATCTCCCCGAGCAGGGCGGCGGCCACGCCGCGCACGAAGTTGGAGCCGGTGCGGTTGGTGAAGACCCTGTAGCCCTGCGAGCGCAGCAGCTGGACGGCCATCTTGGTGGTGGTCGTCTTGCCGTTGGTGCCGCTGATGAGCACCACGCCGTGCGGCAGCTTCGCGAGCTCCTCGGCCACGAACCCGGGGTGCAGCCGCTCCATCACGAGGCCGGGGAAGGCGGAGCCTCCGCCGCGCAGGGTGGTCAGGTACCGGATGCCTTGGCCGAGCAGGCGCACGTGGGGTCTGGACATGCGCTCCATCCTATGGTCTGCGCCCCGGCGGCGGCGGGCACCCGGGTGCGCCTGGGGCGGGCGGTCCGCGCGTCCCCCCAGGCCGCAGGGGGGACGGGCGACGACGACGCACGACACGGTGTCGCGGCGGGGTGCTGTGGACGGGCGGCGCACCGGCCGTAGGGTCGGACCATGAACGCCGCCGGCCCCGCCGTCCCTCCGTCCGTTCCGCCTCGCCGCATGCCGCCCTGGTGGGTGGTCCTGGCGTGTCTCGGCGGTCTCCTGGTGCTGGGCGGGGCGCTGCTGGTGCTGCTCCACCCGGCGGAGGCGTCGTTCGGGTGGTTCGCGGAAGCCTCGCCGGGCGACGCGGCGTTCCCGGCCATGACCCTGGTGACCCCGGAGGCCACGGCGGGGTGGGCCGGTGTGGTGGCCGGGCTCGTCCTGTGGGCCTTCTGCGCCGGCTGGCTCCTGGGCCGGCGCGCCTCGCGGCGGTGACCGGAGGGTCGAGGCCCTCGGCCGCGCCGTGCCCTCGGGTCAGGCCCGGTCCACGAGGTCCTCGACGGCGGCCGCCTCAGGCAGGGCGGCCCGGCTGCTCCGGTCCCTGCGGCGGAGGGTCCAGCGGTGCGTCGACGGCGTGGAGCTCGTTGCTGAGGCCGGTGCCGTCGAGGCCGTCCAGCGGGGTGATGTCCACGACGATGCCCGTCTGCACGTCGAGGTGCACGCGGTAGACCGTGGCGAGGTCGCCGCTGGTGAGGGTCGGGTCCTCACGGCCGTACTCGTGGATCCGGCTGGCGGCACTGTCCAGCAGAGGGCAGCACCCGCACCGCGGGGTGTAGCCGTTCTCCCTGTCCTCGCCGGCACCGAGCAGCGGCCGGCAGGCGGCCGACCAGGTGAGGCGGCCCCGCAGTGTCGTGGCGACGACCTCGCTGACGTCCACTCCCCGGCTCAGCTCGGCCGGGTCGAGCATGGCCGTCCACCGGTAGTCCTGCCACATCGGATCACCGTGGTCGAAGTGCCAGTCCTCCGGGCGCCGGGCGACCAGACCGTCCGGGCGCAGCACCACCTCCGGCTCCGGCGGCGGCGGTGACGGAACGGCGCCCTCCGCGTCGTCGTCGCAGGTCACCAGACTCACCGCCGCACCGTAGGGAGGCCCTTCGGCGACCTCGACGCCCCCGGAGGAGCGGACGACCACACGGCCGAGCCGCCGGTCGAGCCAGGCCTCGACCGGTTCGCCGTCCGGAGTGCTCCCGGCGTCCCGCTGCCGCCGGTGGGTGAAGTGCACGGTGGTGAACCGCCACGGCGAGCTGCGCGCCAGTGCGCGGAAGTCGTCGGCCGTGGGGACCTCGGGCAGGGAGTCACCGCTCATGCGACCGAGTAGAGCACATCCCGGTACTGTCGGACCATGACCGGGCAGGAGCTGTTCCCCATCGTCAACTGTGCGGATCTGGTCGGCACCGGGGCCTTCTACGAAGAGGTGTTCCACGCCGAACAGACGTACCGGTTCCCCGGAACGGGAGAGCCGGTCTTCCTCGTCCTGCGGGTGGGAGACGGTCAGCTGGGCCTGGGCGTCGGCACCACGGCGGCACGGTACGGCGACACCCCGCTGCCCGCGACCGGCCACGCGGTGGACCTGTGCGTCTACGTCGAGGACCTTCCGGCCGTCCTCGACGCCGCCCGCCGGGCCGGTGCGGCCGTGCCTGTCGATGCGGAGGCCATGCCGTGGGGCGAGACCGTCGCCTACGTCCGTGATCCCGAGGGCACGATGCTGCTGGTCGTCCAGTCCGGTGCGGACTGAGGGATCCTGGGCTCCTGCCCACGGGCCGGCCCCGGGTCCGGAGAACACCACCGACGATTCGGCAGAGGAGGCAACGCCAGTGGATCGCAACGTCGACCCGGTTCCCACGGAAAGGTCGGGCCCTCCCCCGCACGTGCGCGCGGAGCCTGCCTCGAGGGCCCCTGCCGCGCCCCGGCCCGCTGCCGGAGCCGACGCGCAGCGGCGGGAGGTCAAGGCCGCCCTGGCCCGGCGGACAGCTCCGCTGTGGCCGGCCCACGCGGCAGTGCGGCCGACGACGACGGCGCCGACCCGGCGGGACCGGCAACAGGTGCTCCGGCGGGCCGGACTGGAGCTCCAGCACCACGCGCTGGTGCTGCGCCGGATCACCACCGCCTACGCCGTGGCCGTGGCCGGGCCGCACTTCGAGGCCGGGTGGACCGTCGCAGACGTCCTGCACGCCCTGGACTGGACCCCGCAGAGCGTGCGCTACACCCACGACTCGGTCACCGGGATCGAGAACCCAGGCGCCTGGTTCGCCGCCCGCCTGCGCACCTGGACCCACCAGGACGGCACCCCGATGCGCTCGCCGGACCAGCGCGCCGCGGCGGAGGCCGAGCAGCGCCGGGCAGAGGCGGTGGCGGCCGCCCGACGCCACGCCTCCCCTCGGCCCCGGCAGCAGACCGCCGGGACGGACACCGGGGCCGCGGAGCCGGCCGTCGAGCCGCCGCGGACGACGGACCCGGATCGGCGGCCCTTCCGGGTGCGCTGGGCCGCCCAGATCGCCGCCGGCCGGGCGGAGGCGAGCCGGGGGTCCGGACGTCCGTGAGCCGGGTGCGCGGATGCCGCGCCCCCGGGGCGGGGCCCTACCGGACGGGCGGCCCCGTCTCCGCGGAGGCCGCCGGGGCGGTCCGGGCGACGGCGGCATGGGCCGCGGCGATCGCGTGCACCCGGTCCCGGCACCGGTACCAGCCGAGGACCAGCAGCGGCACGAGCAGCAGCAGGGAGGCGACAGTCCAGGTCCCGATCGGGGAGTCGAAGGCCATCAGCACGACGACGCTCACGAGGAACGCCAGGGTCAGCCAACCGGTGAAGGGCGCGCCGGGGAGCCGGAAGCCGGGGCGCTCCGCCCTGCCCTGCCGGGACCAGGAGACGAGCCGGAGGTGGCAGAGCATGATCATCGCCCAGGCGCTGATGATACCGACCGAAGCGAGGTTCAGCACGATCTCGAAGGCCTGGGCCGGCACCAGGGCGTTGAGCACCACGCCCAGCACGGCCACCGCCGCCGTCAGCACGATGCCGCCGTACGGGACGCCGGCCCGGTTCATCCGGCCCGCGAAGCGGGGGGCCGATCCGGCCAGGGACATCGAGCGCAGGATCCGGCCCGTGGAGTAGAGCCCGGCGTTGAGCGAGGACAGGGCCGCGGTGAGCACCACGAGGTTCATCACGGTGTCCATGCCGGCCACGCCGATGGAGCCGAAGAACGTCACGAACGGGCTCTCCCCCGCCTTGTAGGCGGTGTAGGGCAGGAGCAGGGACAGCAGGGTCAGCGACCCGACGTAGAAGACCGCGATGCGCACGATCACCGTGTTCACGGCGCGCGGCATGACCTTCTCGGGGTGCTCCGTCTCACCGGCCGCGGTGCCGATCAGCTCGATGGACGCGTAGGCGAAGACCACGCCCTGGATCACGACGACCGCCGGCAGCAGACCATTGGGCAGGAGCCCGCCGTTGTGGCCGATGAGGGACAGGCCCACCTCCTGGCCGTCGGCCGGGGTGCCGAAGAGCACCAGCCAGATCCCGACCACCAGGAAGGCGGAGAGCGCGGCCACCTTGATGAGGGCGAACCAGAACTCGAGCTCGCCGAAGACCTTGACCGAGACGAGGTTCAGCCCGAGGACGAGCAGCAGGGCGGCCAGGGCGTACTGCCACTGGGGGACGTCCCCGACGGGAGCCCAGTACCGGGCGAAGAACTTCATGTACAGCGCCACGGCGGTGATGTCCACGATCGCGGTCATGGCCCAGTTGAGCCAGTACAGCCAGCCGGTGAAGAAGGCCGCCTTCTCGCCGTAGAACTCCCGGGCGTAGGAGACGAAGGAGCCCGAGGACGGGCGGCGCACGACGAGCTCGCCCAGGGCGCGCAGGATGAGGAACGCGAAGAAGCCGCAGACCGCGTAGACGAGCACGAGGGCGGGCCCGGCGCTGGCCAGCCGCCCGCCGGCGCCCATGAACAGGCCGGTGCCGATGGCGCCGCCGATCGCGATCATCTGGATCTGCCGGGGCTTGAGCCCCTTGTGGTAGCCCTCGTCCTCCGCGTGGAGCACGTCGAGGGCGGCGGTCGGCGGCTGGGCCGGGGTGGCGTGGCGCCGGTCCGGGTGGTGGACGGACACAGGTGGCATGGCTCGGTCTCCTGGGTGGTGGCGGAAGAGCTCGTGGACGGGTCAGACGGTGAGGTTGGCCAGGCGCTCCGGGCGCAGGATGCGGCCCAGCTCCTCGGCGGTCAGCAGACCGCGCTCGCGCACCAGCTCCGCGACGCCGGCGCCCGTGACCAGGGCCTCCTGGGCGATCGCGGTGGCCGTGGCGTAGCCCAGGTGGGGGTTCAACGCGGTCACCAGGCCGATGGAGTGCTCCACCGACGCGCGCAGGTGCTCCTCGTTGGCGGTGATGCCGCGCACGCAGCGCTCCGTGAGCGTGGTGCAGGCCGCCCGGAGGTGGGCGACGCTCTTGTGCAGGCTGTGGACGATGATCGGCTCGAAGGCGTTGAGCTGCAGCTGTCCGCTCTCGGCGGCCATGGTGATCGTGACGTCGTTGCCGATGACCTCGTAGGCGACCTGGCTGACGACCTCGGGGATCACCGGGTTGATCTTGCCCGGCATGATCGAGGAGCCGGACTGCACGGCGGGCAGGGTGATCTCGCCCAGCCCCGCCCGGGGCCCGGAGGAGAGCAGCCGCAGGTCGTTGCAGATCTTGGACAGCTTCACCGCCACCCGCTTGAGCACCCCGGACAGGTGCACGAAGGACCCGACGTCCTGGGTGGCCTCCACGAGGTCGACGGCGGTGACCAGCGGCAGGCCGGTGACGGCGGCCAGGTGGCGGCAGGCCGCGGCGGCGTAGCCGTCCGGGGCGTTGAGCCCGGTGCCGATCGCCGTCGCCCCGAGGTTGATCTCGTGGACCAGCAGGCTCGCCTCGGCGAGGCGCTGGCGGTCCTCCCGGATCATCACGGCGTAGGTGCCGAACTCCTGGCCCAGGGTCATGGGCACGGCGTCCTGCAGCTGGGTGCGGCCCATCTTCACGACGGTGCGGAACTCGCGGGCCTTCGCCGCGAAGGCGTCCTCCAGCACCTCCAGGGCCGCCAGCAGCTCCTGCACGCCGGTGATCGTGGCGATCTTCACGGCCGTGGGGTAGGCGTCGTTGGTGGACTGCGACAGGTTGACGTGGTCGTTGGGGTGCAGCCGGGAGTACTCCCCCTTGCCGGCGCCCAGCAGCTCCAGGGCCCGGTTGGCGATCACCTCGTTGGCGTTCATGTTGGAGGAGGTGCCGGCGCCGCCCTGGATCACGTCCACGCGGAACTGCTCGTGGAGGCGCCCGCCCAGGATCTCCTGGCAGGCCCCCACGACGGCGTCGGCCCGGGCGGTGTCGAGCAGCCCGAGCTCGTGGTTGGCGCGGGCGGCGGCGAGCTTGACGGCCGCCAGTCCCCGCACCAGGTGGGCGTGGCCGCCCAGGGGCAGGCCGGTGATGGGGAAGTTCTCCACGGCGCGCAGGGTCTGCACGCCCCAGTAGGCGTCGGCGGGGACCTGGCGGTCGCCGAGCAGGTCGTGCTCGGTGCGGAAGGCGGGAGCGGTCATGGTTCTCTCGGTTCTCTCGGGTGTCACGAGGTGGTGGACGGCAGCGGGACGGTGGGTCAGCGGGACGGTGGGTCAGCGGGACGAGGGCGGTCTCTCATGGAGCGGGAGGGACAGCGAGCAGTGGCTCAGGGGGCGGCGGCGAGGGCGACGGCGTGCAGCGACCCCACGGTGCGGCCCCCGCCGAGCACGGGGACCCGGCCCAGGCCGGCGAGCGCCGCGGGGTCCACCCCGAGCCGCTGCAGGGCCTGCACGGTCACCGGCATCCGGGCGCGGTCGGCGCCGTCGGCGATCTTCACGGCCAGACCGCGCCCGTCCGGCAGGCCCACGAGCTGCAGGCCCTCGAAGCCGTCCTTGGCGAGCAGACCGGGGACCCTGCGCATGAGCTCCGTGACGTCACGGCCCTCGCCGGCCACCTGCTCGGGGTGCCCGGTCATGGCGGACGCGACCCAGGCCTCGGGCGTGCCCGGGGCGGCGGAGGCCAGCCGGGCGAAGGCGGTGGCCATGCCCCGGAGGGTGACGGCGTGCAGGGGGGTGCCGCAGCCGTCGGTGCTGCCGGGCCCCAGCGGTTCGCCGGTCAGCTCCGCCACGACCTCGCCGATCAGCAGCTGCAGCGGGTGGCCGGGGTCGGTGTAGCCGGCCACGGGCCAGCCGTTGACCCGGCAGGTGGCGACCATGGCGGCGTGCTTGCCGGAGCAGTTCTGGGCCAGGCGGGTGGGCCCTTCGCCGGCGCGCAGGGCGGCGGCCCGTTCGGCGGGCCCGTACGGCAGGTCGGGCACGTTCTCCAGGGCGGTCTCGTCCGCGCCGTGGCCGGCGAGGATGCGGCGCGCGCCGTCGCGGTGCCGGGGCGCCCCGGAGTGGCTGGCCGCGGCCAGTGCCAGCAGGGGCCCGGGCAGCTCGAGGCCGGCGCGGAGCATGGCCACCGCCTGCAGCGGCTTGAGGGAGGAGCGGGGGTAGAAGAGGGCCAGGGGGTCTCCGGCCTCGAGCAGGATCCGCCCGGCGGCGTCCGTGGCCACGAGCGAGCCGTGGTGGACGCTCTCGACGACGCCGTCGCGGACCTGTTCGGCGACGGGCACGTGCTGCGGGCGGGCGGTGGACAGGGGTGCCCCGAGGGCTGCGGTGGTCATGCTGGGTCCTTGCTGGAGGTGATCGGTGCGGGCGGGGGCGCGCGCCGGAGGGAGGCGCCGGAGGGCGCCCCGCGCGGAACGGAGGGCAGGGTCGAGGGCAGGAGGACGGGCGAGCAGGGCGAGGACCGCGGCTGCCCGGGCGGAGGCCGGGGAGGCCGGAACAGTGGCCGGGACGGCCGGCGGGCTACTCGCCGGTGATGGCGCCGAGGGCGCCGCGCACGGCCGCGAGGTGGTCCTGCATGGCCGCTTCCGCCTCGTCGGCCGCGCCGTCGCGGATCGCGTGGAAGATGCGCAGGTGCTCCTCGTCCGAGCGCTTCTGGCGGGCCGCCACCACGTTGAGGGTCTCGGACTGGTGGAAGAGCGCCTCGCGGATGTCGGCGATGACCTTCTCGAACACCCGGTTGTGGCTGATCCGGGCGACGGCGGCGTGGAAGCTGGTGTCCAGCTCGACCCAGGCCTGGGGGTCGTCCTCGGCCGCCATCGCCGCCACGACGTCCTGCAGGAAGCGCACGTCCTCCTCGGTGCGGCGGCGCGCGGCGAGACCGGCCGCGGGGACCTCGATGTGCGGCCGGGCCTCGTGCAGGTCCCGGGCCGAGTACGCGCCCAGGGCCAGGTCCTCGGCCACCCGCTGGGAGACGACGAACGTCCCCTTGCCGGTGCGGCTGACGGTCAGGCCCAGCGCCGCGCAGGAGCGCAGCGCCTCGCGGATCACGGACCGGCTCACGCCGTACCCCTGGGCCAGCGCAGCCTCCGAGGGCAGCTTCTCCCCCACGGCGAGGCGCCCCTCCCGGATCTGCGCGAGCAGGTCCTTGAAGACGGCCTCCGCCGCACTGAAGCGCTCCACCGGCTGTCCGGCTGTCTGACAGGTTCATGTGGTCCAGCATGATACGGATCACACCGGGCTGTCAAGGGGCCACGAGCCGGTTTCCTGCACGTCTCGTGCAGGTTCTCGCCAGGTCCGCCTGCTGTGCTGGAGCCGGCATCCCCACACCCCGAGCGGAAGCAGGTGCATCATCGCCGCCAGAACCACCAGAACCGCCGGCACCGCGCACCGGGACCGGAGCCGCCCCCTGCGCTCGCTCCTCGCACTGCTTCTCGTGCTCGGGATGCTGGCGGGAGCACTGGTGCTCCTCGGGCCCGGCCTGATCAGCGGCCTGCGCACCGGAGACGGCGGGCTGACCTGGGGTGCCGAGTGCGTCGTCGAGACCGCGGACGGAGCGGTCGGGCTCGACCGCGAGGAGGCGAAGCGGGCCACGACCGCGGTGGCGCTCGCCGCCCGCGGGGTGGAGGCCCCGGACACCTCCGGCCTCGACCCGGCGGTGCTGCGGCGCCTGGCCGACGGACCACCCGAGGACGCCGGCGCGAGCCTGAGCTGCCGGGGCTCAGCGGCCGACGACCTGCCGCAGCAGCAGCTGACCGCAACCGGCCTGACCCCGCGCGCCGAGCGGGTGCGCGCAGCGATGACCGAGGTGTTCGGAGAGCAGAGTCTGGGCGGGTTCGCCCCCTGCGGCGTCGGCCAGGGGCACGGCGAGGAGTCGACGCACTACGACGGCCGCGCCGTCGACGTCTTCTTCCGCCCCGTGACCGAGGAGAACCGGCGCGAGGGGTGGCTGCTGGCCCACTGGCTGGTCGCGCACGCCGAGGACCTGGACGTCCAGTACGTCATCTTCGACGACCGCTTCTGGAGCGTGCACAGCTCGCGGGGGCGGTGGCGGGACTACGACGCGCCCGAGCCCGGCAACGAGATCCTGCGCCACCTCGACCACGTGCACGTGGACGTGCTGCGGGGCGGTCCGGAGTGAGGAGCCGGTCGCAGCGCCGGGCCCCGGAACCGGCCTCCGCGTCGCGAACGATGACCACGGGAGGGGTGTGCACGGGCGACGCCCGGTCCTAGGGTGAGGAGCGGACCGGGCGGCTCCGGACGGGTCGGACCGCAGCGCCCGGGGACACCGGGGACCGAAGCCGGCCCCCGGGACGCGGTCCGCCGCACCCGTCGAGGAAAGGACCCGCCATGAGCGCCACCGACGACCTCCTGCACCACGCCGAGGCCTACGCCGCCGCCTTCACCAAGGGCGATCTGCCCATGCCCCCGGCCCTGCCGGTGGCCGTGGTGGCCTGCATGGACGCCCGGCTCAACCCCTACGGACTGCTGGGGCTGAGCGAGGGCGACGCCCACGTCATCCGCAACGCGGGCGGGGTGATCACCGACGACGAGATCCGGTCCCTGGTCATCAGCCAGCGACTGCTGGGCACCCGGGAGATCATCCTCATCCACCACACCGACTGCGGCATGCTCACCTTCACCGACGACGCCTTCACGGCACAGATCGAGGCCGACACCGGGATGCGCCCGCCGTGGTCACCGGAGTCCTTCACCGATCCCGACGACGACGTCCGCCGGTCCATGGCGCGGATCACCGAGAACCCCTTCGTCCCGCACCGGGACAGCGTGCGGGGCTTCGTCTACGACGTCACCGACGGCTCCCTCCGCGAAGTCCGCTGACTCCTGCACCGTCCTCCCACCCCGAGGGCCCCGCCACCCGGAGCGGGCGGAGGGACCCTGTTCGGGGTCCGGCGATCAGTGGGCGACCGTGACGCGGCGGCGGGAGATCGCCGGGCCAGGGCGCGACACGCGGGAGCGGCTGATCTCGCAGAAGCCGCAGCCCAGGGCTCCGCGACGCGGCGGACCCGGGCCCGCGGGGCTGCTTTCCGCCTCCGGGGACGGCCGGTTCCCCACAGGGGACGGCGTCGTGGGCTATGAATGGAACGACCACGGACGGACCCCCAGGAGGACACGGTGACGAAGCACGACGACTCCCAGCCCATCACCTCTGTCATCAACACGGGTGAGCTGATGCGGCAGCTGGCGCAGAAGGAGGCCGACCACCGACGCCGGGTCCAGGCCTGGACCACCGACGGCGTCGAGGAGCTGACGGACACGGCAGAGCTGCTCGACATCGCCCTGCACCACAGCGACGTCGACGTGGCGGCTGCCGCGCTCGGCAGCGACCACCTGAGCGCCGCCGACCGTCGCCACGCGGCCGAGAACGCCACCGACCCGCACGTGCGTGCCGCCGCGCGAGCGGAGGCGACCCGACGCGGCGAGGACCGGGACGGACACAGCTGACGACCCGCCGCTGGACGCACGACGGACCTCGGATCCGCTGCCCCTCTTGTGCCCGGGCGGCTCCGGCGGGTTGAGTGGGGGCATGGGGAAAGTGATCTACTCCGTCGCCTCCTCGCTGGACGGCTACAACTCGGACGAGCAGGGCAGCTTCTCCTGGGCCGTGCCCGACGAGGCCGTCGTCGCCGCCCTGACCACGGACCTGGCACCGGTCAGCACCTACCTCTACGGGCGGCGCATGTACGAGACCATGGCCGTCTGGGAGACCGACCCGTCCGCGGCGACGTGGTCCCCGGAGTCGGCGCGCTTCGCGGAGACCTGGAAGCGCGCCGAGAAGATCGTCTTCTCCTCCTCCCTCGGCCGGACCTGGACCGAGCGCACCCGGCTCGAGCGGGAGTTCACCGCCGCGGCTCTCGAGCGCGCGAGGTCCGAGGCGTCCGGCGACCTCACGATCGAGGGCCCGACCCTCGCCGGCAGTGCCCTGCGGCTGGGGCTGGTCGACGTGGTCGAGCTCCTGCTGTGCCCGGTCACGGTGGGCGGCGGCACCCCGGTCTTCCCCGACGGACTGTCCCTGGAGCTGCGCCTCCTCCGGGAGCGCCGCTTCGACAACGGCATGGTCCAGGTCGGCTACGAGGTCCGCCACCCCCGGTCCCGCGGATAGCAGCGGCGTGGACGGGACGAGACTTCAGCAGATCGCCATGGAGGCGGCCGCCGGACTGCCGGCCGTGACGCACACCTGCCCCTTCGGCCCGGACCACGAGGTGTTCAAGGTCGTGGGCAGGATCTTCCTGATGACCACGGAAGCACCCGGGAAGCCGATCGTGACGCTCAAGTGCGAGCCCCCGCACGCGATGGCGCTGCGCCAGGAGTTCCCCACGATCACCCCCGGCTACCACATGAACAAGCAGCACTGGATCTCCCTCGCCGCCGGCCCGGGGATCACCCCGGACCTCGTCGAGGAGCTGGTGCTGAACGCCTACGAGCTCGTCGTCGAAGGACTCCCCCGGGCCAAGCGCCCGGTGCTGCGCCACATGCGCACCGGAGCACAGCCCTGAGCGGGCGTCCTGCCGTCCGCGTCCGGCGTCGGGGGCGCGATGCGAGCACGGGGTCCGTCCGAGCGGTCGCGGAGTCAGTGCTCGTCCGGTGGTGCCGGGCGGCTCCGTCGAGCGGCTTCGCGCAGCGCCGTCAGGGCCGTGTGGATCAGCCGCGCCCGGGTGGGGTGGGTGCGGGTGTGGGCGACGATGCGCCGGTGCACGGCCGGGTCGACCAGCGGCCTCGAGGTGAGAGCCGCCGGCAGCCCGGCGAGCGCGATCCGGGGCAGCACCGTGATGCCCAGCCCGGCCGCGGCGAGGCTGGTGGCCGCATGGTGGTCGTCGAGACGGGCGACGTAGTGCGGGGTGTAGCCGGCGGCGTGACAGGCACGGGTGATGATGCGCCCGGTGGGGCCGTCGTGGATGTCGTGGTCGATCCAGGGCTCGTCGCGCAGCTGGGCCATCGTCACCGCGGGGCGTGCGGCCAGCGGGTGGTCGACCGGCAGCACCACGCAGAAGTCCTCCTCGTGCAGGGCATGGCGCTGGTATCCCCCCAGGTGGACGAGGGGCCCGTCGAGGGACTCGTTGCGCACGTCGACGTCGGGGGCCCGGCGGCCTCCGGTGGAGTGCAGCTCGTTGATGCTGATTTCCACCACCACGTCCGGGGACCGAGCGCGCAGGGCGAGCACCACCCCGGGCATCCAGGCCTGGGCCAGGGACGCGAAGCAGGCGACGGCGATCTGCTCGGCCCGGCCCTGCCGCAGATCCTCCACGGTGCGCTCGAGGCGTTCCAGGCTGCTGAGGGTCTCCGCGCTGGCCTCGCACAGGTGCCGGGCGGCCGGGGTGGCCTCGATGCCCCGGCCGCTCTTCTCGAACAGCACCAGCCCGGTCTGCCGGGCCAGGGCGCGGAGGTGCTGGCTGACGGTGGCCGGGGCCAGGTGGAGGTTCCGGGCGGCGGCGTGGATCGAGCCGGCGGCGATGACCGCGCGCAGGATGGTGAGCCGGTGTGGATCGAGCATGCCCCGATCGTACGCTTTCTCCTGCCAATGCCACGGAAATCATTGCTGGTGCTGAAGGGTGACGCGGTGGCACGGTGGAGGTCTGCGGACCACTGACCGACAAGGAGCTGCCGTGGACACCTCGAGCTATCTGGCCCTGCTGGGCGTGGCCGTGGTCCTGGCCCTCACCCCGGGACCCGACACCGTCCTGACCCTGGGCTGCGCCCTGCGGCAGCGCCGGGCCGGGATGCTGGCCGCCGCCGGGTCCGCGGTGGGGGTCTTCGCCTGGGCGGGGCTGGTCGCGGTGGGCGTGGCCGCCTTCCTGGACAGCTCCCCGGCCGCCTTCCAGGCTCTGCGGATCCTCGGGGGCGCCTACCTGTTCTACCTGGGCTACCGGGCGATCACCGCCCACGCTCCCGCCCCGGCCGCCGCCGTGCCGATGACCGTCGGCCTGGCACGGACCGCGGGGTCGACCGTCACCGCCGCCCCGGACCGCCGGGAGCCCTCCGGGCCGAGGGCGCGATCGGCGTTCGCCGCAGGGCTGGTGTGCTGCCTCACCAACCCGAAGACCGGGCTGTTCTTCCTGGCCCTGCTGCCCCAGTTCACCCCGCCCGGGGCCGGGGCGCTGTTCGTCGTGGTGGTGATGGGCGGGACGGTGGCGGCCACCATCGGGATCTACCTGCTCCTCGTGGCCCTGGCCGCCCACACCGCCGGCACCTGGCTCAACCGTCCCACCGTGGCCCGCAGGATCGAGCTCACCTCCGGGGCGGTCTTCGTGGCGCTGGGCCTGATGACCACCGTCCCCGTGCTCACCACCTGGATCTGAGCGGACTCCCCCGCGCGGCCGGCCGGAACGACCGGGGTGGAGGCACGGGCCACGTCGGCCGAACCGGTCCGTGTCGACCACCGGCACCGCCGCGCCGTCACGCTGGTTCCTCACGGCACGGGGAGGTTGACCTGCCGACCGGCCGACCGGATCATCGGCTGTGAACGGGCCACCGGACGCCCCATGGCGCTGCCCGTTCCGCACCTCCCGTCGGCCCCGGGGCACCAGAGAGGCATCCATGGACGTGATCGACCTGGCCCACATCACCTCGGCGACCACCGCGCTCGTCGGGGGCAAGGCCGTCGGTCTCGGAGCCCTCCTGTCCGCGGGCGAGCGCGTGCCGGACGGGTTCTGCCTGACCACCGAGGCCTACCGCTCGGGCGCCGTCCCCGAGCGGGCGGTGCTGACGGCCTACGAGCACCTCGGCGGTGGTCCCGTCGCCGTCCGCTCCAGCGCCACGGCCGAGGACCTGCCGGACGCCAGCTTCGCGGGCCAGCAGGACACCGTCCTCGACGTCGAGGGCGGGGACGCACTGCTCGAGGCCATCCGGCAGTGCTGGGACTCCGTGCACGGCGAGCGCGCCGTCGCCTACCGGGCCGGTCAGGGGCTGGAGACCGGCGACCTCGCGATGGCCGTCGTCGTGCAGCGCATGATCGCCCCGGCGGCCGCCGGGGTGATGTTCACGGCCAACCCGCTGACCGGCACCCGCACGGAGACCGTCATCGACGCGGTCCCGGGGCTGGGCACCGGCGTGGTGGACGGCACCATGGACACCGACCACTACGTCCTGCCCGGCCAGGGTCCGCTCCCCCGGACACAGGAGCACGGCTGCCTCTCCCCCGACCAGCTCCGCGAGCTCCAGGCGACCGGGCAGCGGGTGCAGCGCGCCCTCGGCAGCCCGCAGGACATCGAGTTCGCCTACGACGCCGAGGGCACGCTCTGGCTGCTGCAGTCCCGGCCCATCACCACGCTCTTCCCGCTCCCGGCCGGGACCGACCCGGTGCAGGGCGACCCGCGGGTCTACATGGAGGTCGGCCACATGCAGGGCCTGCGGCGCCCGGTCACCCCCATGGGCGTGTCCGTGCTGCGGGAGACGACCCGCCGCTGGCTGCAGATCATCGGCGTCGACGACGCCGTGGTCGATCCGTTCCTCGTCGAGATCGGCGGCCGGCTGTTCATGGACCTCACCGGCCTCGTCCGCAGCCCGCGCCTGCACTCCCGCGTCCCCGAGATGGTGCAGGTCTACGGTCCGGCCGTGGCGCGGGGCGTGCGGCGCGTCCTGGACGACCCCCGCTACGCGCCCCGTCCCGCCCGTCCCGGCCAGCGCGTGTTCTCCGCCGGTGCGACCGCGCGGGTGCTCCTGGCCACCGTGCCCGCCTCGCTGCTCGGCGCGCTGCGGGCCCTGGCCCGGCCCGCCGCCGCCCGCGAGCGCGCGTTCCACGAGCTCGAACAGGTCCGCCGGCAGCCCCGGACCGAACCGGCGGACACGGCGGAAAGGGTCCGTTCCGCCGCCGGGCTGCAGGACGCGACGATGACCGGACCGATGATGCGCTCCCTGCCGCCCCTGTGGGCGGCGCTCATCGCCCAGGGGGTGGCCGGCTGGCTGCTGGACGGCATCCTGCAGCCCGGCGAGCTGAACGCGACCCTGCGCGGGATGCCCCACAACGTCACCACCCAGATGGACCTGAAGCTCTGGTCCGTGGCCGAGGCCGCCCGCCCGCACCGCGATCTGCTGGTCGGCGCTGCCCCGGACGAGCTCGCCGCGCGCTTCTCGCGCGGCGAGCTGCCCGAGTTCGGCCTGTCGGCCTTCCTGGCGGAGTACGGGATCCGCGGCAGCGCCGAGATCGACGTCGGCTCCCCCCGGTGGGCCGACGACCCCACTCCCGTGTTCGCCGCCCTGGCCGGGTACCTGCAGGTGACCGACCCGGACCAGGCCCCGCCGGCCCGGTTCGCCCGCGCCGCCGTCGAGGCCGAGGCCGCCCTGGCTGACCTCGTCGCACGCGCCAGGCGCACCCGGCCGCTGCGGGCCCGCCTTGCCGGGTCCATGCTGCGCCGCAGCCGGGAGCTGGCCGGCCTGCGCGAGCTGCCGAAGTTCCTCTGGCTGACCCCGCTGGCCGAGGTGCGCCGGCAGCTGCTCGCCGCGGGGGCCGAGCTCACCGGGCGCGGCCTGCTGGAGCAGCCGGAGGACATCATGTTCCTGACCCTGGACGAGGCCCTCGACGCCTCGCACGGCGCGGACCTGCGCGCGGTGGTGACCGGTCGGCGCAGGGAGCACCACCGCGAGGCCCGACGGCGGCAGGTCCCCGGCCTGCTGCTGTCCGACGGCACGAACCCCCAGGCCCTGCCCGACGACACCGCGCCTGAGCACGGGCCGGACGTGCTGGTCGGCCAGCCGGCGGCCACCGGGATCGTGACCGGGCCGGTGCGGATCGTCCACCACCCGTCGGAGGCGAGGCTGCAGCCCGGTGACATCCTCGTCGCCCCGACCACCGACCCGGGCTGGACCCCGCTGTTCCTGACCCTCGGCGGACTCATCACGGAGACCGGCTCCACGATCGCCCACGGCCCGACTGTGGCCCGCGAGTACGGCATCCCGGCCGTCATCTGCGTGCCCGACGCCACCACCCTGCTGACCGAGGGGCAGGTGGTCACCATCGACGGCGCCACGGGTCTGATCCGGATGCACGGCACGGCCGGCGGTGCGCAGCCCCTGGACGACCCGGACGCACGAGCACATCGGGCCGGGCGACCGGGCCCGGCCGCACCCGGAGAATAGGCGCATGTCAGGACGGTTCGCGCAGGTGCCCGGCATCGAGGTCCCGCTCGAGACGCAGCGCACCACGTGGGTGCACACTTCGTGCTCGAGTCCCGCACGGCTCCGGACACCGGCATCGCCGCGATCTGGGCTCGTTGTTGCTGTTCTACTGGGTGGTGCGCAAGGGCATGACTGCCGGCATCGAGGACCCCTCGATCGGCACCCTCGAGGAGGCCGGCTGGGAGCAGCAGGCCGAGAACCCCTGGCAACGTCCGGATTGACCCGTCGTCAGCGGCTGTGCAGTTCTTCGGCGAGCATCACGATGATGCCGCTGGGGCCGCGGACATAGGCGAGCTTGTAGGCGTCCCCGTAGGTCCCTACCCCGCGCAGCGGGTGACAGCCGTGCCTCGCGGCGATCTCGAGGGCGTCGTCGATGTCGTCGACGGAAAAGGCGACGCGGTGCATGCCGATCTCGTGAGGCCGGGTGGGCTGTGTCTCGATCGCCTCCGGGTGGATGTACTCGAAGAGCTCGAGGCGACCGTTGCCGTCCGGGGTCTGGAGCATGGCGATGTTGACGTGGTTGCCGTCGAGACCGACGGCGGTGTCCGCCCACTCCCCGCTGACCGTGTCCCGGCCCAGGACGGTCAGTCCGAGGTCGGTGAAGAAGGCGATCGCCGCGTCGAGGTCACGGACGGCGATACCGACGTTCTCGAACTTGATGGACATGTGGTGCATCGTACCGAGCCGCGGCAATCCGGTCCTGCCGACGCGTCTTCATGTTCCGAAGGACGGACCCTCAACGGCGACTGCCGTGCAGCACCCGTCGGGAACCCGAGCTGCGGATCGCCATCGTGCTCATGGTCAGGGCCCGTAGACCAGTCCGACGACGAAGATCGCCACCGGAACGCAGAGCAGACCGAAGGCGACAGCCACAGCCCCCAGAATCTCCTTCTGCGCGCGGAATCCGGCAATGCCACCCACCAGTCCACTGACCGGGGGCAGCGCGAACGTCCACAGCGGCTTGGCCACTCCCGTGCCCTGCCAATCGAGGAGCATCAGCGTCAGCGCGGTGGAGACCGGGAAAGACGCCCAGGCGATCGTCGCCAGGATGCGCTTCCGCTTCTCGCGAACCGGAGCCTTCACCAAGAGTTGTCCCTCCTCTGCTCCACCGAGGGTGGAGTATTCGATGGAATCCGTGCGTGGCCCTCAGGACGGCATGGTCCCGCAGGAGTGCCGTGCGTCCGCAGCGGCATCCAGATGGCCGATCCCAGTATCCGGGGGTACAAGGCCGCTCCAGAGATGTCCAGATGGCGGGCGACCTGGGTGGCCGGCTCCCCGCCTCTAGATCAACTGTAGGGCGCTGCGGAACTGGGAGTCGGTGGAGATCGGGCGCACGCCCTGCCACAGACCCATCCGCCACACCCGACCGGCAGGACGTTGCCAACACCGCCGCCTCGTGCTTGTATGTAGATACGTTTTTGACCTAGATACAAGGTGGCCAGCATGGATGCGGATCAGTGGTCGGCGCAGGACCGGGGATGGGCTTCGCGCTACCGAACGGTGATGACGGGCAAGCACGTCCCGGAGTCCTCGCTCCAGGAACGTGAGCACGAGCTGCTCGACGCGGTCCGGGTGGCCCAGGTCTCTGCTGCCGAGCTCTTCGGTGATCCCACGGCACTGGCCACGGAAGATGCCGCTGAACTTGCGACAGTCGAGGAAGAGGTACGAACTTCCCTCGGCGCAGGGCTGCGGCCGGTACTGCAGGAGATCGGCGGCAGGCTGACGGGCATCAGCGCTGTCGCGGCGCTGCTCATGGTCCTGCGCCACGGGTGGTCCATCGACGTCGACATCACCCATGTGCTCGTCGCCGCCAGTGTGCTCCTGGCCTTCCTCGGGTGGGTGGTGCTTCGAGCTCTATTCGTTGCCGGCCGAGCGGGGGTGACGATCAGCGTCTCTGTCGTCCTCGGCGCGGTCGTCGTCGCGGGAATCGCCTTCGCGGCAAACCTGGGATCCGGGCACTACGCGGCACGCGATGTCCCCGTGGTACTGCTGGCCTCGGCGATGCTCACCCCCGGGGTGGTCCTGCTGGCGGTCTCCCAGCGGATGCCGCAACAGGTGCTTCGCCAGGAATGGAACGACGAGCAGTGGCTGCGTCGCTTCACCAGCGGGCTGCGCACCCGCCTGGTGCCCTCCAGATCCGTTCGGGACCACGTCACCGAGATCGAGCAGGCCCTGGAGCTGTCCGGCACCTCGGCCTACGCCGAGTTCGGGCACCCGCTGGTGCTGGCGCGCGATCTGGCCGCGACCCATCGGATCGCTCGGACACGGCGCTGGTGGGTCCTCACACTCGCCGGCACGCTCACACCCCTGGTCATCGCCGCCCTCATCGTCACCGCCCACAGCTGGGGGGCGCTGACGATCCCGGTCGCGCTGGCGTTCGTGCTGTCCGCGGCCGTGGTGCTGGGCACCGCTTGGGGCGACCGACCCTGGAGGGCGAGGCAATGACCCTCCCCGCGTGGCAGCGCGCATCCCTGCCGATGCTCCTCCTCCGTGTGCTCGCGGTGGCACCGCGGCACGGGTACGGGATCTCCCAGGCGCTCGTCTCGGCAGGACTTCAACCCATCAAGGGAGCTCAGCTCTATCCCGCCCTCGGACGGCTCGAAGACGATGGTGCGATCACCGCACGGTGGGAGCAGAGCGGACCGGGCCCCGCGCGGAAGGTCTACGCACTGACCACCGCAGGACTCGAACAGCTCCACGAACTGAACGACCAGTGGGAGGCCTTCATGACCGCGGTCGAAACCCTCGGCCGCCCCGACCCAGCCGCTACTGCCGATCAAGCACCCCCGGCCAAGACATAGCCACGCCAACGCCTGGGCCCATACCGGAACGAAACCTCAACGGTGACGTCGTTCTCGTGGGCAGTGACCGGCAGCGGGCCCTATGGGAAGCGGGGGGCGGCGTGGGCTGTGGCCTGGTTCAGCGCGGGCGGGATCGATCGACGATGCTGGCAGTGGCAGTGGCAGCGGCGACGGTCAGAGCACTCACCACTACCAGCGGCACCCAGGCCGCATGGGTGGTGGTGGCGCCGGCGGCAGCGGTGCCTGCTGAGCCTGCGGCGATCTTGAGCGCGCCCACCCAGATGAAGACCTGAACCCGGGACTCTACGGGTGCGTATTCGCTGCGCGCGGCCAGGGTGACCGCGAAGATCGGCAGCGTGGCCACGGAGAACGCGACCGTGATGGTGGGCCCGAGCATGCGGCGCAGCGGGCCGCACCTGTCGCGGCGAAGACGTATCGTGCCAGTGCTGCGCCCCGGCGATCTCGCCCTGGGAGAAGCCGGTTGTCAGGGTTGATCGTCGAGTCCGAGGTCGTCGACCACCCGGGCCACCCGATCGCGCTGCCCCTCGTCGAGGCCCTGCAGGGGCAGCGGAAGACAGGCCCTGGGGACCAGGTCCAGCTGCTCGGCGACCGCGGCCACGACCCGCAGGCTCCCGAACTCGCCGAACAGCTCCCACAGCGGTGCCAGCCGGTCGGAGGCGGCCACGGCCTCCTCGGCCCGTCCGGCCAGGGCGGCCCGGGCGATGCGCAGGGCCGGGTCCGGCAGGGTGCCGGCGAGGACCGAGTACCAGGCGTCGCAGCCGGCGCTCAGTCCGGCGGCGGCCGTGGCGTCCCCGGAGATGCCGATGCTCACGTGGGCCGGGACCACCGCGCGGATCTCGCGCACCCGCGCCCGGGCCTGCTGGGGGTCGGCGGGCACGCCGGGGATCTTGAGGGAGGCGATACCGGTCAGCTGCCCGATGCGGCCGTAGAGCTCGGTGCTGAAGGTGACGTGGGTGGTGCCCGGGTTGTCGTAGACGATCACCGGCACCGAGGAGTGCGCGGTGACGGTGTCGAAGAGCCCGACCACGTCGTCGTCGGTCAGCGGCTGATAGCTCATCGGGGCCAGCAGCACCGCGGCGGCTCCGGCCTGCTGGGCGTGCTCGAGATGGGTGAGGACCTGGGAGGTGCGCAGGGCCCCGATGCCGACGAACACCGGGACGTCCCCGGCGTGCTCGACGGCCAGGTGGGCGACACGGCGTCGTTCCTCGGTGCTGAGGTAGGCGTAGGAACCGGTGGAGCCCAGGGCGGTGATGGAGTCCACCTGCGCCGCCGCCAGCCGTCGGATCAGGCCCGCGAACGCGGACTCGTCCACCGCATCGTTGGCCAGGGGTGTGAGGGGGAAGGCGCTCAGGCCGGTGAACATGGTGCTGTCTCCTTCGGTGGCACGGATGGCGGATCGCGGCGGCACCGCCGTGGGGGAAGGGCGACGAATGGTCATGACGGGTCTCCTGGGGTGTGCCGGTCGCCGGCAGTGAGCAGGCGGCGAGCGCTCCGCACATCGGGGCCGAGGTCGGCCAGGCGGGTGGCGAGGTCCTCGGCGGCGGCGTACCGGGCCTCGTCCGTCATGGGCGCCAGGGCGTCGACGATGAACAGGGCCGTGGTGGTGTCCTCACGCAACTGGGGGCGCCGTCCCTGGCGCCAGTTCCAGCGCCGGCAGGTCACCCCGGCCTCGTCGCACCACACCACCTCGCCCGGTTCGGGGTGCTCGATCACCGGTACACCGCCGGCCACCGTGTCGAAGGGCTCTTGGCCGGTGGCGCGCACCAGCCGCGGCGCCCCGTGGTAGCCGGTCAGGGCACGGGCGGTGGCGGCCTCGGCTTCCTGCAGCAACGCCTCACCGGCCGCGTCACTGGGGCGCGGGATCAGCCCGTCGACGGCCAGCAGCACGGCCCGGTAGTCCGGGCGCAGCGCGAACACCTCGGCCTCGACCCAGGCCTCCTCGAGCAACCGCTCCAGCGTGTTCGGTTCAGTCACGGGAATCCTCCTGGTGGTGTCCCGGGCCCACGCCCGGTTCGCAGACGGTCAGCGAGAACCGGGCCGGCCCGGCACCCGTGCTGGCGACCGGCCCTGTCGCGATCCCCCAGGTCGAGGGATCGAAGGATGCCGGACATAGGCTGGCGTCATCATGTCGATCATCATTGTCCGCGACCAGCAGTCACCCGCAGGGCCGCTACGCCGCACAGCCCCCGCTGAGGCGCGCCACGAGGGCGGGGCCGTCGTCACGGGCCACGATCGATGGTGAACAACTCGGTCTGGCGGGCGCCGGGGATGCCGCTGATGCTGACGATGACCGCCCTGGGCTTCTCGGGGTATGCCGCGCTGCTGGCCGTCGCGCCACTGTGGGCGGTGCACGGCGGCGCCGACACCGCCGGCGCGGGGCTGGTCAACGGCGTGCTCATGCTCTTCACCGTACTCACCCAGCTGTTCGTCCCCAGGGCCCTGCGCCGCTTCGGCTGGGCGCCGGTCCTCGTGACGGGCATGCTCCTGCTGGGACTGCCCGCCCTGGCCCACGGCGTCAGTGACGCCCTGGGGCCGACCCTGGTGCTCTCCGCCGTGCGCGGGCTCGGATTCGGCGTACTGACCGTGACCGGCAGTGCCCTGGTGGCCGAGCTGGTGGAGCCACAGCGGCGCGGGAAGGCGATCGGTGCCTACGGCCTGGCGATCGCGGGACCGCAGATCCTGTTCCTGTCGGCGGGACCCTGGATCGCCGAACAGCTCGGATTCTGGGTCGTGTTCACCCTGGCAGCCCTGCCCGTTGTCGCCGTCGTGCCCGCGATCGGTCTGGCCCGGATGCTGGACGGCGTCCCGGAGGGGGACGAGGAGGAAGAGCGTGCGCCCTACCTGCGCCTTCTCCCTCCGATGGCGCTGCTGACCGGAGTCACCCTGGCCGGCGGCGCGCTGATCACCTTCATGGCCCAGATGAGCAGCAGTGCCGCGCTGACCGCCCTGGCGCTGCTGCTGATGAACCTCGCCGCCGCACTCACCCGTTGGCGGATCGGCGCACTGTCCGACAGGTACGGCCCACGCCGGTTCATCGCGCCGCTGGTGCTGCTGACCACGGCCGGCATGACGACCATCGCCTGGGCGGTCCGCGATCCCCAGGCCACCGAGGCCCCGATGTTGATGATCGGAGCAGCGATGGTGGGCACCAGCTACGGCGGCCTGCAGAACCTCACCCTGGTCGTGACCTTCCACGCCGTCAGCCGGCCGCACTACGGCACGGCCAGCGCGGTGTGGAACATCGGCTTCGACATCGGGACCGGTCTCGGGTCGGTCCTGGTGGGCATGGTCGCCGCAGGGACCTCGTTCAGCACCGCGCTGCTGATCACGGGTGCGATCTCACTGCTGACTCTGCCGCTCGCGCTGCGGCGTCGCACCGCCGGGCCGCAGGTGAACTGATGCCTCAGACACTTCTGGCGCGGACGAGGAACCCCGGGTTCTTGCGGTGGTTGCAACACTGAGCGTTGGGGGTGGTGTTGTGGGTGGGTACTCGATCTTGATCAGGCCGGATCTGCTCCAGGTGTTTTGGGAGCGGATGCAGGCCGGGGAGTTCATCACCGGGGCGGTGGCAGCTATCCGTACAAGCCGGCGCACCGGGGCCCGGGTCCTGGAGGAGGCCGGTGGGGTGCGGCCACGCCGCGGACGCGACCTCAAGGGCCGGTGCCTGAGCTTCGCCGAGCGGGAGGAGATCGCCCTGTTGCGCGTTCAGGGACAGTCTTTGCGGCAGATCGGGGCGGCGATCGGCCGATCACCGTCGACGATCTCTCGAGAGCTGCGACGTAACGCCACCGCCCAAGGCGGCTATCGGGCCACGACAGCGCACGTGCTGGCCTATGAAAGAGCAGCGCGCCCGAAGCCAGCGAAGCTGCACACCCATCCCGAGGTGCGTGCGATCGTCGTGAGAGACCTCGCCAAGAAGTATTCGCCGGAGCAGATCGCTGGGCGCCTGCGACGAGAATTCCCCGACAAGCCGGAGATGTGGGTGTCGACCGAGACGATCTACCAGTCCCTCTACGTGCAGTCCCGTGGGGCCCTGAAACAGGAGCTGACCCGATACCTGCGCACCGGACGAGCTGTGCGCCGGCCCTGCCGCAAGGCCGGGCAACGCAAGAACCGGGTCCCGGACATGATCAACATCAGCGACCGGCCCGCTGAGGCCAAGGACCGCGCAGTGCCGGGCCATTGGGAGGGTGACCTGATCATTGGCAAGAACAATCAGAGCGCCATCGGAACCCTGGTGGAACGCACCACCAACTACACGATGCTTGTTCACCTGCCCGAGGGTTACAAACCCGAACAGGTCCGTGACGGGCTGGCCGCGAAGATCAAGACACTGCCGGAGGCGCTGCGACGGTCGCTGACCTGGGATCAAGGCACGGAAATGCGCGACTGGAAGCAGGTGCGGGTGGACGCCGGGATCGAGATCTTCTTCTGCGACCCACACTCGCCCTGGCAACGCGGTATCAACGAGAACACCAACGGCCTTTTGCGCCAATACTTCCCGAAAGGCGCCGACCTCTCAGCGTTCACTGCCGCAGAGCTCGACGCGGTCGCCGAGGAGCTCAACGACCGTCCCCGCAAACGCCTAGAGTTCCAGAAACCGATCGAAGTGATCGGCGACCTGCTGTTGCAATGACCACCAGAATCCGCCGAACCCCCACTGCAACGTTGGTCCGCCGCCGACCGGGCCGCAGGCAACGCGGCGATCTCTCTCGCCGTCTCATGTCCGGGGCGCCGACCCATGGTGCTCGTATGGACGTGGTGGGGTGGGCGGGCGGATCACCGTCGGTAGGTCTGGATGACTTGGGAGTCGTCCTTCCGGTCCCAGCCGGCGTCCTTGGCGGCCTGGTATCTCGCCTGGGCGGCGCTGATCATCGGGGCGTCGAAGCCGATCTCGTCGGCGATGTCCTTCACCAGGGTCGAGTCCTTCACGAAGATGCCGATGGTGCTCGTCACCTCGGCGTCCAGGCCCTGCAGCATGCGCGGGCCGCGGTCGGAGAGCATCCAGGACCCCCCGGCACCGCCGGCGACGGCGGGCAGCACCCTCTCCGGGTCCAGTCCGAGCTCCTCCGCGAGCGCGAGTGCCTCGGCGGCGGCCACGATGTGCACCGAGCACAGCAGCTGGTTGACCGCTTTGTAGGCCTGGCCCTGGCCGATCTCCGGGCCGCAGTCGATGATCGCCCCCAGTGCGTCGAGGACCGGCCGCACGTCGTCGATCGTGGTGGGGTCGCCGGCGGCGAACAGGCTGAGCTCCCCGGTGAGCGCGCGGGCTACTCCGCCGGTGACGGGAACGTCGAGCACGCTCACCGCAGGTTGGGCCGCGGCGGCCACCTCACGCACCGCACGGGGGCCGACGGTGCTCATCACCACCAGGACGCTGCCGGCCGGCATCTGCCGGAGCACTCCTGCCTCGCCCAGGGTGGCCGCCCGCAGCTGCTCCGGTGTGGCGACCATGCACACGACGACGTCGGCCGCGGCCGCGGATTCCGGGGTCTCCTCGGCGCGCAGGCCCCGTGCGGTGGCCTTCGCCCGCTGCTCGGCGAACGGGTCGACACCGGTGACGTCGAATCAGGCTTCGAGGAGCTGCTCGGCCATGGGCAGGCCGATGGCTCCGATTCCGATGAAGGTGATCCGGGGCGGTGGAACGGGTGACATGGGAGCCTCCTGAGGGCGTGAGGGGCAGGGCGGACTCAGATGAACAGGTCGAGCAGCAGGCACACACCCAGACCGATCACGGCGAAGGTGGACTGGGCGAGCGTGTAGATCTTGAACGTGCCCTTGGTGGTGAACCCGAGCATCTGCTTGAAGATCCAGAAGGTGTTGTCCGTGACGTGGGCGCCGAACGCGGCGCCGGTGCCGGCGGCCAGCAGGATCAGGATCGGCGCGGCCTCGATGGAGCCCATGATCGGGGCGAGCAGGGTCGCCGCGGTGATCGCGGCCACCGAGGCCGATCCCTGGGCGATGCGCAGGACGGCGGCCACGGTCCAGGTGAGCAGCACCGGGATCGCGGCGTTGGCCTGGAACAGGGCGGCCATCATGTCGCCGATGCCGACCTCGGTGATCACCTGGCCCAGGGACCCGGCCACGCCGGTGAACAGGAGGATCGAGCCGGAGGTCTGGGCACCCCGGGTGAGCAGGTCGTCGATGCCGTCGCGGGTCACGGCGGGGACCGCCAGGACGATGCCGATGAGCAGGCCGATGAGCAGGGCGACGACGGGGCTGCCGAGGAAGCCGAGGACGGGGACTTCCTGGCCGATGAGTCCGGTGACGGTGTCCAGGATGATGAGCAGGATCGGCACGATCACGGGGAGCATGGCGACGACCAGTGGCATCTGCCGGGTCGGGGCGGTCACGGTCAGGGTGCCCGCCGAGGTGCCGGCGACCTCGGTGGTGCCCACGGTGGTGGGGCCCGTCTCGCGCTGGGTCTCGAGGCGGGCGCGTTCCTCCTCGATCGACTCGCCGAAGATGGAGTCGTCGAAGCTGTGGTCCTGGTCCGTGGCGGGGTCGAAGATCTTCCGCATCATCAGGTCGTGCACGAAGATGCTGGAGATGATGAAGAAGATGCCCAGGGGGATGCCCCAGATCAGCATGGTGCCGATCTCCACGCCGAGTGGTCCGGCGACGGCGATCGCCGCCACACCGGGTACCACGATGAGCAGCCCGACCTCGAGGCCGATGGCCAGTGAACCGGCCAGGGTGGCGATGCTCTTGCCGGTGCGCTTGGCGATGGCACCGGCGATCGGGGCGAGGATGACCAGGGCGACGTCGAAGTAGATCGACGGGAAGATGATGCCCGAGGTCAGTCCCAGGACGTAGGGCGACCGCTTGGGCCCGACGAGTTTCAGCAGCCCGTCGACGACACGCTGCATCGTGCCGGTGGCCGTCAGCGTGGTGCCGATCATGACGCCGAAGCCGATGATCAGGCCCACTTCGGCCATCAGCGCCCCGAAGCCGGCATTGACGGCGGCCACTGATTCGGTGAAGCCGAGCCCGGCGGCGACGCCCAGGTACAGTGCGCCGACGACGAGTGCGACGACGGGGTTGATCTTCGCCCAGACGATCATCAGGACGATGCCGATGACCGAGATGGCGAGATGGACCAGGACGAGCGTGTCCATGTCTGCTCCTCTGTGGATGACGCCGGACGGACCGGCAAGCGGATGGTGGTCGGGTCACACGGGCGGTGCTCCGCATGACGGAGGCGAGCAGGGCCGTGGCAGGCCGCAGCGACCGGTGATCGGGCTTCACTGCACCGAAACACCGCCGCCTGACCCGACCGGTCCTACCACCCGAGAGCGGCGGTTCCCGGCACGGGCTCGGGCGGACGCATATCTGTCCTCGGCCGGCTCACCACTGACCACGACTTCAGTTGACTGTTAACAGTCAACTGCTGTTGCTGGAAGTGTGGCACAGAGCACACACGAGACGCAATGATTGATCGACGAGATGGGATAGGTCCATCCAGCCCTGGTGACGGGCTTCTCCGGTTGCGGGGGGCGGCCCCTCCGGCAAACCTCCGCATGATGCCGCCCAAGAAGCCCATCGGTTCCCCGGCGCAGGCGGGAGCCGCAGCCAGAGCCGCAACCGGGCGAAGACCGGCAGCACAGCCGTGGCCCGCTGGACAGGGCGGACAGGCCGAAGTCGGCCGATGGGTCTGGCAGGCCCACCGTCAGGGTCCACGACGGGCTGGAGCACCAGCTCCCTGGGTCAGAAGGGCTGACAGCCGTGCGAGTTGCGGACGGCATACGGAGCCGTGCGATGTCTCCGGCCCGCAATATGCCGCGCGGGGGGATGACATGGCGCAGTTCGCGGGGTGCTGGTGCGGATCCGTCCGGGCTCGTCCGACCGCCCCCGTAGACAGAGGGGCTCGCGTCGACCGGTCAGCTCAGTTTCGGCGAGACGTCATCCGGTTCCGGGCCGTCGGCCCCCGGCTGGGCATCGCAGTGCCCGGGCCTGCGAGTCCGAGGCGATCGGCCGGAGGCGGCACCTCGACAGCCGGTGCTCAGGAGACGAGGTTGGCCGCGGCTTCGTCCATGTGGGAGAGCATGTAGTCGGCGGCTGCCGGGGCGTCCCCGGCCGCGATGACATCGACGATGGCGGTGTGCCGGTCCACGCGCATGTTGCCCACGGCCCGGTCCATGCCGGCCCACATGAACGACATCCGGATCGACCCCTCCAGGGCCTGCCACGAGTGCAGGAGCATGGCGTTGTCCGTGAGGCGGCACAGCGTTCGGTGGAAGTTCAGGTCCGCCTCGATCCGCTCCTCCAACGTGTGGCCGACGGCTTCATCCATGGCCCGCACCGCGTCACGCAGTGTGGCCACGGCCGCATCGCGATGCTCCGCTCGGCTGAGCGTGCGCACGGCCAGGGACTCGAGGGCCGCCCGGACGGCGAAGATGTCGACGATCTCCTTGGCATCCAGACTGCGCACGGACAGCCGGCCACGGGCTCCGGCGGCGATCAGCCCCTCCTGCTGGAGCTGGCGCATGGCCTCACGCAGGGTGCCCCGGCTGATCTGCAGCTGCTCGGACAGCTCCGTCTCCACCAGGTGGGTGCCCGGGGGCAGCTCGCCGGTGGTGATGGCCCGACGCAGCGCCGTCAGAGCCTGCTGGCGCAGGTTCACCTTGGCCAGTCCGGCCAGGGCCGCTGTCTGAGAGGTCATCGTGGTCATCCTTCGGAAGCTGGAGGTGGACTGGTCGGACGCGGCGGGGGCACCGCCGCCTCCTGCCGCGCGTTGAACGGAACCCCGGAAGTGTCGGCCCGGTCGGCTCCGCTGACGACATCAGTGCCATGAACGTACCGCCGCACAGTGACTGCGACTCACCCCTCGATCATACGGGCCCGGTTAACCGTTGACCGAGCCGGATGTGCGGGGGCGGCACTTCTCCGGGAGGATCAAGATGTCATCTTTTCTGTTGACTGTTAACAGTTGAACGGCGTACTGTGATGCCAACCACAGACCGTGTCGACAGGCACCAGTTCCGCGGCCACCAGGACGCCGTATCGCGCGACCGGCTGATCCGACCACCACCACATGAGGGGAAACCCATGCAGCCAACGACTGATATCGCTCCGGTCGAGCCCGAGCGTCTGACCCGGATCAAGGAGGCGGCCTTCCGCATCCGGACCAACGCACTGATCCAGGGCGAGGTGCAGGGGCAGGGCTACATCGGCCAGGCCCTGGACATCGCCGACGTCCTGGCGGTGCTCTACGCCGACCAGCTGAACCTGCGCCCGGAGGACCCGGAGTGGGAGGGCCGGGACCGGTGCCTGCTCTCGATCGGCCACTACGCCATCGCCCTGTACGCCGCCCTGGCCGAGGCGAAGTTCCTGCCGCTGGAGGAGCTGGAGACCTACGCGACCGACGACTCCCGGCTGCCGATGTCGGCGATGGCGTCCTACACGCCGGGGGTGGAGATCTCCGGGGGGTCCCTGGGCCACGGCCTGGTGGTCGCCAACGGCGTGGCCCTGGGGCTCAAGCGCAAGAACAACCCGGCGTTCGTCTACAACATCCTCTCCGACGGAGAGCTCAACGAGGGCTCCACCTGGGAGGCCGCCGCCGTGGCCGCCCACCACGAGCTCGACAACCTGATCGCGATCGTGGACTTCAACGACCAGCAGGCCGACGGCAAGAGCCAGGACATGCTCGGCATGGAGCCGATCGAGGGCAAGTTCGAGGCCTTCGGCTGGATCATCCGCCGGGTCGACGGCAACGACGTCGCCGCCGTCCTGACCGCCCTGGAAGAACTGCGGACCATCGAGGCGAACCAGCCGCGGTGCCTGATCGCCAACACCAAGCTCGGCAAGGGCGTGGACTTCCTGGAGAACCGCGAGAAGCTGCACTTCATGACCGTCGCCGCCGACGAGTGGCAGAAGGCCCACGACCGACTGAAGGAGTCGTCCCAGGCATGAACACCACCCCGAACACCGCCACCCAGAAGAAGCGGCTGACCTCGGACGCGATGAGCGCCTCCCTGGCCCGGGAAGGGCAGCGGACCACCGCCGCTCCCCTGGGCCACGCCCTGGTGGAGCTCGCCGAACGCGACGACCGGGTCGTGGGCCTGTCGGCCGATCTGGCCAAGTACACCGACCTGCACATCCTGCGCGACGCGATGCCCGACCGGTTCTACCAGGTCGGCATGGCCGAGCAGGCCCTGCTCGGGGCCGCCGCCGGGCTGGCCATGGAGGGCTTCGTGCCCTTCGCCTCCACCTACTCCGTGTTCGCGACGCGCCGGGCCTACGACTTCCTGTGCCTGGACATCGCCGAGGCGAACCTCAACGTGAACATGGTCTGCGCCCTGCCCGGGCTCACCACCGGCTACGGGCCCTCCCACCAGGCCACCGAGGACGTGGCGATCCTGCGGGGAATGCCCAACCTCACGATCGTGGACCCCTGCGATGCGGTGGACATCGAGCAGGCCGTCGCCCAGCTGGCCGCCCACGACGGACCCACCTACATGCGGATCCTGCGCGGGAAGGTCCCGCGGGTGCTCGACGAGTACGACTACACCTTCGAGCTCGGCAAGGCCAAGCTGATCCGCGACGGGGCCGAGGTCCTGCTGATCTCCACCGGCCTGATGACCGAACGCGCCCTGGAAGCCGCCAAGGCCCTGGAGGCCGACAAGGTGGACGTCGCCGTGCTGCACGTGCCCACCCTCAAGCCCCTCGACGAGGCCACCATCCTGGCCGAGCTCGCCAAGGACCGGCTGGTGCTCACCTGCGAGAACCACACCGTCATCGGAGGCCTCTTCGACGCGGTCGCCCACACCGCCGTCCGCGACGGCGTCCTGCGGCAGATCACCCCCATCGGGCTGCCCGACGAGTTCCTCGACGCCGGCGCCCTGCCCACCCTCAACGACCGCTACGGGGTCTCCACGACCAAGATCGCCGAGAAGGTCAGGACGCTGCTCCACCCGCGGCACACGGAACGCGTGGACTGAGCACGGCACCGAGCAGCACGGCACAGCGGTGGGGGCCGGACGGAGAACTTCTCCGTCCGGCCCCCACCGCTGTCGTTGCCCGGACCTCAGATGCTGCGCCGATCTCGCGACCCGTCCGATCCGGCCGACCGGCAACTCACCGCCCCGCGGTTCCCAGAGCGCCGAGCACGGCGCCTCTCCTGCCACGGTGCGGGAGGCCGGACCCGGTCAGCGCGGCAGCCTCCACACGGTGTGCCCGGAGGCCTCGACCATCATCCGATCTCGAAGTCTTCCGTCGAGGACCCACAGCACTCCCAGCCGGGGACAGACCGCGTCGACCTCTCCGCGGCAGTGGACCGTGTCCCAGGTCCGGATCTCGACGACGTCACCGACACGGAGGTCGGACACGGCACGGATCTGCACACCCGTCCCGGACGGGCGGCCCAGGGCGGCGGCGGAGCGGGGCTGGACGGGGCGAAGCATGGGTTCTCCTGGGTATGGTTCCGCCGCCTCCCCGCAGGTGCGGGGAGGCGGCGGGCACGTGGCGGGCAGAACGCTCTAGTGCATGTGGCTCCCGCCGTTGATGTCCAGCGTCACTCCCGTGAGGTAGGAGGAGTCCTCGGAGGCGAGGAAGGTGATGGACGCGGCGATCTCCTCGGTGGTGGCCGTGCGCCCGACCGGGATGCCCGCGGCGATGGCGGCCTCCTGCTCGTCGGTGCTGCCCACGCGGATGTTGGTGTCGACCGCCCCGGGGGTCACCGCGTTGACCGTGACCCCGGTCGTGCCCAGCTCGCGGGCCAGCGCCTTGGTGAAGCCCAGGATGGCGGCCTTGGCCGCGGAGTAGGGCACCTTGCCGAAGACCCCGCCGCCGCGCTGGGCGGACACGGAGGACATGTTCACGACCCTGCCCCAGCCCTGCTCGATCATCTCGGGCAGGAACGCCTTGGTGACCAGGTAGGTGCCGGTGGCGTTGACGTCCATGACCTTGTGCCACAGCTCCAGGGTGGTCTCCAGGAACGGGACCGGGGAGGTGATCCCGGCGATGTTGACCACGGCCCCCACCGGCGGAAGGGCGCCGGCAGCGACCTCGGCGGCCACCGCGTCGTGGGCGGCGGTCACCGAGGCCTCGTCCGCGACGTCGATCGCGTGGCCGAAGGCCGGCACGCCGCACTCCTGCCCGATGTCCTGGGCGACCCGGGCGGACTTCTCGGCGTCGAGATCGAGAATCACCACCCCCCATCCTTCACGAGCGAAACGGCGGGCTGTGGTGACTCCGATGCCCTTCTCGGACGTGGCTCCGGTGATGACGGCGGTGCGCTGAACGATCGACATGGTGCTCCTAGGGTGAGTGATGATGGGTTCTACAGCAGTGACGTGATGTGCGCGGCGGCCACGCGGGCGGCCGCCGGGCGCTGGTCGTGGCTGACGTCGCGGGTCTCGAGCTCGAGCGAGAAGTGGCCGGTGTACCCGACACGCTCCAGAGCCCGCAGGCCGGCGGCGAAGTCGGCCTCGCCGTTGCCGATGCTCAGGTTGATGTTTCCCGCGGTGGCGTCGCGCAGGTGCACGTGGGTGAGCTGCTCGGCGAAGCTCTCCACGAAGCGCACCGGATCCCCGCCGGAGGCCACGATGTGGCTGAAGTCCATGACCACACCCACGCCGGTGCCCTCGAGCTCGTCCGCCAGCCGCCGCGCGCGGTCCTCGTTCCAGCACAGCCGGAAGAAGTGCAACGACTCGCACCACAGCTCGACGCCGGCCGCCGCGGCCCGCCGGGATGCCTGGGCCAGTTCCCCGGCCACCGTACGGACGTCCTCCTCGAGGGAGCGGATCGGCTCGTGGTCCAGCGCCCCGCAGGGCAGGACGAGGGCCTCGGCGCCGACGGCGGCCGTGAGCTCGAGGAGCATGTCGAGGTGGTCCGCGCGCTCTGCACGCTGCGCCTCGTCCAGGACCACGTTGAGATCACCCACGTCCCCGTTGACCGAGCGCACGCGCAGACCCGAGTGGTGCACGTCGGCGGCGACCTGCTCGACGGCAGCGGCGTCCAGCACGTAGGGGACGTGGTCGCAGACCCCCGGCAGGGCCCCCAGATCGATCTCCTCGAAGCCGAGCCCTCCAATGGTGCGTAGCGCCTCGGGCAGCGGCTGGTGCCGGAAGCTGATGGACGAGCAGCCCAACCGGGAAGAGATCATGCGATGCCGTCCTTGCCTGTAGCCGTCGAGAACGTGTGCTGTGCATCACGCTATCGCGGCCGACTGTTGACAGTCAACATTCGTCATCTCGGTGTGACTCTTTCGTCAGGAAGCCAAAGGGCTGCGCCCAACCCGCGCGGGGACCACAGACCCTGGAATGCTGACGTCATGAACTCACCACAGTCCTCGGCGGATCGCGCTGTTACCTCGGCCGAGACCGCCACGCGCCCCGCCGAGCCGGACCCGGCCACGCACGTCATCGTCCTTCCCGGAGGCGGGTACGCCGGTCACGCCGACAACGAAGCGGAGCCCATCGCCGAGTGGCTCGGGCAGCTCGGACTGTCAACGAGCGTGTTCCGCTATCCGGTGCACACCAGGCACCCGGGTCCGCTGGAAGCGGTACGGGCCGAGATCCGCCGGATCCGGACGAACGGTGCCGAACGGGTCGCCCTGCTCGGATCGTCCGCCGGCGGGCACCTGGCCGGCCATGCCGCCCTGAGCGCTGCACCTTCCGCCCTCGAGCGAGTCGACGCGGTGATGCTCTGCTATCCGGTGGTGTCCATGGAGCTCGACACCGACAAGGGCAGCCAGGAGGAACTCCTGGGTCCCTCCCCCAGCACCGAGGAACGGGTCGCAACGTCCCTTGACCGCCTGGTGACCACGACGGCACCACCGTTCTTCATCTGGCACACCGCCGACGACCCGTCAGTGCCGGTGCAGCACTCCTACCTTCTGGCTCTGGCCCTGGCAAACGCGGACGTACCCCACGCTCTGCACGTCTTTCCCGCAGGGACGCACGGCCTCGGACTGGCCGAGGGCAGCGGGGAGCCAGAAGCCTGGCCGGGACTGTGCGCGGCATGGCTGTCCGCATTGGGATGGCCGCGGTGATCCCGGCGCGACACCGCACCGACGGGACCGGAGCGACTGGGCAGGAGGAGGGCAGCAGCAAGGATGTCCATCGCTTGCCGGCCTTGAACCGGGCCTGACGCGACGTCGTCGAAACGATCCGTGTCCGGCCCCGGCGTCCACAGGCCAGCCGGCGGCTGCGCGACCACACCCCCGGGCCGGGGCTGTGGCCGCTGCCCGGGGCAGGCCGAACAGACGTCAGTGGATGGCGCCCCGGGTGACCGGAGGTCGTGGGGGTCCTGTGTCAGATGAGCTCGATGACGTCGGCGATCGAGTCCCGGACCCGTCCGGGGCGGTACGGGTAGGTGGGGATGTCGGATGCTTGTGTGGATCCGCTCAACACCAGAATCGTCTCCAGCCCGGCTTCGATGCCCGCGACGACGTCGGTGTCCATCCGGTCACCGACCATCACCGTGGTCTCGGAGTGGGCCTCGATGCGGTTCATCGCACTGCGGAACATCATCGGGTTGGGCTTGCCGACGAAGTACGGAACGGCACCGGTGGCCCGAGTGATCAGGGCCGCGACCGCACCGGTCGCCGGCAGCGGCCCCTCGGCTGAGGGTCCGGTGGCGTCCGGGTTGGTCGCGATGAAGCGCGACCCGGACTCGATCAGCCGGATCGCCTTGGTGATGGCCTCGAAGGAGTACGTCCGGGTCTCCCCCAGGACCACGTAGTCGGGGCTGACATCGGTGAGGGTGTAGCCCACTTCGTACAGCGCGGTGGTCAGGCCTGCCTCACCGACCACGTACGCCGAGCCACCGGGGACCTGGTCGGCGAGGAACCCGGCGGTGGCCAGCGCAGAGGTCCAGATCGACTCCTCGGGCACGGTCAGCCCACTCTTGGCCAGCCGGGCCGCGAGGTCTCGGGGGGTGTAGATCGAGTTGTTGGTCAGCACCAGGAAACGGCGTTCCTGGTCGACGAGGCGCTGCAAGAAGTCAGCGGCGCCCGGAAGGGCCTCGCCCTCACGGACGAGCACCCCGTCCATGTCCGTCAACCAGCACTCCGGACGGGAACGATCCATGACCACACCTCCTGAGATTCGTCATCAACTGTCGACGATGCTACTGCCGGCACCTGATGCCCTCCCTGCGCCCTTCCCACGCCCTGTGCACGGTGACCGGCATCGTCCGTCATCGACGCCGAGGGCAACTGGCCTGTCGGATCGCCCGGTGTCCGTCGGCGTGCAGATGCCGTGCTGTCAGCGCGTGCGCCGCCCGGCGAGGACCAGGCGGCGGGTGAGGCCTGCGCCACGGGCCACGACGCGTTCGAGAGGTCCCTGTCCGAGGGTGCGGTGCCAGGCGGTGGCGAAAAGCGCGGCCACCCCGATCTGGAGGAAGATCCACAGGTAGGGCTGGTCGTAGTGCACCTCGGCGGACAGGGCCAGCAGATGAGCCGAGTACAGGGTGAGGGTCATGGTGCCCATCGCGCTCAGCGGCAGCACCCAGCTCCCGAAGCGGCGGGTGAGCAGGAGGAAGCCCCCGAGCACGGCCGCCCCCGAGCCCAGGCCCATCGCCAGGGCCAGGGGCGTGTTGGTGTGCGGACCCGCAATCGCCAGCCACCACCAGGTGGTGGTCGGCAGCACCGGGTCCGGGCCGAAGACGATGATGTCGTCGATCCCGTCCTCGGTCAGGGCCGGGGTGTGGGTCATGAGCTGGTCGTAGCCGCCGGCCTGGAGGATCAGCACCCAGTAGGCCAGCCACGCCACCACGGCGACCCCGAGGCCGACCAGCAGCAGGCCGGCCTGGACCTGGATGCCGGCCAGGTTCAGCCGCCCGATCCCCAGACCGACCAGCAGGTAGGCCAGGTACGGCAGGGCCGGATAGGTGCCGGTCAGCAGCAGGTGGGCGAGGGTGGCCCCGGGGTCGGCGGCCAGGTCGGCGAAGCCGGGGTTGAGCGCCGCGGCGGCCGGCAGGGCCTCACGGGTGGCGTGCATGAGCACCGGGGCGGCCAGGGCGAACACCGCCGCCCAGCGGAAGAGGGCCTTGGCGGACAGGCTCAGGAACGGGATGGCCAGGACGAAGAAGGTCCCGTAGTAGATCAGGATGTTGATCGCCGGGATCTCCTCGGCGGTGGCGCCCGGGATCAGCGGGTTGATCGCCAGGCCCAGGGCGGTGATCAACCCGGCCCGGACCAGGATCCCGGCCCCAGTGGCGTTCATCGCCCGGCCGGTGTGGGCGGTGCGTCCTCCGGAGGTGAAGGCCAGGCTCACCCCGGCCAACAGCGCGAACAGGGCGGCGGAGCGTCCGGCGAAGAGCGTCCACTGGGCGGTGGGGGCGAAGGTCTCCGGGTCCCAGGCGGGCAGGATGTGGATGGAGACCATGCCGATCAGTGCCAGGCCGCGGGCCGCGTCGATCCCGACCAGCCGCCGCTTGCCGCCGGCGGCGGCGGCAGCTTCCGTGGCGTCGTCGGAGGTTGTCCCTTCGGGGGCTCCCGCACGGGTGGTTGCCCACGGTGTGGTCTCTGCGGGGACTGCTCCGGATACGGAGGCCGGACGGCGGTCGCTGACCAGGGCGGATCCAGCGGACCGTTCCCCGCGCCCCCGTCGGGCTCCTGGCGTCGGCGCAGGGAGCGGGCAGACCGTCATGGGTGTTCTGCACCGGCTGACACCGACCGCGCATCGTGATCATGGCGTGCGAATGAGATCGCAGAGACGGGCACCCCGGGCACTTCGGGGTGAGACACCGCACCTGTTGTCCATCCGATGGCCACCGGGAGGTCATCGACGCGTCGCAGACTGGGGCTGTGCCAGCACGATGCCAGTGCCAGGACAGAGCCCACCGGGCGGAGCCCGCCTGCGCCCTTCGTGGTCCTGGACAGGCTGTCACGGGGAACCGGATTGTGGCGGATCACCACAAGGTGCCGGCACACCACGACCACATCGGACCAGCTGTCGGTTCCGCTCGAAGTTTGAGCTGTTTGTCCGTGCGAATAGTGAGCACCTCGCGGGGTTGTTCTAGTTTGTCGGTCCGGTCTCGGTGACGGAAGGCAGGGTCTCGATGCTGGTGTGCCGGATGCGGTAGCTGGTGCCCTTGGTGGTGATGATCTCGGCGTGGTGGACGATGCGGTCGATCATGGCCGCGGCGATCGTGGTGTCCCCGAAGACCTCGCCCCATCTCGAGAAGGGCAGGTTCGAGGTGATGATCAGCGAGGCCTTCTCGTAGCGGGTCGAGACCAGCTGGAAGAACAGGTTCGCCGCCTCGGCCTCGATCGGCACGTAGCCCAGCTCGTCGATGATGACCAGCGGGATCCTGGCGATCTTGGCCAGTTCCGCCTCCAGGCGCCCTGTGGCGTGGGCGGTGTGCAGGCGGGTGATCCAACCGGTGGCGGAGTTGAACGCGACCCGGTGCCCGGTCCGGGCCGCGGCGATCCCCAACCCGGTGGCCACGTGGGTCTTGCCGGTTCCCGGGGGCCCCAGCAGCACCACGTTGCCGGCCTGCACCAGGTACGCCCCGGCTTCCAGGCGCGCGATCACACCGCGGTCCAGGGAGGGCTGGGCGGTGAAGTCGAAGTCGGTGAGCGTCTTGATCGCCTCGAATCCGGCGGCCTTGATCCGCAGCGCGGCCCCCGAGGCGGCCCGGGCGGCGGCCTCGGTCCCCAGTACGGCGGCGAGGTACTCCTCCAGGCTCCACTGCTGGGCCCGGGCGGTGTCGGCGATCCGGGCGTAGTCGGCGGCGATCCGGGGGGCCTTCAGTTCCCGGGCGTGGTGGAGGATTTGCTTGTCCGCATCCGTCAGCGCCCGTCCAGCGGGCTCGGTGGTCGGGCGCATCAGGCGACCTCGATCCCGAAGAGCCGGTCGTAGACCCCGAGATCGGCGACCTCCACCTGCCCGCTGCGGCCGGTGCCTGTGGTGCCGGCGGTGGCTGCGGCCTGGTGGGTCCGGCGCATCGCGGCCGCGGCGGCCACGTGGGCCGGGTCCGTGACGGTGGCCCCGGATCCCCAGGCCCGCTGGTGGGCGGCCACAGTGCGCCCAGCACAGGTGACGGTGACGGTGTGCAGGTCCACGACCACCTCGACCAGGCGCCCGATCGCGCCCGGGTGCACGGAGTAGGCGGCCCCGCCGGCAGTGACGAAGTAGTCCCGGGGCAGGCGCGTGGTGAACCGGTGCCCGTACACCGGGTCCACCGGTGGCAGGGGCCCCATCGTGTTCCGCTCGGCGGCCATGGCCTGCACCGGGCGGGTGCGGGTGGTGCGGTGGGTGCGCTGGTTGGCGATGACCAGCCAGCCGGTGAGCTGGTCCTGGAAATCCCCCGGGGCGGCGAAGGTGCGCCCGGGCAGGAACGAGGTGGCCAGGTACCCGTTGAACCGCTCGACCACGCCCTTGGTCTCGGGGTCGTAGGGGCGGGCCTGCACCAGGCGCACCCCCAGTGCCCCGCAGAACCCGGCCACGCCCTCGGCGAGCTTGCCGCCGCGGCCGATGCCGGCCTCGTTGTCCCACAACAGTTGCCGCGGCACCGCGGAGAAGCCCTCGGCCAGGCACCACCACATCCCCGCCAGCAGGTCCCCGGTCCTGCGGCTGGGCAGCACCACCGCCGACGCGTAGCGGGAGTGGGAGGCAACCATCACCAGCACCGGGAAGTCCCGGGCCACCCCGGCGTGGTCCGGGATCAGCCGGCCCGGGAACCACAGATCGCACTGGATCTGCTCCCCGGGATGATGGATCAGCCGGTCCGCCGGATCCGCGAGTCGGTAGCCCGGGCGCAACCGGGCCACGTTGGCGTAGAACCACGACCTCGACCCGGTCCAGCCGACCCGCTCGGCGAGCACCGCGGTGGGCATCGACGGGAAACGGCCCAGCAGATCCCGCACCGCGGCCTCGACCTCGCTGAAGGCCCCCTCCACCGGCGGGCGCGGTGCGTAGGACGGCGGGTCCGTGGAACGGAGCGCCTTCGCGACCGTGTTCCGCGACAGCGATAACCTCCTGGCAATCGCCGCCTGCGACAAGCCCTCCACCCGCTGCAGCTGACGGATCAGCGCCCAATCCTCCACAGTGATCACTCTCCAATCGTTGGACGAGCTGCTCACTTTTCGACCGGAACTTCAGCTACCTATTCGACCGGAACCGACACCAGCGGCTCCGTGCACTGGAGCCGCCGCCAGCAGGGATACGAACAGGCCAAGGCGCCCTTCATCCCCCGCACCCTGGGCGTGACGGTGGGGTTGCTCGCGGCAGGCGGAGTGTCGACGACGGAGGAATACTGACCCGCGGGCGCCGTTGCGCGTCCACCATCCATCCACCCGGTGCTCACCGGCTGGTCATGGGCGTGGCCCAGGCTGAGGGCTCAACTCGACCTAGAAAGGGGTTGGACACCATGGCTGACACCGTGTCGTCCATCGACGACCTCACCACCGTGCACGTCGGGAACCGACTGGAGGCCTGGTCCAACGGGGTGCTGCACCACCTCGGGATCGTGGAGGAGAAACTGCCCGAACTGGGGGTGCTGTGGATCCGCGAATCCGGCACCGGCCAGCGCAAGATGCTCGACGTGCTCAGCTACGACCTCCGTGTGCGCTGACCCCCCGACCAGCAGAGGACCTCTCACCGAGACGGTTTCCGGGTACAAGGGTCGGTTCTCGTTCACCCTGTGGGCCAGGGCCACGAAGAACGCGCCGGGAGGTTCCCGGCCGTCTCCGCGAAAGTTCCGCGCCCGGCAAGAACAGCCTCTTCCGCCACAAGGACACGATCATGAGCGCATCCACCACCCTCACCTCGGATCGGAGCGATCCAGCCCGATCCCCTGGCCCGCACCGCAGGGTACGCTCCTGCCTGGGACCGGAGGAGGCCTTCCCCGATGAGCTGGGTGGCCTGAGCCTGGCCGAGCTGCAGGTGCTGCACTCCCGGATCTGCCGCCAGCTCGAGCGTGAGTACCTCACCACACCGCACGGACCGCACCCCTGCACCACCGACCGGCTCCACGACGTCCTGGGCGAACTCGACGCCCGCGACAACGCCTGAGCCGGCAACCGTGCCGCACGGCACGTGTCAGCTGATCTCCTGCGCGCCGAGGACGGAGAGCAGTTGCAGCTTCTCGTAGCTCTCGGTGCCAGGCACCGCGGTGTACACCAGCAGCAGGTGCGACTGCTGCGGGTCCAACAGCGTCTGGCAGTTCAGCTCCAGCGTCCCGACCTGCGGATGCACGAAGCGCTTGACCTCCTCGGGCCGGACACCGACCTCGTGCGCGTCCCACAGGTTCCGCAGCTCCTCACTGCGCGCCAGGGCCAGCTCGGCCAGCTGCGCTGCCCGGGAGGCGGGCCCGCGCCGGGTGACGAGCGTGCGCAGGTGCGAGGCGTACAGGCGCGAGAGAAACGCGTGGTCCTCGGGCGCGTACAGGGCCCGGGCGCCAGGGTCGATGAACCAGCGGTAGCCCAGACTGCGGGCCGGGCCGGTGTATCCGGTGGCGTCGCCGGTGAGCGCGACGCCCATCGGGGTCTGGCGCAGCGTCTCACCCAGCTCGGTGACGATCTCGGCGGGGGTGTCGACCAGGCGGTCGAGGATGCGCAGCAGGCCAGGGCTGATGTGCTCGCTGAGCGCTCCGCGCGTGGGCGGGTGGTGCCCGGCGAGGCGGAAGAGGTGATCGCGCTCGTCCAGATTCAGGTGGAGGCCCTGCGCGATGGCGGCGATCATCTGCTCGGAGGGGCGCGGGCCGCGCTCACGCTCCAGGCGGGCGTAGTAGTCGGTCGACATGTGGCACAGCGCGGCGACCTCCTCACGGCGCAGGCCGCTGGTCCGCCGGCGCCGCCCCCGAGGCAGCCCCACGTCCTCCGGCTGCAGCGCCTCGCGCCGCCGGCGCAGGAACTCCGCCAGCCCCGCCCGATCAATCACTGTCCTGTCGGTTCCTGCCCGGTCGATCATCGGCCCACCTCTCCGTCGACTCAAGGCTCCTCGTCCCTCCCGCTCATTCGTACAGCACAGAACCACCCTTCAGCCACGGCCCGCCGATCCCACCTTGAGCCGGCACAGCGAACGGCACCACCGTGGCGGGCGCGGCGGGTTCGCGCCAGGGGTGGATCGACAGGCCCTGGTTGGGGTCGGCGCCGCGGCCGAGGCTGGAGGCACAGCCCGACCCATCCAGGAGGACACCGTGGCCAATCCATCGCCCGTCGACACCCGCCGGCCTCAGCACCCCCGGCCCGGCAAGGAGCCGTTCAGCCGCCCCCGGACCAGCGAGGCAGCGCCCGGTGCCAGCGCGCGAGCGCGCCGCGTGCTCGAGCTGCCGGAGCCCGTGGAGCGCTCCGCGGGGCGCGCCGTCGCACACCGGACCCTGGACCGCTTGGGCGGACCGGTCGGCCTGGCAGTGGCCGCGGCCCCGACCATCGCTTTCGTGGCCGCCGAGGCCGTCGCCGGGCTCGGCACGGCACTCATTGCGCTGGCCGTGACCGCGGTGCTGGCCTGCGCGGTGCGCCTGGCGCGCCACGAGCCGCCGGGGGTCGCGATCGCCGGGGTGCTGGTTGCGGCGGTCTGCGCGGGCGTGGCGGCCCTCGCGGGTGAGGCGCGTGCCTTCTTCCTGCCCACCACGCTCCTGCCCGCGGTCTTCGTCGCGGCCCACGTCGTCTCGCTGATCGCCCGGCGGCCGCTGATGGGCATCGTCGTCAACCCGTTGGTCGGCGGGCCCAGCGCGTGGCGCGAGCACCGCGACCTGCGCCGGGTGTACACCGTGAGCACGCTGGTCATCCTGGTCATGGCCAGCGCGAACCTGCTCGTGCGGGTGCTGTTCTACCTCGAAAGCCAGCTCGCGGTCCTGGCCGCGATCCAGGTCGGCGTCCCGGCGCTGTTCGCCGTCCACTTCGCCGTCACCGTGGTCCTCGCCCGCCGCGCGGTGGGCAGGCCCACCACCGGGTCCACGCCCCGCGCCCCCCGCCCCGCTCGCCCCTGACACCATCCGACCCTGACGCCGTTCACGCCCGATCACCACGACCACAGGAGCAACGTCATGCCTCGCACACCGCAGTACACCGTGCCCGATCTGTCCGGGCGGCGCGCCGTCGTCACCGGAGCCGGCGACGGGATCGGCTTCGGCATCGCGCGTCGGCTCGCCGCCGCCGGCTCCGAGGTGGTCCTGCCGGTCCGCAACCGCGCCAAGGGCGAAGCCGCCGTCGCCCGCATCCGTGCCGAGCACCCGACCGCCCAGGTGTCACTGCGCGAGATGGACCTGTCCTCGCTGCGCTCGGTGGCCGCCCTGGGCGAGCAGCTGCGCGGTGAGGGGCACCCCATCCATCTGCTGATCAACAACGCCGGGGTGATGACCCCGCCGGAGCGCCAGGTCACCGACGACGGGATCGAGCTGCAGCTGGGCACCAACCACCTCGGACACGTTGCGCTGGTGGCGCACCTGCTGCCGCTGCTCGTCGCGGGCCGGGCCCGGGTCACCTCGCAGATCAGCATCGCGGCCAGAAGCGGGGAGGTGAACTGGAGCGACATGAACTGGGAGACCTCCTACGCCGGCATGCGCGCCTACAGCCAGTCGAAGATCGCCCTGGGCCTCTTCGGGCTCGAGCTGGACCGGCGCAGCGGCGCCTGCGGCTGGGGCATCACCAGCAATCTCTCGCACCCTGGTGTCGCCCCGACGAGCCTGATGGCGGCGCGGCCGGAGATCGGCAGGGAGCGGGACACCCCCAACATCGCCGTGATCCGCCGCCTGTCCCGAGCGGGGATCCTGGCGGGCACCGTCGACAGTGCGCAGCTGCCGGCGCTGATGGCTGCTACCTCGCTGCAGGCCCGCGGCGGGCTGTTGTACGGGCCGAAGGGACCGGGGAATCTCGGCGGCGGCCCGGGCCGGCACGCCCTGTTCCGCCCCCTGCGCGATCTGCAGGCGGCCGAACGTATCTGGAGGGTCTCCGAGGAACTCGCCGGGGTCTCGTTCGCCACGTCCGCGCCGGCGCCGTGGTGAGCACTGACGTCGAGGCCGGCACCACAGTTGTGGGCATCAATGAGTGATGAGCCCGCTTCGAACCCCGAGCGTGCGTTCTACCGTCCGTGCCCAGAGGATCCTCGGGGAGAGGGAAGGCGCTCCTTCACCCACGCGACGCCGTGCGGCTCATCGAGTAGACGACGGGACCTGCCGGGATCGCAGTGGTGGCGGTGGTGGCAAATCCAAGACGCTGGTAGAGGTGCACGTTTCGTTCGTCCGAGGTCTCCAGTACGACGGGCTCCCCGCGCCGGTCAATCAGTGCCAGGCCCGCTACGATGACCGCTGTTCCCAAACCCGCGCCTTGCCGGGCAGGGTGAACGCCGACCGTCTCGAGGGTCCATGAGCCCACCGGGGCGGCAGGCAGATCCAGGCCGGTGAGGGCAGTCAGACGTGCCCCGAGGAGTTCGGCGATCCGATGCTGTGTCGGTGCTGGTGGGTCCGCCGCATCCGCCGGGAGGAAAGCGGCGACCGCACTCACCTGCTCGTCCACGAGCACGAGGCCGTGCTCGAGGGTGTGCGACAGATACAGTCGCTGGATCTCCTCCAGACGCGTGCGGTAGCCGTCTGCGGGAACGGTCCACCGCGTCCACGAGTACGTCTCGAAGGCAGCGGCGAGGACCCGTGCCGCAGCGTCCAGGTCAGAAGTCGCAGCGGGGCGGATGCGGGGACTCATGGCTGGTTCTCCTGGACGTCGAAGGGCGGTGCCAACAGCCGGCCGACCCCACAGCACAGGTCAGCGGATCTCATGATCGTCACAGGCACGTCCGCGGCTGGCCGCCCAGGCTCGTCGGCTGCTCCCCTCCGCAGAACCCGGTGGCCACCGGTTGTTCCGGGGGCGCCGGGCGCGCCGCGGACGAGCCGCAGCGGTGAGCAACCTCTACCGCAGCACGGTAGGCCGCTAACGGGCCACTTGTGAAGCGGTGGGGAAGAAGCCGCTCTTGACTCCACTGCCCACGAGTCAATCAGCGACTGTTCCGGCCCTGAAGGTGTGGTGGAGCCCTCGCCCTCAGTGCACGGTGATGTGCCTCAGGGTGTCTCGTCCGGGCCCAGGCGGCGGTACCGTCCCTGGAAATACAGCAGAGGTTCGAGCGCGTTCGGGTCCTGCTCATCATGGCCGGTGATGATCGTGATCCCGGAGGCGTAGTGCCCCAGGGAGTCCCGGAAGGCCCGGGGGTCGATGTCCTGCCGGTCGGCTGCTGTTTGCATGGCCGGGGTCATCGGGCCGGGTCCGTGAGCCGGGCGTCCAACCCGTACTGCTCGTGGGCTCCCAGGTTCTCGCGCAGGGTGGGGCCCTCGTAGTCGTGGTGGTAGAGCCCGCGCTCCTGCAGGATGGGCACGACCTCGTCGACGAAGGTGTCGATCCCGTCCTCGTAGACGTCGATGGAGACCCAGAAGCCGTCGGCCGCCCCGGCCTCGAACCACTCCTGCAGGTGGTCGGCGGTCACGGAGGCAGGACCCACCGGGGTCGGGTGGTAGTCGATGACCCCGTGGGCGAGAACGTCGCGGATGGTCCACCCTTCGCGGGCGACTTCCAGCGCTCGCGGGGAGCGGGGATCGAAGGGGTTGGGGCGGGCGGCGGCCAGCTGGGCGGGAGTCAGCGGCCGGTCCAGCTGACCGACCTCCAGCTCCAGTCCCAGCATGGACCCCAGGTACGGGACACGGGCCGGGAATATGAGCTCGCCCAGGGCCACGCGGCGGTCCAGGGCGGCGCGCTTGGTGGGGCCGATGGCCGGCATCACCCCGGCGAAGAACTTCACCTCGTCAGGGTTCCGTCCGGCCCGTCGTGCAGCGTCCCTGATGGCTTCGCGCTGGGCCCGGGCGTCCTCGATGGTGAACACCGCGCCGATAACCGCGCTGGCGTACCGGCCGGCTATCTCGAGCCCGTTCGCCCCGCCGCCGGCGGAGAAGATCACCGGCTGGCCCTGCTCCGAAGGCGGAATGGGCAGCGGCCCCTGGGAGGCGACGTGCTCCCCGCCCAGGTTGATCGCCTGGATCTTGCCCGGGTCGGCGAACCGCCCGGTGGCGGGGTCCTTGTGCCAGGCGTCGGGCTGCCAGCTGCCCCACAGCGCCTGGGTGATCTGGATGGTCTCGTGGGCGCGCTGGTAGCGCTGTGGTCGGGCGGCGATCTGGCGGCCGAAGTTGGCCGCGGAGCTGGGGTCGCTGGTGGTCACCGCGTTCCAGCCGGCCCGGCCGTGGCTCATCACGTCCAGGGCCTTGAACTGCCGGGCGAGGTTGTAGGGCTCGTTGAAGGTCGTCGAGCCGGTGGCCACCAGCCCGATGCGCCGGGTGCCCCGAGCGATCGCCGCCAGCGTCATCATGGGTTCCAGGGTCAGCATGGGTGCCTCGTGCTCCGGGTCCCCGCTCAGGGCCAGGAAGTCGGGCAGGAACAGGAAAGCGAACTTCCCGCGTTCGGCGGCCTGGGCGTAGCGGACCTGGGCGTCGAAGTCGGTGTAGTTGGACGGGTCCACCCCGGGGGCCCGCCAGGCGGCGGGCTGGGAGCCGTAGCCGTTGCCGAGCTGCATGCCGAGGATCATCTGCGGGCTGGTCATCGAGGAGTCTCCAGTGAGAGGGCACTTAAACGGAGCCTTTCTCCGTATACTCGCTCCAACGATACGGAGAAAGTCTCCGGATTGTCAAAGGGCCGGGAACCCTGCTCCGGAAGGTGGACGAGCGCTGGGCAACCGCGGGGACAGATGTCGCGGTGAAATCAGTGGGCCACCGTGCCGACCTCCGGCCGGGTCAGAAGGTGCGCTCGGCCACCCGTACCCGCTGCGCGCCCTCGAGGGCGGAGACCAGCCGGGCGGCCGGCACGGTCCCGGCGGGGGCCTCGAGCAGGCGCTCATCGGGGGTGGTGGGATCGGCGAGGTAGAGGCGGGTGTAGGCGGCGGCCTCAGGCTCGAACCGCCAGCTCTCGGCCAGGGTGCCGGTGTCGACGGTGTCGAAGCCGAACCGATCGATCAGTGCCGCCACTCGAGTCTTCGCCGCGGCGTCGTTGCCCGCGATGGGCAGTGCGGTGCGGTCAGGCACCCCGGCGGGGCGGGCCAGGGCGGGGATGTGGTGGGCGAGGATGTTGTTGAACGCCTTGACCAGCTGGGCTCCGGCGAAGTGGCGCTGGACGAGCTCGCCGGTGGTGAACTCGTCCGCATCGAGGACGGGAATGCGCCCGTCGCGGAACGGGTAGTAGTTGCTGGTGTCGACCACCGTCCTTCCCTCCAGCAGGGCCGCCGGGATCGCGGTCGTCGCGGTCAGCGGCACGGACAGCACCACGAACTCCCCGGCGGCAGCCGCCTGCTCGACGGCACCGGCGGTGGCCAGCGGGCCCAACTCGGCAACGAGATCGATGAGGGTTTCGGGACCGCGGGAGTTGGCGACGACGACCGGGGTGCCGGCCGCTGTCGCCAGGCGGGCGATGGCCGCACCGATGTTCCCGCTGCCGATGATTCCAAGGGTGGGCATGACGAGTCCTCGCTCCGGGATAGGTGGAATGGGGTCGGGGTGGTGACGTTCACTGGGGCGCAGGTCCCGTCGTTGGCGGTTCACGACGTGCCGGCGGGCCGATGTCTGGGACTCCCCATGGACTCCGCGGTCGTTGCCGCTTCGTTCCGAGGAACACCGCGCTCGACGCTGGGCTGCGTGGGCGGTCCCGTGGCTGCCCGTGCTGGTCAGTTCGCAGGGGCGTCTTCGGGTCGGGGTGTGGCCCAGCCGGAGCGGATCATCTCGCGCACGGCCTGGGCCGAGGCCTCGTCGGCCATGGCTGCCCCGCGCACCCAGGCCGTGGCCAGGGCGGCCAGGAACAGGTCCCGCCCGCGCACCCACGACCGGGCTGTGCCCTCGCGCTGGGCCGCGCCGAGGAACTCCTCGGTGGTCGCAATGAAGCCCTGGCAGGTGATCGCCAGCGGGGAGGACTCCTGGGACAGTGCCGCCCGCAGGGGGTCGGGCAGTCCGTCGAAGGCGGTCACCCACTCCCCCAGCGCGTCCAGCCAGTGCTCCAGAGCAACCGCCGCGTCGGTCTCCTGCCTGAGGGCCTCGAGCTGGGCCTCCAGCTCCTCGTTGCGGGCCTGCAGCAGGGCGGCCAGCAGGGCGTCGCGGTTGGGGAAGTGCCGGTAGAGGGTTCCGGCTCCCACGCCGGCCCGCTTGGCCAGCGCGTCCAGGGACCCGGTGATGCCGGCCTCGGCGAAGAACTCTTCGGCGACTTCGAGGATGCGTGTGCGGTTGCGCCGTGCGTCGGTGCGCGGCCGGCGCGTGCCGGTCTCTGCCTCGGTCATGGTCGGGCTCCTCTCCTCGAGTAAGTGGAGACTATCTCCGCATGGTCGTCGAGGGCAAGCGAGGGCGTCTTTTACATCAAGACCCGCGGTGTTCCGCCCGGCAGGATCCACACCTCCGGCCACCTGCAGAACCAGCTCAGCCCCAGCCACCGCACTGCACCACGGCCGGGGACTCGATCTGGGAACTGCGGCACGCACTCCGGGCATGACCCCCGCACCAACGCCACCGATGCTGCGCCATTGACCCACAGACCCCAGTCGCCAACCCCCACCCGAGACGTGGCCACGATCACCGGCAGGGAGAGAGGCAACCACTTGTCAAACGGAGTTACTCTCCGCTTTACTGATGCGGAGGCGTTCTCCGTTTGAGGTTACGCCTCTCCCCCGCCATTGACCACAGGGACCCGGGTTGCCCGGATTCCTCCTCGAGGCCGAACCACAGCGTGATGAAAGAGAGCCCCCGATGACCACCCGCCAGGCGTCGATCGACCCACAGCCCGACACCGAGCCCCCCGTTCTGAGCACTTCCCAGGTCGTGGATGCGCGCGACAAACTGGCCCCCGGTGATGGCCTCGTCCTGGGGCTGCTGATGGCCTCGACCTTCATCGTGCTGCTGAACGAGATGCTGCTGGGGGTCGCGCTGCCCACCCTCATCGAGGAGCTGGCGATCACCGCGACGACCGGGCAGTGGCTGACCACCGGCTACCTGCTCACCCTCGCCGTCCTGATCCCGGCCACCGGCTTCGTGATGCGCAAGTTCCACCTGCGCACCGTCTTCCTGACCGCGATGTCGCTCTTCACTGCAGGGACGGTGCTCGCCGCCCTCGCCCCCGGCTTCGGGGTCCTGTTCACCGGCCGGATCATCCAGGCCATCGGCACCGCCGTCTTCCTGCCGCTGCTGATGGCCACCACCATGCGCCTGGTTCCGGCGGCCCGCCAGGGCCGGTTCATGGCGCTGGTCGTGATCGTCTCCTCCGCAGCACCGGCCCTGGGCCCGGCGGTCTCGGGCCTGGTCCTGTCCCAGCTGAGCTGGCGGTGGTTGTTCCTGCTGATGGTGCCGGTCGCCCTGACCGGGCTCGTGCTGGGCGCGGTGAAGCTGCGCAACATCACCACACCGGAGCCGATCAAGCTCGACGTGCTCTCCCTCGTTCTCTCGGCTGCGGGGTTCGGCGCACTGGTCTACGGGCTGGCCACCATCGGGGAGTCCACCTCGGGCCACACCCCCGTCTCCCCCTCCCTGCCGATCCTCGTCGGCGTCCTGGGCGTCGCCGCGTTCGTCCTGCGGCAGCGGGCGCTCCAGCGCACCGACGACGCGCTGCTGGACGTGCGGATCTTCGCCGTGAAGTCCTTCACGGTGCCGCTGCTGGTGATGCTGGCCCTGACCATGACGGCCTTCGGCACGGGAGTCGTCTTCCCGCTGCTGCTGAGCAGTGTCAGCGGGTTGGGCACCTTGCAGATCGGGCTCTTCCTCGTGCCCGGTGGCATCACGATCGCCGTGGTCTCGGCCAGCGGCGGGCGGCTCTACGACCGCCTCGGCCCCCGGCCCCTGGCGGTCCCCGGGGCACTCATCGTGGCCGCCTCCCTGTGGTTCCTGAGCCGCATCGACTCCGGCACGGCCGTCTCGACGCTGCTCATCGCCTACATCACCATGATCATCGGGCAGGCACTGATGTGGAGCCCGCTGACCACGGCCGCACTGTCGGCACTGCCCGCCCATCTGTACCCCCACGGCAGCGCGGCCTTCGGCACCATCCAGCAGCTCGGTGGCGCGGCCGGCACCGCCGTGCTCGTCTCCGCCTACACCCTTGGGTCCACCGCACACGGCACCGGCCCCTTGGACCTGGCCCAGTCCGTCTCGGCCGCACAAGCCGCCTTCACCGCCGCGGCCGTCGTCGCCTCCGCCTCGGCTCTCGCCACCCTGTTCGTGCGCCGCCCCCGATCGGTCGACCCGCACACCCCCGCGGAACCCACACTCACGGCCCCGGCCGCAACGGCCTGACCCACACCCCCTCGCCCCCATCGGGCATCCACCTGCAGCAAAGGAGACAGACCATGAAGATCGGCATTCTGGGCACCGGGCACATCGGCACCACCCTGACCCAGCGGTTGAGCGCAGCCGGACACGACGTCGAGGTCGCCAACTCGCGCGGGCCCGAAACGATCGGGGCCGAGGTGCTGGCCTCAGGCGGACGTGCGGTCCTGGCGGCCGAAGCGGTCATCGATGTCGACGTCGTGATCCTCTCCGTTCCCCTGCACCGTCTTCCGCAGCTCGCGCCGCTGCTCACCGCTCTGCCGTCCGGCACCGTGGTCATCGACACCTCGAACTACTATCCGCAGCGCGACGGCAGGATCGAGGCCATCGAGGCCGGTCAGGTCGAGAGCCTGTGGGTGGCCGAACAGCTGGGGCGACCGGTCGTCAAGGCGTGGAACGCCATCGGCTCCCCCTCCTTCGCAGCCAAGGGTCAACCGGCAGGCAGTCCGGACCGCATCGCCATCCCCGTGGCAGCCGATGACGACCACCACCGGGCCGTGGGCATGGCCCTCGTCGAAGCCACCGGCTTCGACGCCTTCGACGCGGGCCCGTTGACGCAGCCGTGGCGCCAGCAGCCGGGCACCCCGTGCTACTGCACCGACCTCGCCCTCGAAGAGATGCCGGAGCAGTGGGGGGCAGCGGACGCGAGGCGATCGCCGACGCGACGCGACCTGGCCGTCGCCGCCATCCAGGAACGAGTCGGGGACGCCACCACCAACCTCGACGCCGAATACGGCGTACGCCTCAACCGCGCCCTCTTCATCTGAACCCGTAAGACCCTTTGGCCCGCTTCCTGGCAAACACGGTGAAAACCAACCCATTCTGCAACGTCCCCCTCATAGGCCGTGACCGGCAGCCAGGCCATATGCAAAGCGCTCCCTTGGCATAGTGAGCGCTATGACTTTGCTCGACCGCCCACTGACCTACCCGGAGGTCGGCGCTACCGCCGGGCAGTTGCCCGACGGATACGACCATCTGAGGGCCCAGCGAGTCCTCGGACACGGGGAGTCGATGTTCCGCCGCGCCACCGAACGCCTGATGAGCTGGCAGATGCACCGAGCAGCCGGCCTAACCGTCGAGGCCACCACACCCCGGGTCGAGCAGGGTAGCCGCGTCCGTCTGCGCCTGGGCCGGCACATGCTGCGGATCTCCTTCGGATGCCAGGTGATCTACGTGGTGGAGGAGGAGCGCCGGCGGGGCTTCGCCTACGGGACCCTGCAAGGCCACCCCGAGCAGGGCGAGGAGAGGTTCTGCCTCGACTGGCGGGACGATGACGCGGTCGTGTTCACCATCACCGCCTTCTCCCGGCCAGGCGTCTGGTGGTCCCGCGCCCTGGCACCGATCAGCCATCGCCTGCAGCAGCAATACACCCGGCGATACCTCCACGCTCTGTAGCGCCCCGCCGATACCTGGGGAGCATGCGCCGCAAGGGAACGCGTCCTCGGCGCTGAAGGCCTCAGCCATCAGCACACCGAGGAGATGGTCGTGGTGCTGCAGCAGCCCTGGACCGGGGTCGGGGCGCGATTCCACATCCAAGATCTGTGGCTGTACGTGGCCCCCACGGTCGTGGTCGTCCTGCTGTTCGCCGGCATCATCGACCGGTTCGAAGACCTCGTGCAAACCGGTCTGCTGTTCGTCGCCGCGGCCTTCCGGCTCCCCGAAGTGTGGGGATTGACCCTCTCGTCGGTTCGCGCGGTCTTCAGTCGGCACCTGTCCCCGCCTCGACCACCACTTTGCCGAGCGCGTGCCCGTCGCCGACGTAGGTGAGCGCTTCGGGCACCTGCTCGAGCGGGAACACGCGGTCGATGTAGATACGGACATCTCCCGCGATGCATCGGTCGGCAAGAGGCGAGAAATGCGCCGGCCCCGGCTTGACGGCAAGAACCCCCAAACGCCGACCCGTCATCGCGCCGATCAGTGCGCCGACCGTCACCACTCGCAGCAGGGCGCGCGTCGTCCCGCCGACGATCAGGTACGTGCCACCGGGGGCGAGCGCACGGCGATACGCGAACACCGACCGTCGGGCGACGAGGTCGATGATGAGGTCGTACGGACCGGTGCGCGTGAAGTCGTCGGCGCGATGGTCGATGACCTCGGCGGCCCCCAGGGATCGCATGAAGTCGAGCTTGCCGGCGTTGTCCACGGCCGTGACACGGATGCCGGAAGCAGCGGCGAGCTGGAGCGCGAACGCCCCAGTTCCTCCGCCTGCGCCGTTGATCAGCATCCGCTCACCGGGCTTCGCGCGCGCAACGGCTTGCACCGCGATCGCCCCCGACTGCGGCAGTGTCGACGCCTCGGCAAATGACAGTCCGGCCGGCTTGAGCGCGAGAGCGTGCTCGGGCGCCACGGCGTACTCCGCGAAGCCGCCTTTCAGAGTGAGATTGTCGCCGTAGACATCGTCACCGACCCGGAACAGCGTGACCCCTGCGCCCACTGCCTGGACCACTCCCGCGATGTCCGAACCGAGTGTGCGGCGGGCGGGTCTGAACAGGCCGCCGAATCGGGCATAGGCGGGCGACCCGTGCAGCCCCTCCCAATCGCTCAGATTGACCGAGGTCGCGATTACCCGCACGAGCACCTGGCCTCTCCCCGGGGTCGGCGTGGCGATATCGTCGAGCCGCAGCACATCGGGCGACCCGTAGCGGTCATGGACGATCGCTCTCATGTCCGCACGGCCATGCGCTAGCACTCGCCTCGCGCGGGGCTCTCGTCGGCGACCCGGCGCTCCAGGCCCTCCAGGAGCAGCTCCAACCCATAGTCGAACTCGTCCGCGAACGCGTAGGCGCCATCGCCCAGCAGCTCGGCGCGCGAGCGCGCAATGTGCGGATACAGCTCCGCCGACGCCGCGACCTTGAGGGCGAACGCTTCCTCGGCGCCGTCCCCCGGTTCGAACGGCAGGCTCGTCCACGTCAGCGCGAACCCGTACACGTAGGCGTCGATCGCGGAGAACGCGTGTGTTGCCAGCGCGGCGCTGAAGCCCTCGGTCATCAGCACGCCGAGGAGACGGTCGTGGTGCTGCAGCAGCGCTGGGCCGGGGTGGGGGCGCGATTCCATCATCCCGAGCGCCCACGGATGGGCGGTGAGCACCGACCGTGCCGATCGTGCCCGGCCGGTCAGCGCCTCTCGCCAGGTAGCGCCGACCTGGGGCAGTTCGATCCTCTCGAACACCCAGTCGGCGAGGTCGTCGAGCAGCGCCTCCTTGCTGGGGACGTGATGGTAGAGCGACATCGCCTCGACGCCGAGCGCCTTCGCGACACTGCGCATGCTCACGGCGGCGACACCCGCGCGGTCGGCGACCGCGGCGGCGGCGTCGATGATCCTCTCCCTGCTCAGTGGTGTGCGTCGCGTCATTTTCCCATCCTTGCGCACTTACGCCTGTAAGTCTACGCTGGTGATCACCCCTTACAATCGTAAGTCGCGCGTTCGACGAAACCCGAGGACCTGCCGGTCCTCACCACCACAACGGAGCCCATGATGAGAACACGTCGACACACCACCGCGCTGGAAGACCAGCGGATCCCGGTGCAGGCCAAACTCGCGGCAGCTTGGACCAGCTTGATGTTCTTCGTCATCTACATCGACTACTTCCACCTCTACCAGCCCGGCGCCATCGACCAGATCCGGGGTGGCGGCATCTTCGAGTTCGCCATCACCCCGACGTTGTTGACCCTTTTCGTCGTGGTCATCGGGATCCCGGCCCTGATGGTGGTGCTCTCCATGACGCTGCCCGCCGGTGTGAACCGCGCCGCGAACCTCGTCGTGGCAGCGCTCTACATCCCCGTCATGGTGTTCAACGCGGCAGGTACGTCCTTGGACTGGGCCTTCTACTACGGCTTCCACATCACCATCGAGGTGCTGCTCCTGGTCTTCATCCTGCGCTCCGCCTGGACCTGGCCGCGCACCGCGTCGCCGGCAACCATGGCGACCAGCCCGGACCGGGAAGCCGCTCGCATCCAGCAGCAAACGTGAACCCAAGAAGAGTCCCCGTCCTGTTCACAGCCATCTGCCTCGGTGCCGCGGTGCGGGCCTCCTGGCGGTGGGACACCAACTACCACCGGGACGTCGCGTGGGGGCCTGCCAAGACCCCTACCGGAAGGTCAGGTCATGGGATGCGCACACAGGCCCGCCACCGCCCAGGAAGGTCTCGGTCATGATCGAGGCACACGAGCTCACCCAGCGCTGCGGCGGCACCACCGCCGCGGAGCACATCGGTGCGATCGCCTTCCGGAACGGACTGCTCGTCCTGCTGCTGCCCGGCATCCTCAGCTTCATCCGCCTGGTGTGGGCGGAGACCATCGTCAGCCGCCTACCGCTGCCGGCGTCCTCAGCACTCCTCACCACCGGAGCAGCCGAGATGCAAGGTGCCTACCTCTCCGCACAGGCGAGCCTGATCGTGATGGCCGCCTATGTTGTCGTCCCTCTCGCGACGGCCGCCGTCGTGCACTCAGTGCGGCAGCAGAGGGCGCCGGTCACGGCTCACCGATGACTGGAACTGCACCCTTCAACCCTCCGGCGATGCCCATGAACCGACTGAGACAGGAGAACACCATGAACTCACGCACTCGGCATCCGCGCAGAACGATGAGGGCCATCACCCAGCTGAGATACGGCGGGACCGAGGTGCTCTCCCTCGCCGAGGTCGAGACGCCGGGGACTGTCGCTTTAACGGTGGAGGAGGCCCAGAGGAGGCGAAGGCTTTAACACCGTGTGGAGTTCGCGTCGTCTCAGGTGGGGATCGTGATGATGGGTCGGTTTACCTCGACGACCCCGCCGCCGGCGGCAGTGCCCAGGCTGATCAGGCGTCCCTCCAGGGTGAGCCGCTGGGTGGGGCTGCCGGTGGTGGTGTTGGCCGCGATGCTGCCGCGAGCCAGGTAAGCACCCCGGGCGGTGGTGCTGATGCCCAGGGTGATGCTGCCGGTCGAAGCCCAGTAGACGTTGGCCGCTCTTGCCTGGTTGCTCAGGAGCACGCGGCTGCCGTCCGCGGCGGTGATGGTGGCGGCACGGAAGATGAACTGCGCGCCAGGGTCCCCTTGGGCATCCAGGGTCAGGTCACCGGTAACGGTGAAGGTCCCGGTGGTGCTCGTGTAGATCCCCGGCGTGATCCTGCCCGTCAGCACCGTGGGGCGGCTGACAGTCGCCGGGCGGGCGAGCAGGGCGGCCTCGAGGGCACGGGCGTCGGTCATGGCGCCGGCGGCCGCCGTGGTGCCGGGCTCGACCGTCCCGGTGACGTTGCGCCGAGATCCGCTGGACTGCAGATTCTCGATGGCCAGACCGGGGTAGGTGCCCACACTGCCGCCGACCGAGGTGGGGTGCCCGCCGGGGGTGTGGTCGGTGAGGCGACCGGAGGCCAGGAGCGCGTAGTCCCTGGCTCGCCCCAGGGTGATCGCCGGCATGCCCACGTATCGCCAGGAAGCGCTGGTGCCGGTTCGAGCAGTGAACGCCGCGGTGCTCGGCGGCACCGGCCAGGCCGTCAGCCCGGCCAGGACCGCGGTGCCGGCCACGGCCAGGGCGCCGCGGCGGGCGAGCACCGGAAGCTCCTGAGTGTCGTCCTCTACTTCCTCGCCCTCCTGGTCGTCGTCGTCGCGTGCCCGCGGGACGAAGACGGCCAGAGCAATCAGCAAGGCCGCCACGGTGGCTGCGGCCCACAGGCCCAGGGACAGGTGCTGGCCGGCACCCAGCCACAATGAGGGGAGCCCGATGAACGGAACCAGAAGGCGGGCCTGGCCGATGATCTGCTCGCGGACCAGCGGGGTGGAGTCCACCTCGGCATTGGCGTCTCCGGCGGTGGCGTAGGTGCCATCCTCGTGGTCGATCACGATCCGGTGCAGGATCGGGCGCTCCACCCCGCTGGGCTGGGCCTCGGCGGGGCTGATGAACTGCACGACCCCACCGAGCGGCACCGGCTGATCATCCGGCAGGTCGGCGAGCACGACGACGTCACCCGGGTCGATGTGCGGTTCCATCGACCCGGTCTCGATGACGGTGGAGTGCCAGCCGAACAGGGCCGGGATCAGGGCGATGGCCGTCAGGGTGGCCAGCAGCACGAGGTAGATCTGGGCGGCGGCGCCGGTGCACAGCCGGACCCAGCCCCACAGCGCGGCCGTCACCGTGTCAGGTGTCGGCTCGGCGGTGGGGCTGGGCTCGTGGTGGGTCCGGCTCGTCACGAGGAGGGATCAGGCGGGGTCGTTGCTCTGCAGCTCCCAGACCAGGTCCACGCTCACGTTCGCGCCTTGCAGGGCGTCGATCTGCTGCGGGGTCAGGCCGGTGGTGTCGAACGTCCAAGTGCCGCGGTAGGTCGTCGACTCCCCGGCCGTGCCGGCCGTCTGCCACCGGGCGCCGCCGGTGGCGTAGTCGTTGTTGACCTGGGCCAGGGTGGACAGCGACTGGGCCGGCAGGGCGCCGGGCACGGGGCTGAAGTCGTCGCAGTTGTCGAAGGAACCGCCGGTGCCGCGCTCGACGCGCAGGTCGATGTGGTCCTGCAGTCCGGCGGCGGAGCCGGAGAGGTTCTGGGTGTAGGCGCGCACCTCACCGGCGACGGTGGAGTTGGAGGTCACCTCGATGCACTTCTCACCGGTCGCTCCGGGGACGAGGTTTTCCACGGTGAAGCCGGCGCGGCCTGCGTCGTCGTCGGTCAGGGCGACCTGGCCGGTGGCCCAGGAGTTGCCGGCGTTGCGGGTGGTGGCGGTGAAGGCCGCGGTGGAGCCCTGCCAGACCATCACGCCGGCCACGAGGACGGCGATGGGGGCGGCGGACAGACCGGCGATCTTGCGGGCCCGGGGAGAAGGAGCGTGCATGGTGGGTCCTGTTCCGCGACGGAGCCCAAGGGCAGGAGTGTCCTGCGCCGTCGCTGATGGAGGGTGAGGGGGGTCCAGTTGCGCCGTGATGGGGGTCGTCGGTCAACTGTGGTCACCTTATGAAGACGTCCCGGTGGATCTCCTGGACCTTCGGCCACTGCTGCTGTCCACCACCATCACCCCATGTGCGAACGGGAATGAGGGTGAGTAGTGCTGTCGCAACCTTCTGTCACATGCCTGACTGTCATGGCAGGGGTCCTGCGCGGAGGGGATGCCGCCGATTCAGGCTTCAACCTCCAGTAGCCGCACGAGGGTCTGGGTCCCCTCCAAGTCGAACGCCCCGAGGATCACCCCGTAGGCATGAGATCCGGAGCCGAACCTCTTGCCGGAATCCGCCTGCACGCACCGCGGCCACAGCACCCCGGCGGCCGTCAGGTCCTCATCGGTCAGCGACAGTACGCGCCCGGAGGCGTCGATGTAGCCGCGCACGGCCAGCTCGGCCACGACGTCGCTCTCGGGGCGGTCCCAGGGCTCTTTCACCGGGGACCGGCCGGTCCGGAAGACGTGGACCAATACTGAGCGGGGCCGGACACCGCCGCGGTGTCCGGCACACTGGCACGCAGTGGGCCCGGTCAGGCCTGGGCGACCTTGATGGTCACGTCGGGGCAGGCGGCGGCGATCCGGGTCAGGGCGGCCTTTTCCTTGCTGCCGACCTTCAGGCCCCAGCGGATCTTCACCGCCATCCACTCCCCCACATAGCCACAGCGGTGCTCGGGCGGCATCCACTCCTCCGGGCCGCGGGCCTGCTTGGTGGAGTTCAGCTCGGAGGTCTGGGCGCTGAGCGTACGGTGATCACCCAGGTCGTTGTAGAACGCCACCCGCTCGGTCTGGCTCCAGCCCCTCAGCCCGGAGCCCCAGGCCTCGTGGACCGGCACGGTGTGGTCGAGGTGTGCACCTTCCCGTCCCAGGTGGTGACCCACTTGCCGCCCTTGACGGTGCATCGCTTGGTGGTGGTGAAACTGGTCTTCGCCTTGGACTCGTTCTGCAGCACCTCGGCCCGGGTGTTCTGGCAGTCGCGATTGGTGTCATTCCAGTCGCCGAACTGCTTGTCCCGGTTGTAGTCGGCGTTGTTCTCCGCCGCCATCGGCAGAGACTCCACCGCGGTGCGCAACGGAGAGCTGTAAGTGCTCGCCGCCTGCGCCGGCGCTACCCCACCGGTGAAGAGCAGACCCGCCACCACCGTGGAGGCGGCCGCGGCACGCCACCCCGCATGAGTGGCGCCCGCAACGGGTGAGGACGAGGTGGAGCGGGGACGTGAGGAAAGAGCGAAAGGCATGAGGAGCCTCCGACATCAAAGGGACCAGGGCGCCTGGATCGGCGCCCCCTCACTCCCACAGGACAACTCTCGAGCGACCGTCATATGAGGGAGCGGTGTGGTGCCGGTCAGGTCAGGGGAAACGGACGACCATCCGGCCCCTCCCTCAGGTACCGCAGATCGGCCGGAGCCGGCCACTGATCGATGAGCTCCTCGACGACGTCGATCGCGCTCTCATCCTCATAGTGGGTTTCGTCGGCGAAGTCGATGGCGAGGTGGGACAACTTGCCCTCCAGGAGCTGGAGGCTGATCTGCAGCAGCGTGCCATCGGGTGCCTGGTAGTCGGCTCGGACGGGGTAGGTCTGGTGATGGGGCACCACGCGCACCACGTCGTCGGACACCTGGAACTCCACGGTGGTGGAGAACCCCTCGACTCCGTCATCGAAGAAGGACTCCTGTGCGACCATCAACTGCCCCAGCAGCACCCGGGCATCGGCGGTGTCAGTGGCCTGCAGAATCCCGAGCACCACCTCGCGCACCGCCGGGGTGAGCGCACGGGTGCGCACCGACTTCTCCCCCACTTCCGGGGCCTGCGCATCAGTCCGGGCCCCTGCACGGTCAACGACGTAGCCCACCACGCCGTGGTCGCAGCCACCCCCGCCCGATAGAGCCGTCGACGTGCCGGGCTCAACCGCGACGGATCGATCAAGCTCAGTGCGCCGAAAGCTGCGGCCGAGCTCGCGCCGAACACCGGGGAGACCGGATCAGTGAACCTGCTCGGGGCATGATGCATGAGGGCGTCCTTCCAGGTCAATGGCCTTCACCCTACGCATCACCAGCACCTCCCGGAGCGTGCCAGCTGCAGCAGATGTCATCAAGGCTGGCTTGCTGGCCGCCATCTCGCCATATGCAAGGCGGTCCCCCGCCACTGGCGGGCGCACCCCGCGCCCCGGAAGGATGGGCACATGAGCACTCCTGACCAGCCGCGCCCCCCGCTTCCGCCCTTCACCCACGAGAGCGCCCTCGCCAAGGTCCAGGCCGCCGAAGACGCCTGGAACAGCCGTGACCCCGAACGCGTCGCCGGCGCCTACTCCGTCGACACCGAGTGGCGCAACCGCGACCAATACATCCGCGGGCGTGAAGAGGTCGTCGCCTTTCTCACCGACAAGTGGGACCACGAGCTCGACTACCGCCTGCGCAAGAACCTCTGGTCCTTCACGGACAACCGGATCGGAGTGCGATTCCAGTACGAGTGGCACGACACCGGCGGGCAGTGGTGGCGCTCCTACGGCAACGAGCTGTGGGAATTCGACGAACTCGGCTACATGCGCCGCCGCGAGGCCTCCATCAACGACGTCGCCATCGGAGAGTCCGACCTGCGCATCACTCCCGGCGAGGGCGAGCTTCCCGTCTGGTGACGACGGCGGAAGTCCCACCCCTGCCAGCCACAGAGTCCGCGGATGGCCGCCCTTGTGGCCGGCCATTCCCGGGTCCGGGGAACGACACGTCTCACGCCAATATCGCTGGCCCCGAAACACCGTTTGAACGTTGCCGGCCTGGTCGTCGACGGTGGGTGGTCGAGTAGCAACCCCTATCACACCTCGGGAGCCCGGTAGGTGTGGTTCGGCTCGGCTGTGGCCCCCAGGATTCGGGTCTCAGTGTTTCCGATCGGTGCTGATGGCCAGGGCCACGGCGGTGGCCGTCAGGGCGAGGGCGGCTGCCAGGGCCGCCGGCCAGGCGGTGGGGTGGAGCAGTACGGTGGCCGGTGCCGCGAGCAGGGCGGGCACCAGGATGAGCCCCCGGCTGTAGCCGATCAGCTGGGCTACGGGCACCGGTCCCAGGGGGGTGTCGATCGGGGGCTGGGTGTGGTCCGGTTCCGGGCCCAGAGCGCGGTAAAGGCCGGCCGCACCGATTCCGGTCCCGGTCACGGCACCGAGAAGCATCATCACCGCCCAGCTGGTGCCGGCCGCGAGCCCGGCCAGCAGTGCCACGGCGCCCAGGACCGCGGCGTTGAGCACGCACGGGAGGACCAGGTGCATCAGGGCGGCTGCGGTGGGGGCGATCGGGAGGTTCCGTTCGGCGGCGGCCCCGGCGCGCAGATCGGCCAGATAGGCCGTGCCGCGGCCCAGCCCCCGGTATCCCACCACCAGCAGCGCGGCCCAGCCGGCGAGCACCACGGTGTGGGAGAAGGCGGCCAGCAGCACCACGGTCAGCCCGAGGTCGACGACCAGCCCGGACCGCCACCGGCTGGTCCGCAGGGCCGTGAGCGAGGCGAACAGCACCACCGTGCGCGGCCCCGACACCCAGCCCGGTGTGCTCCCCGACAGTCCCCGCACCCCGGTCACCGTGGCGGGGGCCAGCGCGGCGGTCAGGTCCTGGGTCGACAGCAGGGACACGGCGTTGGACAGATGCCGGGTCCGCGCTCCGGACGCCCGCAGGTGCACCCCGTCCAGGCCCCGGGCCCACCGCAGCGCCCAGACCCAGAACAGCCCGGCCACTACCACCAGTAATCCTGCGACCCCCACGACCCACAGGGGCGGCACGAGGACATCCCACGGGCCGGTGGCCCCGTCCCGGGTCCCAGCCAACACGACCAGCACAGCCCCCAGCACCAGGAACCAGCCCGCCCAGGGGCGGGACCGCAGCGAGTCCGGCACCCCGCCGGCGGTATGGGCCCAGACAGAGACCCCGACCGCACTGACCCCCAGACCGGCCCAGCACACCAGCCGTGCCGCCGCCTCCCACCACGGCGCGCCCCGCCCGGCTGCCGGCCCGGCACCCGACAGCAGCAGCAGCCCGGTGCCACCGAACACCGCCCCGGCCGCCGTCGCCACCCACAGCATCCGGTGCACACTGCGGATCGGTTCCTGCGCCCCGGCCCCGGGCAGCGGCCACACCCACACCGCCCGCTCCGGGGACACCCCCACCGGCCCCAGCCCGCGCAACAGGTCCACGGCACCGACCCAGGCCACCCCGAGCAACACCGCGCCTCCGAGCACCGGCGCCCCGGCCCCCACCCAAGCGGCCGCCGGGCGGTGCAGTACCCCGCCGGGGGAACCGGCCGCCATCAGATCCCCCAACGAGGCACCGAGACCCAGGACTCCGGCGACCGCCCAGGCCACCAGCACCACCGTGACGAAGAGCCCGGTGTAGACGTCGACGAACCGATCCGCACCTCGAGCCCGGCCCTGGGCCTGGGCTGCTCGCAGGAACACTACGATCTCGGCGGGCTCGGCAGGCTTCAGGCCGGCACCGCCCGTCACGACTGGCCCTCCCGCTGCGGCTCAGCCGTAATCGGTGGCAGGGCACCGTCGGAGTCGAGGCTCAGCACGGTGGTGCCCACCGTGTCCGCCAGCGGCGCGTCGTGGGTGGCGATGAGCAACCCCGCCCCTGCCTGCCGGGCGGTGACCAGACGGTCGGCCAAACGGGCACGCATCAGAGTGTCCAGGCGCTGTTCGGGCTCATCGAGCACCAGCAGCTCGAACGGGCGGATCAGGGCCGCGGCCAGCAGCGCCCGCCGACGCTGGCCTGAGGACAGAGCGAACGGCGAGGCGTCCACCCGGTCCTGTAGCCCGAACTCGACCACCGCCTCAGCGGCCACGACCGGCGCATCGGCCACCCCGTGACCGCGCAGCACCAGTTCCAAGTGATGCCCCACCGACACCCCGGGCAAGAACGCGTCCTCGTCGAACAGGCAGCTCACCGCCCGGCGGTAGGCCAGCGAGTTCTCCACCACCGGCCCGCCCTTCAGCCACCGCTCCCCGCTCACCGGAGCCTGCTGGCCCACGGCCGTGCGCAGCACCGTGGACTTGCCCGCCCCATTGGCCCCGCGCAGCACCACCGCCTCCCCCGGCCCCACCTCGAAGCTGACCCCGGCGGTCACCGGCACCCCGGCATAACCACACACCAACTCACGAACAGACAGGACAGCGGCGCAACTCACGGACAAGAGCCTTTCTACGGCAACACAGCCACCCCATTCTTCCCCGGTACCACCGCCCGCAGATCCCCCGCCGGCCGGACATCCGCCACCGCCACGACCGAACACCAATCTTCATCAGCACCCGCCTTCGCACGTTGGTCTACTCCCGCCTCAGCTCAACCCCCCTCCCCGAGGGCGCCGTCCGCGGTGGACGGGTCGTCATCCTTGTCGGCGCGGTTCCAGTGTCGGCGGATCGCCACGGCCAGAAACGCTGCCCCCACGAGGACCAGCAGTCGTGGCAGCACCTCACCCAGCCCGGGGGCCCCGCGCGCAACGATGACCACCAGCTCGACGCCGACCAGCAGCCCCGTCACCACACAGGTGAGCAGTCCCACCCAGCCGCTGTCCTCGTGTTCAAGCTTGATCCAGGCGATGTTGATCAGCACGAAGGCGAGGTCGAGCCCGACCACGGGCAGGTTCGGCGAGCCGGCCGATCCGGCCAGCTCGGCCAGGGTCCCGGCGACGGCCAGACCCGCGAACACGGCCCCCAACGCAGGGGCCCATTCCCGGCCCAGCGCCAAGGGCACGAGGACGATCGAGTACAGCACCAGCAACAACCCGATACCGATCCCGGCACCGACCACAGCCCCACTCGAGGGCGAGGCGAAGTAGATGGTGAATCCCCGGGCGATCCACACCGCGCAGGAGATCACGCCCAACCCCACAAGCATTCGACGCTGATGAAGTGGTGCTGCGGCTTTGTCCTGGCGGTCCATCATCCGACGCTATGGCATCCACCGGCCCAACAGATGGCGCCGACAGGGAGTGTTCCGACCCCGACCAAGAAGGCGCCCGGGCCACCAACCCCTACTGCCTCATCATTCCCGCGGGCAATGTCCGGTAGCACCGCAGCCACCCTGGTGCTCACCGAAGACTGGGACGTGATGGTCGCCGCCCAGCTGCTGGGTCACACTTCGGTGACCACCACCTCCAAGTACCTCGACGAACAGCCCGGAGAGCTGAGGTGGCGGTCAACGCCCCCCCTGACTCCGGTGAATCCGTAGGAGTCCGCTGCACGATTGCCGTGGGGCGTGCACTGTCTCCGAGAGCGCCATGGGATTTAGCACATGAGATCAATCCTCGAATAGCCATTCGAGTGTGATTTTGCTTACTATGTCTCCACCATTCGCGGAGCTGCTCGTGGGAGCAACTCCGGCTCCCTGGGGCGATCGTTGTTCTGAGGGAGTCTGATGTCTATCACCTTTGAGCCCGTGCCCCTGACGGATCGACGCCTCTTCGAGGCCCGGCTCAGTGAAGCCACAGTCGCCCTGCACCACGAGGGCCACGATCCGGAGAGGATCTGCCAGGAAGCGACACGGATCGGTCAGCGCTACCCCTGGGTGGACGCCCGCACGGTGGCCAACGCCCTAGTGGACGCCCTGGGCCCGGGATGGGGCGCCATCTACCTGCACTGGCTGTGGAGCCAGGACGACGACTCCTGACCCATTGCACCTCGGGTAACAGCATCCCTGTGCGGAACGTGCAAGCACGGCCAGCACGCCCAGCAGGACAGGACCTGCCCCCGCACGAGCCAACCCCAACCGCAATGTCGTTCTCGTGGAGCGGCTGATAACCGGGCGATATGTAAAGCCGAGGAGACGGAACCACCCGCCCTTGGCTCCGCTGACCACAGGTCAGCCAGGAACTCTGTTCGGACGTCCCGGAGAGGGAAGTTGGACCCTCGGCTCCAGGGCGCAGGACATCTGCTAGGGAACGGCCACCGCGTAGCTGAGGCATGTGAATCTTCACAGGGTCGCTTTACGGGCGGGGTCATTCGGCGGAATCGGCCGACAGGAGAATGGGGCGGGTGGCCCTGACCGCAAGTCCGGGTCACCTGCCCCATTGGGATGTGGGGCAGGGCATCGCCGGGGCATCGTGTGATGCCGCGGCGATGCCCTGAGTTTTAGAGGCCGACGCCGGCTACCTCCGTGGCAGTGGCGGGCGACGTGTCGTCCGCGGTCATGAGGGCGGCGGCGCGCTCGGCGATCATCGCGGTGGGCGCGTTCGTGTTGCCGCTGGGGACCCGCGGCATGACCGAAGCGTCCACGACCCGCAGGCCGTCGATCCCGTGCACGCGCAAGTCCTCAGGGGAGACCACCGCGTCCGGGCTGGTGCCCATGCGGCACGTGCCGACCTGGTGGTGGTAGGTGGTGACGAACCGGTTGATGTAGGCGATCTCCTCTTCCTCTGTGCGCACCTCCGGGCCGGGGTAGAGCTCCGCGGCACCCCACTCCTCCGCCAGCGGCGGGGCGGCCACCATGGCGCGGGCCTGGCGGAAGGACGCCAGCAGCGCCTCGCGGTCGCGCGGGTCGGCCAAGATGTTCGGGTCCAGCTCCACGGGGTCGGAGGTTCCCGGCCCGGTCAGGCGCACCGTGCCCCGGGAGTAGGGGCGGACTAGGCCGGAGTGCAGGGTGAAGGCGTTGGCCGGACCCGTCATCCCGTCGTCGTACATCGGGACCGAGAAGTGGATCGGCTGGGTGTCGGGCACGTCCAGGTCGGGGCGGGAGCGCCAGAACAGGTGGGTCTGGGTGACGGACCAGTCGCTCTCGGGGTGCTCGATGGTGCGGCTCGTCGCCTCGGCGATGACCGGGGCCAGCAGGTGGTCGTGGAGGTTCGCGCCCACCCCGGGCAGGTCGTGGACCACCGGGACCCCGACCTCGGACAGGTGGACGGCCGGGCCGATGCCCGAGCGCAGCAGGATCTTGGGCGAGTCGAGCGCCCCGGCACACAGGATCACCTCGTCGGCGCGGATCTCCTCCGGGGTGCCGTCCGGGTCGTTGAAGGGCACGACGGCCACGCCGACGGCGCGGCTGTCCTCGATGAGGACCTTCTTCATCAGCACCCCGGTGCGCAGTGTCAGGCGCGGGTCCTCCGCCACGGGCTTGACGTAGGCCATCCAGGTGTTGAAGCGCTTCCCGTCCCGGACGTTGACCTGCTGCTGGGAGACGCCGTCGAGGGTGCCGGCGTTGTAGTCCGCGTTGTAGGGCACGCCCACGTGCTCGGCGGCCTCGATGATCGACTCGAAGATCGGATTGAGCGGATAGTCCTGCACCGCGGGAACGGGACCGTCCGTGCCGCGGCTCTCGTCCGGCGCCGCGCCGGCGGGCGGGACGTAGGCCTCGACCGCCCTGAACCACGGCAGCACGTCCTTCCAGGACCAGCCGGGGCAGCCGTCGGCGGCCCAGGCGTCGTAGTCCTGGGCCGCTCCGCGCACCCAGATGGTGGCGTTGAGGGCGTGGGAGCCCCCGAGCACGCGGCCGCGCGGCCAGTGGATCACCCGGCCGTCCGCGTTCTTCTGCGGCACGGTGAAGTAGTCCCAGTCCTCGGCCGAGTGCCACAGTTCGCCCAGGCGGGACACGGAGTGGATCGCGGGATTGAGGTCGTGGTCGCCGGCCTCGAGAAGGGTTACCTCGTGCCCGGCGTCGAGGAGGCGGCGGGTCAGGATGCTGCCGGCGGTGCCGGCGCCCACGACGATGTAGGTCTTGGTCGATGCGCTCATGGGATCAGTGTGACGGCGACCACACAGGGACGGCTTGTCCGGGCGCGCGGAGCTCTTGACGCAGAGCGCGGGAGTCACAGCGGACATCCCGCGCTCTGCGTCAAGAGCGGCGCCCTCATGGACAAGGCGCCGGCGTGTGTCCCGGGTCACGATGGGAACAGCACTGATCCGTCCTACCGAAGGAGCCGACCGTGACCACCGGTACCGCGACCACCTCCCCCACCGCTTCATCCACCCTGCCCTCGTTCACGTACGAGGAGCTGCTCGCCGCGATCACCGCCCCCAACGGCCGCGAGATCCTGGATCCGGCCACCGGGGAGCTGGTCGGCCGCGTGCCCGAGTCCACCGTCGAGGACCTCGAGCAGGCGCTGACCCGGGCACGGGGAAAGCAGCCCGAGTGGGCCGCGGTGCCGGACGCCGAGCGGTCGGCTCTGCTGCTGCTGGCCGCCGACGCCGTCGAGGCCAACGCCGCCGCCCTGGCCGAACTGCTCTCGCGCGAGCAGGGCAAGCCGGTGCACAACGGACCCAACGCGATGTTCGAGGTCGGCGGCGCGGTCGCCTGGCTGCGCGCCACGGCGTCACTGCCCCTGGAAGCCGAGACGCTCTTCGACGACGAGACCGGCCACGCGGTTCTAAGCTACGAGCCCATCGGGGTTATCGGGGCCATCAGCCCCTGGAACTGGCCGATGATGATCTCGGTCTGGCAGATCGCCCCGGCGCTGCGGATGGGCAACACCGTGGTGGCCAAGCCCTCGGAGTACACTCCGCTGTCCGTCCTGGGGCTGGCCCACGTCCTCAACCAGGTCCTGCCCGAGGGGCTGCTCACCGTGGTGGCCGGCGGCCGGGAGGTCGGCGAGGTGCTGTCGAAGCACGCCGGGGTGGACAAGGTGATGTTCACCGGCTCGACCGCCACCGGTAAGGCCATCATGCGCTCGGCCGCGGACTCCCTCACCCGCCTGACGCTGGAGCTCGGCGGCAACGACGCCGGCATCGTCCTGCCTGACGCCGACCCGCAGGCCATCGCCGAGGGCCTGTTCTGGGGCGCGTTCATCAACACCGGCCAGACCTGTGCGGCGCTCAAGCGCCTCTACGTCCACGAGGACGTCTACGACGCCGTGTGCGAGGCCCTCACCGAGGTCGCCGCGGCCATGCCGATGGGCCAAGGGCGGGACGAGAAGAACGTGCTCGGCCCGCTGCAGAACAAGGCCCAGTACCAGATCGTGGCCGAGCTCGTAGAGCAGGCGCGGGCCGGCGGGGGCCGGGTGCTGCTCGGCGGTGATCCGCTCGAGGATCAGCCGGGATACTTCTACCCGGCCACACTCGTGGCCGACCTCGACGACGACAACGCCCTCGTGGTCGAGGAGCAGTTCGGGCCCGCACTGCCGATCGTGAAGTACTCCACCGTGGACGAGGCCGTGCACATGGCCAACCGCCTGGACGTCGGTCTCGGCGCCTCGGTGTGGGGCTCGGACGTGGCCACCGCGCGCGAGGTCGCCTCCCGGATCCAGGCCGGCACCGTGTGGATCAACAAGCACGGCGCCGTCGACCCCCGCATGCCCTTCGGCGGCGTCAAAAGCTCTGGGTTCGGCGTGGAGTTCGGAGTAGAGGGCCTCAAGGCCCTCGGCGTGCCGAAGGTCATCTCCTCCTGACCTGGACACGTCGACAAGCCACCCACACCCCGCGATGATGTAGGTCACAGCATTCCAGCGGCGGGAAGAGGTCCGGACGGTGTTAACAGGTGTAGTGGACCGGGGTGCGCCCGGTCCGACACGTCCTGTGCTCACCACCTCCGCGACCGACTTCGCCCGCCTGGCCTCCGAGGTGTTCGTGCCACTGGAGGTGGACACCACCGAGCGCGTCACCTTCCGCGCACAGCTGGACCACCGCCCGACTGGACATGTGGAGATCAGCCACATCCACGCCACCCGGCACGTCATCGAGCACGACATGCCGCCCACCACTACCAGGGCCTCGGTGAAGTTCGGCCTTCAGCTCGGTGGCACGTGCGTCGTCGAGCAGGACGGCCGGACCGCCGTGCTGGCGCCGGGGGACATGGTCGTCTACGACACCGACCGCCCCTACCGGCTCGACTTCCCCCAGGAGGCCCGGCTGTTGGTGCTCATGCTTCCCGGCACGGGCCTGGAGCTGCCCCCGAGTGCCGTGGGATCCGTGACTGCGACCCGGTTCCGCGGAGACGACGGTGTCGGCGCGCTGGCCGCGGACTTCTTGGGCGGGCTCTCCGACCGGATGCACGTGCTGGCCGGGCGCTCCGCGACCCGCCTGGGGCGCTCCGCGGTGGACCTCGTGGGCGCATTGCTCACGGAGCGGACAGAAGACGTGTCCGGGGACGACACCGCCGGCGGCCAAGAGGCGCTGCGCGTCGCAGCGCGCACCGTCGTCGAAGACCACCTTGCCGACCCGCAACTCGGTCCGCCCATGGTCGCCGCCCACCTGTTCCTCTCGGTCCGGCGCCTGCACGAGATCTTCCAGGGCGAGGAGTACACCCTCTCCGCCTGGATCCGGCACCGGCGCCTCGAGCAGTGCCGCCTGGCCCTGCTCGACCCGGCCCTCGCCCACCGCCCGGTCTCCCGCGTCGGGGCAGCGTGGGGCTTCCCCGACGCCGCACACTTCTCCCGGGTCTTCAAACAGGAGTTCGGAATGTCCCCGGCACAGTTCAGGGCTACGACGCGCGGCTGATTACCGACCGGGCAGAGAAATCCCCAAGGGAACCCGAGCAATGCGTCCATGGTCTTCGTCAAACAGCCATGGCAGCCGTGGGAGTGAAGTAATTGAGCCCAGTGGGCAGTAAGAGTCCACGCCTCTCCCACTCCAGTTCAGCACCCGCAAGCCCGCGACCCTCCCCCGCAACTTATCGGCGGAGACCAGCAAGTTTTAGTCGACCGATGATGTCCGTGCAGAAACCCGCACTGCGGAGCAGTACGTATGGGACGCAGCCGCGTCTCGTTTCTCGACGGGGATCAGCACGATGACCACACCTGGGCTCCGCCACTAACCCGCCATATGTAAAGCACCGGGCGCCCATTTGCTGTACCGCCCCGACGGGAAGGCCTAAGGCTGCCCCAACGATTGAACCGTCCGCGGAAAGCATCGGAGGGGCTGTAGCCGTAGCTCCTGCCCGGTGGGGTCGACCTGGATGACCGGCCCAGGATATTTCGGCTCTCTCGGAACCCACCAGCCAATGGCGCCCGGCGGGGGCAGCCTGTGGCACCGGGTCCGTGGTGGGGTGCGCCTAGGCTCCGGTGACGACGCGGGTGAATTCGGTCCAGGTGTCGCTGTCGTTGCGGTAGGTGTAGCGCTGGTCGCTGCGGATGCGGCCGGCCTCTCCGGCGCGCAGGACCAGGGCGGACCCGCTGGTGATGATGATGAGTTCCCCGGCGTGGACCTGGTGCAGTTCTTCGGTCCCGGCCGTGTCCGGCTGGGCGTGGTAGGTGTCCCCCGGGGCCAGTCGCCAGGACCATAGTTCGGTGCGGGGAACGCTCTCGGTGGCGAGGAGCAGCACGGCCTCGCTGCCACGGTCCGAGCTCCACACGCGCACCGCTGCCCCGAGTCGCCCCCCGCTGGCTTCTTCCGCGGGGGTGGTGGGGGGCATGGCGAGGGAAACGAAGTCGGTGCCCAGGGCGTGGGCGATGTGGTCGACGGTCACCAGGCTGGGATTCGCCTGGCCCAGCTCGATCTGGGTCAGCATCCGCCGGCTCACCCTGGCGCGGTCGGAGAGCTCCTGGACGCTCCACCCCCGGTGCTGGCGCTGCTGGCGGATCTGTCGGCCGACCGTGGCGACGAACTCCGCGGTGGCTTCACCTTTCTCACGGGTGGCCATCCGTTCCTCCTCCGGTGAGCAACATGGTGGGCACCGGCAATGCGGCGTTCTCACCTGGTGCGCCCTGATGGTACTGCGCGCTTTCATCGGCACGCTGCGCTCTGGGGCGCTTCCGCTGGCGGCTCGGCCAGGCCGGGCCGTTGCCGGCGGCCCTGGTCCAGTCGCCTCCTACTGAGTCGGCCTGCACCGAGCGAGTGGACCTTTGGGCTGCTCGAGCGTCGACGTCCGTCACCTGACCTCAAGGCCTTCCCGGTCCGCGCCCTGATCGGACTCAGGGGCGGGACGCGGTCGGAGCGTCAGATCCTTGGGGCGCAGCTCGCTGACCAGGACACCGACGACGATCAGCACGGCCCCCAGGATCGCCAGGCCCGGCAGGCGATCCCCGGCGATACGCCCGATAATCCCGCCCCACACCGGTTCCCCGGCGTAGATGACGGTGGCCCGGGTGGCCGACACAGAGCGCTGCGCCCAGTTCATCGCCCACTGAATCAGGATGCTCGCCGCCCCGAGCCCGACCCCGGCCACCAGCCACACCCAGGAGAACCCCGGAACCCGTTCGCCGGTCACGGGCATCATCGCGAAGGACAGCAACCCGGCCATCAGCACCTGCACCACGGTGACCCGGCGGGCATCCACCGTGCCGGCGAAACGACTGATGAGCACGATCTCCACCGCGCAGGCCACCGCACTGAACAACGTGAGCGTCTCCCCGGGGCTCAGCCCACCCAACCCGGCGTCCGGACCAGCCAGCAACACCAACCCCGCGAAGGCGAACGCCACCCCGACCAGGGTCATCACCGCCGGGGCCTTGCGCAGCAACACCCACTGCAGCAGAGGCACCATCGGCACGTACAAGGCAGTGATGAACGCCGACTGGCTGGCCGTGATCGTCTGCAGCCCCACCGTCTGCAGGCCGTAACCGAAGAAGATCGACGTCCCGATCACCGCACCGGCGCCGATCTCCTGCCAGGTGATGCCCCGCAGCACGCGCCAGAACACCACCGCCCCGATCAACCCGGCCACCACGAAGCGGACCCCAACGAAGAACAACGGGCCGGTGTGGGCCATTGCCACATGGATGATCAGGAAGGTCGCCCCCCAGATCATGGTGATGCCGATCAGGATCAGTTCGGGGCGACTGACGCGGAGCCTGTTTCCGCCGGTACGAAAGAAGGTGTGCCACACACACCTCAGCGTATGAGAAATATAATGCTCATGCCAAGGTGAAGACCTGGTGCCCTGGCAGGAACCCTTAGCGCAGGGTCGCGGCCCTGGGAAACGTCCGGTAGCCGGGCCATATGTAAAGCGGAGGGTGTCGAGCTGCTCGGGCACCACTGTCCATCAGCAACCGCTCGGCCCGCCAAAAGACCGCGACTGCAGTTTCCGCTCTCAGAACGCAGGACCCACGCGAGGGAACCCCGACTGCAATGCGGTAGGTCAAGCAGCCAGCCGAAGCGTCAGCAGTCCCGCGTGGACCCACCCATCGTTGGAACAATTGACCGGTCCGACGACCATGACCCGTCGGTGAAATTCCTACCCGGCTCGCAGGTGGGCCAAGGTGAGACCTATGGGGATGCTGATGGCGATGACGACAAGCAGGATCCGGTAGGTCCACAGGGCCCACTTCGGTCCGACGCCCTTGCCCCGTACCGTACGGATCATCAGAGCGAGGGCGACGACCAGGAGGAGTCCGCCGGCGTCGACGACGAACGGCATTCGTACGACGGTGCCGCCGATCACAGCGGCACTGCCGGCGTTCCAGGCCACCAGTTCGGCCACGACCGTCCGTCGGGATGACCGTTGTGGTGCCAGGGCGCTCTGGGCGGCCCCGAAGGCGTACTGTGCGACACCCGCCACCAGGACGGAGAAGGCGGCCACCCAGGAGCCGTGGTCCAGACGCAACGGTCCCGTGATGGCGCTGACGAGGCCTCCGGAGACCACCCATCCCGCACCGAGGACGCGGAACAGGTCCGGACGGAGACTGACAGCTCTTTCGGAGTGGCGATCCGTCATGAAGCAGTCCTGAGGCCCGAAGTATATGCTGCACAGACCACCATGGAACCAACGCTATCCGCTTCCGCCCGGGGGTCCTGTGCCCTGCCGCTCGTCTTTCCGCTCATCGATCCCGCGGTCCCGGATCCGGCTCTGGTGAGAGGGGTTCTCCCTGTTCCGGTGGATGCGCAGCACCGTGCAGGGGACGAAGCTCAGCCCTCCCGCGTGGCCATGGCGGCGTCGTCGACCGGGGACTGCTGCGGGGACTCCGCGGCCAGCTCCGGGTGGTGCAGGTCCAGCGCCGGGCGCTCGGAACGGATGCGCGGCAGCGAGGTGAAGTTGTGCCGCGGCGGCGGACACGACGTCGCCCACTCCAGGGAGGCGCCGAAGCCCCACGGGTCGTCGACCTCGACCTTCGTGCCGTTGCGCCAGGTCGTGTACACGTTGAAGAAGAACGGGATCATCGACAGACCCAGCAGCATGGAACCGGCCGTCGAGATCTGGTTCATCCAGGTGAACCCGTCCTCGGGCAGGTAGTCGGCGTAGCGCCGGGGCATTCCCGAGACCCCGAGCCAGTGCTGGATCAGGAATGTGGCGTGGAAGCCCAGGAACAGCAGCCAGAAGTGGATCTTGCCGATCCGCTCGTTGAGCATCTTCCCGGTGAACTTCGGCCACCAGAAGTAGAACCCGGCGAACATGGAGAACACCACGGTGCCGAAGACCACGTAGTGGAAGTGCGCGACCACGAAGTAGGAATCGGTGACGTGGAAGTCCAGCGGCGGTGAGGCCAGGATCACACCGGTGAGCCCGCCGAACAGGAACGTGAACAGGAACCCGAACACCCACAGCATCGGGGTCTCGAAGGTGATCGAGCCCTGCCACATGGTGCCGATCCAGTTGAAGAACTTCACCCCGGTGGGCACCGCGATCATCATCGACATGAACGCGAAGAAGGACAGCATCACCGCCCCGGTGACGTACATGTGGTGGGCCCACACGGTCATGGACAGCGCGGCGATCGCGATGGTCGCGAACACGAGCCCCTTGTACCCGAAGATCGGTTTGCGGGCGAACACCGGGATGATCTCGGAGACGATCCCGAAGAACGGCAGGGCGATGATGTAGACCTCGGGGTGGCCGAAGAACCAGAACAGGTGCTGCCACAGCACCGCCCCCCCGTTGGCCGGGTCGAAGATGTGCCCGCCCAGGGTCCGGTCCATCCCCAGCGCGAACAGCGCCGCCGCCAGCGGCGGGAACACCATGATCACCAGCAACGAGGTGATCAGGGCATTCCAGGTGAAGATCGGCATCCGCCACACGGTCATGCCCGGGGCGCGCATCGCGATGATCGTGGTGATGAAGTTCACCCCGGCCATGATCGTGCCGAAGCCCGACAGGGCCAGCCCGAACACCCACAGGTCACCACCGGCACCGGGCGAGAACGAGGAGTTGGACAGCGGCGCGTAGGCGAACCAGCCGAAGGAGGCCGCACCCTGCGGGGTGAGGAAGCCGGCGGTGGCGATCAGCGACCCGAACAGGAAGAACCAGAACGCCAGGGCGTTGAGCCGCGGGAACGCCACGTCCGGGGCACCGATCTGCAGCGGCACGATGACGTTGGCGAACCCGACGAACAGCGGGGTGCCGAACATCAGCAGCATCAGCGTCCCGTGCATGGTGAACAGCTGGTTGTACTGCTCCTTGGTCTCCAGGATCTGCATCCCCGGCTCGAAGAGCTCCGCCCGGATCAGCAGCGCCATCACCCCGGCGATGCAGAAGAACGCGAAGGAGGAGATCAGGTACATGTACCCGATCGTCTTGTGGTCGGTGGACGTGATCCAGTTGACGACCATCCGTCCCTTGGACCGGGGCACCACGGCCGGCACGGACCTGGCACGGGTCTGATCGGCGGTGTACTGCTGGACGGCCACGGCTGCCTCCCGATCCGATCGACGCCCCACAGGAATGCGGGGCGGCTGCTTTCGGCGACTGCTCCGCCCGGAGGCTCGTTATGGCCACTCTAATCCGCATGTCAACCGCAATATTCGGTGGCCTGAGCAAGACTCCTTTGAGAAAGCGCAGGCTTTCGTGCGCGCAGGTTCAAGGATGTGGGAATTTTCGGTGAGAACCCCGTCGAGCTTTGCGCCGCCGAGGCCAACATCGGGCGCTTCACCGCTGCCCAGGTCAAAGACATAGTCCACATTGGCGGCGCAACCGCTATCAGCAACTGATAACCCATCTGCTACCGGCGGCCTGACCACAGCTTGTGTGACCACAGCTTCCCGCAACGCCAGGATGGTTTAGTCACGGTGCGACTACCACATGGCCCGCGGTACCTGCTCGTCACGATCGATCATCTCTGTGTATCAGGTGGATCCGCCGCGACAGAAGGGAGCTGTCGTCGCGGGTTCCGCGAAGAATCACATGGAGCTGCGCAAGATGGCGTTCTTGACCTCGGCGATCGCTCGGGTGATCTTGATGCCGCGCGGGCAGGCTTCGGTGCAGTTGAACACCGTGCGGCACCGCCACACGCCCTCCTTATCGTTGAGGATCTCCAGGCGCAGGTCCCCGGCGTCGTCGCGGGAGTCGAAGATGAACCGGTGCGCGTTGACGATCGCCGCGGGCCCGAAGTACTGCCCGTCGGTCCAGAACACGGGGCAGGACGACGTGCACGCGGCGCACAGGATGCACTTGGTGGTGTCGTCGAAGCGCGCCCGGTCCTCCTGGGACTGGTAGCGCTCCATGGTCGGCTCGTTGCCGCCGGCCACGAGGAACGGCATGATCTCGCGGTAGGACTGGAAGAACGGCTCCATGTCCACGATCAGGTCCTTCTCGCACGGCAGGCCCTTGATGGGCTCCACCGTGACGGGCTTGGACAGGTCGAGGTCCTTGAGCAGCACCTTGCAGGCGAGACGGTTGCGGCCGTTGATGCGCATCGCGTCGGAACCGCACACGCCGTGGGCGCAGGAGCGGCGGAACACCAGGGTCCCGTCGATCTCCCACTTGACCTTGTGCAGGGCGTCCAGCACGCGGTCGGTGCCGTACATGGTGAGCTTGAACTCGTCCCAGCGGACCTCGTCGGAGACCTCCGGGTTGTAGCGGCGGATCTGCAGAGTGAGGTCGAAGGTGGGGATCTCCTGGTCGCCCTGCTGCTCCTCGGGCAGCTCCACGCGCGAGGCCGGCTCCCCGCCCTCGGCGTTGGCGGCGGCGGGGTCCACGGCCGGGACCACGGCCTCGTCGCGCTCGTCGACGGACCCGGCGTCGGCGTCGGTCTTGTAACCGGCGCGGTCGTCCTGGTCGTGACCCGGGGCGTGGCCGTGCTCGGGAGCGCGGTCCTGCGGGTCGTCGGTGCGGCCGTTCCCGGGCCGGTCGGGAGTGTGTGCGGTAGACATCAGTACTTACGCTCCATGGGCTCGTGGCGAGTGAAGACTCCCGTCCTCGGTTCGAGACGGAGGCCCATCACCTGGGCGGCCTCCACGGAGCCGTCCAGGTGGGTCATCGAGTGCCTCAGAAAGTTGTCGTCGTCACGGTCGGGGAAGTGCACGACACCGGTCTCCTTGTTCTGGTGCTGCCATGACTTCACTCTCCTGGAGCAGGGTCGCCACCACGGTCAGGATGCTTCACGGCGCTGGCCCTCTTCGGTGGACGGATGCGCGGGTAGCGCCAGCCTAGGCAGGTGGGGGGTCGGTCTCCATGATGTGGATCATCCACCCCGCGCCCGTCGTCGACGGGCAGGAGACCTAGACTAGGTCCACAAGGTCCATACCCGGCACGACTGAACAGGGTGCCACTACGGGCTACGATTTCGCCGGGCCGGGCAGTGAGCGTGCATCGAGGAGTGACCAGTGCGAGAGCGACGACGGCTCCCGCTGACCGAGTGGTCAGAGGCCCCGCACATGTGTCCGCGTCCGGTACGTCTTGAAGTTCTCCAACGCATGCCCCTGTTCGTGGAGCTGACGACAGCCGAGATCATTGACCTGGAGCCACAGGTGCAGGCGCGCGGCTACCAAGCCGGGGAACTGATTTACCGCTGCGGCGAGAACGCGAACAGCCTGTTCGTCATGGCTTCGGGCACGGCGAAGTTGATCCGTCCTTCTGCCCACGGCCAGGACGTCGTGCTCCACATTCTGGGGCCCGGTGAGGGATGCGGGACATTGGGAATCCTCGGGCAACCGGAGTATCCGGACAGCGCCGTGGCCCTGACCGACTCGTGCGCCCTGGAAGTACCGGCCGCAGTATTCCACGAGGCCATAGAACACCATCCGCGTCTGGGACTGACCGCCCTCGGTGAGGTACTCCACCGTTTGGAACAGGCCCAGGAAACCATTCGGCGTCTGTCCGCCGACAATGCCCGGCAGCGTGTCGCTGCCGCGCTCCTAATCTTGGCAGACAAGCTCGGTGACCCGCAGGCCGAGACGATCGCCTTGGAACTCCCTCTGACGCGCACCGATCTGGCAGCCCTGACAGGGATGACTCCGGAGACGGTCAGCAGGGTGATGAGCAAGCTCCGTGACGACGGAATTGTCGACACCGGCCGCCGTTGGACCACCATCCTCGATCGTCCACGCCTGTCAGCCGCGACCGAGGGATGAGGCTTCGGTATTCCGGTAATCAGGTTCAGGCCCGGAAAGAGCCTGAGTGCCCTCCTGCTGGGTTTGTGCAGCGCGGTGGCCCGCAGAGCGTCGATCAGGCTGACGGTACTCCCGGTCTGTCTTGGCCACGGTGAGCAGGACAACGGAGTCCTCCACTGCTTCCACCGAGTAGAGATCGGCAGGGGCGACGAGCAGGTCCCCGGCAATTCCCTCCCAACGATCTGCTTCTGTGGCCAGCCGGATTCGTCCATGCAGGACGAATACCGTGGCTTCACCGGGATTGAGATGCTCGTTGAGCTCCCGCCCTTCGGTCAGCGCTATCACGGTCTGGCGGAGCACATGCTCGTGGCCACCATAGACCGTGTTCGCGCTCCTTCCACTTGATACGTGCCGGGCGGTGCCGAGGTGGCGGCGCGCAAGTGCGGTCAAAGAAAATTTCTTCATCTCGTTACCTCCGGCAAGTAAAGTTCTACGGTTCTTTGCGATTTGTGAGGAACGGCCTACTGGTGTTGAACGACGAGTGGTCATGCTACGGCCGTTCGGGGTCGGCGAGCAGAACATCCGATCGGGAGTTGATCAAATTGTGGAATCCTCCGCCGCAGAGATCACCGGGACCAGCGACATTTTTCTCCGGTTTTGTCCGGTGGAGCACCCTGGAGGACCGGCACACCGGCGTTGGTGCCACTGATCTTGCGAGGGGAAATGGCAAGGACAGGGCTGATCTTCGTCGGCGGAAGATTCAGTTCTGTGGTGGCAGGGCTACGACCAGGGGGTGGTCCTTGTGGGTGTTGCCGAGTTGGGCGGCGCCACCGGGCGAGCCGAGGTCATCGAAAAATTCGACGTTGGCCTTGTAGTAGTCGGCCCATTCCTCCGGGGTGTCGTCCTCGTAATAGATGGCCTCCACCGGACAGACCGGTTCGCAGGCGCCGCAGTCCACGCACTCGTCGGGGTGAATGTAGAGGGAACGTTCTCCTTCATAGATGCAGTCCACCGGGCATTCTTCGACGCAGGCCTTGTCCTTGACGTCCACACAAGGCTGGGCAATGACGTAAGTCATGATCCGTCCTTCACAAGTTTGCTGGCTGGTGAGGTTATTCCATTGAGGACCGCTTCGCCTCCGACAGTGGGGTCCGCCAGACGCTAGGGTCGGCGACTGGGAAACGACGGCCTGTCACGACAGCGGGGAGGATCCGGATGAACCTGTTCTTCGGACCTGGCTGCCAGGGGAAGAGCGGCAGGTCCACGGTGTCCATCAGGTCCTGGATCTGTTCAATGCGTTCGGCGCGGCCCTTGACCACCACGCTCCACGCCTCGGCTGTCGGCTCGTCGTATCCGTCGATTTCTAGGGCGACCGGCACGTCGGACAGCGCACCCGAGAGCTTGGTGCCCTCTGCCGATCGGAACACGAGGCTCCCGTGGTCGACCGCGTAGTTAAGGGGGAAGATCTCCGGGTGGTCCTCCACCCACACGGCGAGGCGCCCGACACTGCCCGCGTGCAACAGTGCCCAGCACGCGCTGATTGAAAGTTGTTCCACATCGCTGGCGTGTTCGTCTGTCATCTCGTTACTCCATAGATTGGTCACTGGCACGGAAATCCTCCGTGCCGCTGGAGGCGTCCATGGCCGTTGCGGCCCTGGACACGGTCGTGGCCTTCAGAGCAGTTGGCGCAGCACGTAGGGCAGGATCCCGCCGTGCACGTAGTAAGCCTCCTCGGCCGGGGTGTCGATGCGCAGGGTGGCGGTCAGCTCCCGGGTCCGGGCGCCGTTGTCGACGCGGACCATGACCTCCCGCGGCAAGGGGTCTTGGCCCGCCAGACCGATGATCGAGTACGTCTCCTTCCCGGTCAGACCCAGCGACTCGGCCGTGTCCCCGTCCTGGAACTGCAGGGGGGCCACACCCATGCCGATGAGGTTGGAGCGGTGGATCCGCTCGAAGGAGGTGGCCAGCACGGCCTTGACTCCCAGCAGCGAGGTGCCCTTGGCGGCCCAGTCCCGGGAGGAGCCCGAGCCGTAGTCCGCCCCGGCGATCACGATCAGCGGCACGCCCTCGGCCGCGTAGGAGGTGGCCGCGTCGAAGATGCTCTGCTGCTCACCGTCGGGCCAGTGGCGGGTGACTCCCCCCTCGGTGCCCGGGGCGAGCTGGTTGCGCAGGCGGACGTTGGCGAAGGTCCCGCGGATCATCACGTGGTGGTTGCCGCGGCGGGAGCCGTAGGAGTTGAAGTCTCCCGGGGCCACGCCCTGTTCGATCAGGTACTGGCCCGCGGGTGAATCGCCCTTGATGGTCCCGGCCGGGGAGATGTGGTCGGTCGTCACCGAATCCCCGAGCAGGGCCAGCACTCTGGCCTCGGTGATGTCCTGCACGGGTTCCGGCTCAGGGCCCACCCCGTCGAAATAGGGTGGGCGCTGCACATAGGTGGACTCCTCGTCCCAGGCGAACCGGTCGCCTTCGGGGATGTGCATGCCGCGCCAGTTCTCGTCCCCCGAGTAGACGTCGGAGTACCCGGCGGTGAACATCTCCGCCTCGAGGTTCTCGTCGACCACCGCCTTGATCTCCGCTGTGGTGGGCCAGACATCGCGCAGATACACCGGGTTCCCGTCCGGGTCCTCCCCGAGCGGCTCGTGCAGCAGGTCGGCCTGCATGGTGCCAGCCAACGCGTAGGCGATGACCAGCGGCGGGGAGGCGAGGAAGTTCATCTGCACCTCGGAGTGGATCCGGCCCTCGAAGTTCCGGTTGCCCGACAGCACCGAGGCCACCGTCAGGTCGTGGTCGGCGACCGCGGCACTGACCGCGGGAATCAGCGGCCCGGAGTTGCCGATGCAGGTCGTGCACCCATATCCGACCAGGTCGAAGCCGAGCTCCTCGAGGTAGGGGGTGAGCCCGGACCGGTTGTAGTAGTCGGTCACCACCCGGGATCCCGGGGCCAGGGTGGTCTTCACCCACGGCTTGCTGCGCAGGCCCCGTTGCACGGCCTTTTTGGCCAGCAGGGCGGCGCCGATCATGACCGAGGGGTTGGAGGTGTTCGTGCAGGAGGTGATCGCAGCGATGACCACGTCACCGTGGTCCAGGCTCGACGGGGCCCCGTCGAGTACGAGCTCCGCCGGGTCGCTGGGCCACTCGAGGACGGCGTCCTCCCTCTCCGCAGCCTCCTGGTACTCCCGGGGCGGGTCGTCCCGGGGGATCCGGGCGCTGATCGCCACCGGGTCGCTGGCGGGGAAGGAGTCCTCGGAGGCATCGTCAAGGCCGCCCTGGATGGCGTCCTCATGTGAGTGGCCGGCCAACAGCCCGCGCACGACGCGCTGGGCGGTGGCCAGCGGAATCCGGTCCTGCGGACGCTTCGGCCCGGCGACGGAGGGAACCACCGTGCTCAGATCAAGTTCCACGATCTGGCTGTAGTCGGGTACATGGTCGGGGTCGTGCCACAGCCCTTGTTCCTTCGCGTAGGCCTCGACCAGCTCGATCTGGTGCGCGGGGCGCCCGGTCAGGCGCAGGTAGTCCAGGGTCTCGTCGTCGATGGGGAAAATGGAGCCGGTCGAGCCGTACTCCGGGCTCATGTTGCCCAGCGTGGCCCGGGTCGCCAGGGGCACGTTGGCCACCCCGGGGCCGAAGAAGTCGATGAACTTGCCCACCACCCGGATCCGACGCAGTAGTTCGGCCACGGTGAGCACCAGGTCGGTGGCCGTGGTGCCCTCGGGCAGCTCCCCGGTGAGCTTGAGTCCCACCACCTGGGGGATGAGCATGCTCATGGGTTGTCCGAGCATCGCGGCCTCGGCCTCGATGCCGCCCACGCCCCAGCCCAGCACGCCCAGGCCGTTGACCATCGGGGTGTGGGAGTCCGTGCCCACCAAGGTGTCCGGGTAGGCCTGGAGACCGTCGTCCCCTTCACGGGTGAAGACCACCCGGGAGAGGTATTCGAGGTTGACCTGGTGGCAGATGCCGGTGTCCGGGGGCACGACCAGGAAGTCGTCGAAGGACTGCTGGGCCCAGCGCAACAACTGGTAGCGCTCCTGATTGCGTTCGAACTCGAGTTCCGCGTTGATCCCAAAAGCATCGGGGCGGGCGAAGACATCGGCGATGACCGAGTGGTCGATGACCAGTTCCGCCGGGATCAGCGGATTGATCCTCTTCGGGTCACCGCCGAGCTCTTCCATGGCGTCGCGCATGGCCACCAGGTCCACGACACAGGGCACACCGGTGAAGTCCTGCATCAGCACCCGGGCCGGCGTGTACTGGATCTCCGCGTTGACCTCCGCAGCCGAGTCCCAGTCGCCCAGGGCCCGCACCTGCTCGGCGGTGACCAACCGGCCGTCCTCGTTGCGCAGCAAATTCTCCAGCAGCACCTTCAGGCTGTAGGGCAACCGGTCCGAGCCGGCGATCCGGTCGATCCGATAGATCTCGTAGGCTGTGCCGTCCACGGTGAGCTGGTCACGTGCACCGAAACTGTTCGACGTCATGAGAATCTTCTCCTGTGCGGAAATGTCAGATGGACTGCCGGTAGCCGAAGAACTCGTGGTCGTTGTTGTAGCCGCCCTCACCGCCACCGAGCTCCGAGAAGTGCTCGACGAACTCGATGCCCTTGATCCACTTGACGAGCTTGAAACCGAGCTGGACCTCGTTGCGCAGCCGCAACGGGGCGCCGTGGCCGTACGGGAGGGCTTCGCCGTTCATGTCGTAGGCGAGCATGGTCAGGTGGTAGCTCATCTGCTCGATGGGCTGGGCGTCGTAGTAGATGCCTTCATCGGATCCTTCGGCGAAGGAGTAGAAGACGACCCACTTCGCCTCGGGTCTCGGTTGCACCAGGTCGACGACCGTCTGCATCGACACCCCGCCCCACTTGGCGACCCCCGACCAGCCCTGGATGCAGAAGTGCTGGGTGATCTGCTCGTGGTAGGGCAGATCGCGCAGCTGTTTCAGGTCCAGTTCCATCGGGTTCTCGACCAGGCCGGAGACCCTCAGCCGGTAGTCGGCGAAGTTGTTCTCGTAGTGGTCCTTGTACTCCTGGGTCTCCGGGTACTTGCCGTTGTGCCACAGGTACGGGGAGATGTCCTTCTCCGTGTACTGGCCCGGCTTGGAGTCGATGTGCTCGAAGAGCCGCTGCACCGGTCCGATGAGCGCGTAGCCGATGCGCTGGACGAGGCGAGGATGACGGTACGTGAACGGGGTGACGGCGACCCAGACGACGGTCAGCACCACCAGGGACGCGGCGAAGATCCAAAACCCGTGCCAGCTGTCGGCGTCGTTGCGGTTGGCGTACATCATGTTGAAGTTGTGCAGGGCGTCCGTGGTGATGACCAGGGTCACGTGCATCACGATGAACAGCAGGAACCAGGTGAGCACCAGGAAGTGCACGGAGCGGGCGAATTGGATGCTGAAAACGCTGCTGATCCGCCTGAACTTGGTGGACAGTGCGGGCGACATGCCCAGCCCGGTGAGGAAGGCCAGGGGTGCGGCGACGAAGACGGTGAGGAAGTAGGCGATCACCTGCAGGCTGTTGTAGGCCACCCAGGAGTTGTCGGTGGGCCAGTCCAGGGAAAGGTACTGGATCATCACCGACACCGCGTTGGGAAAGACCTCCCAGCTGGTGGGCACCAGGCGCAGCCAGTGGCCGGTGGCGAAGACGAGGATGTAGAAGATCAGCCCGTTGAGCAGCCACAGGGTGTTCATGCCCAGGTGCCACCACCTGGCCAGTCCGATCGAGTGGCGCCGGCTGGGCAGCCCCACACCGTTGGGCAGCGTGATGGAGTCCTGTTTCGCCGTGTAGAGAGGATCGGTGGGCACCGGCTTCTGCATCCGGAACCACTCTCTGCCCGGGGTGGAGTGCCTGGTCCAGTAGAGCCGTGGGTGGTCGGCGAGGATGCTCAGGCCCGAACGGATGATCGGAATCAGCAGGAGCATGTTGAAGAAGTGCTGCCACCCCACCCAGGCCGGAAATCCGGCGACGCCTTCCGCGCCTTCCGGCACGACCGTCCCGGGGTGGCGCTCCACGAACTGCGCTACGGCGGGGACCTCGCGGAGTTCCTTGGCCACTGCGATGCCGATCACCAGCAGAACGAATCCGATCGGTATGAGCCACAGGAGGCTGAACCACTTGGTGCGGCCGATGCGCACCCGGGGTGGGACACCGTTCTGGGCCGGCATGGACCCCGCCCAGGTGTCGTCGACGACGTCGTGCTCCCGCGTGTCCAGCTCCTCCCGGAAGCTGGCCAACGCCTGCGGGGTGATGTTCGATGCCGCTGGCGCCGGCAACTGCTCAGGAGTGGGCCGGTCCTCGGTTGCCATGATGCTGCTCCTTACCGGACGACCCCGTGGTCCGCGGGGTCGTCCGACTGCTGGTGGATCGGCCCCGGCATGGAGCAACGGCCGGGGAGGGATCGGTTCAGTCGCGCCAATAGTTGTTGGCCGCGGCCACGGTGGCGAACTCGATGGCCACGACGTGGGTGGCCATCGTGAGGGAATCAGCACTCGTCGCGTACCCGGGCCGCAGCACCTGGCGGGTCTCGGGATCGGTCTGAATGGCGGCCACGGTCTTCCGGGCCAACATGATGGCCAGCTCACGACCCTGCTCGGGAGTCGCGGTGATCAAGGTGTTCTCCGGTACCAGTGCCATCATGACCTCCAGATCAGCGGGTGCTCCAGAATGCTGTGCCGACCGTTCGGACCGGCCATCCCAACCTACGGGCCCGCCGCTACCGGCAACATGATCTCGATCATGCTCCCCGCGGTGCTTCGGATCCGGACGAGTCCTTCGGCGTCAGCCCAAAGCGGCGGGTCGGGCGGTCGTGTCCGAGCACGCCCAGGCCGGTCGAGGTCAGGGGTTCTGCCGGCAGGCCGTGGTCGCCATGTAAGCCGGCTGCCCGAGCCTCAAGTTCAGTGCTACCGGCGGCGAACATCACAGCCGGTACGGCTCTGAGCCAGGCGCAAGGAGGCCACGGCCGGGGTCGGCACCGGTGGGGTATCTCACGATCGGAAAAGCCGCTAGCATCACAGTAATTAGGTAACACTCGTCTGATCTAATTCCGTTAGGGCGGCTGAAGTCCTGCCCCGACACGAGGGAAGAACGCCATGGAACTGCGCACCGCAGAGAACGCCCCGCACCGCCGGCCCCCGGGAGAGAACACGCCCACCGTCACCATCCTCTTCGGCGGCGAGGAGGACGGGCCCGACATCGGCCTCGTCCGGGTGAGCGTTCCGACCGGATCAGGCATGCCGGCGCACCGGCACGGCGGGTCGGACGTCATCCTCACCCCCGTGGCCGGGCGGGTGACGATCTCCGACGGCACGGCCTCCGTCGACGTCGGGGTCGGCTCCTCAGCACTGGTGCGCAAGGACGAGGAGGTCTCACTGAGCAATCCCGGGGACGAACCCGCCGAGCTCATCGTCTCGGCCGGTCCCGCGGACTTCGTCACGGGGATCCGCCAGTGGCCCGAACCCCGCCAAGCCTGAGCCGGGGCGCGAAACCATGATGACCACCAGAACCCGCCCGCCGCTGCCCGGGGAGCACGTCGACCCAGCCAGGGTGCCTGCCCACTGGCTGCTCGCGCGGATCGGCAAACGAGTGCTTCGCCCCGGCGGTCGACGACTCACGCTGGGACTGCTCGACCGCCTACACATCACCGGTCAGGACCGTGTCGTCGAGTTCGCCCCGGGCGTGGGCGGAACCACCCGCTTGATCCTGGACCGCCGGCCCGCCGGATACACCGGGGTCGAGCGGGACCCTCGGGCGGCGGCAGTCGTCCAGGATCTCTTCGCGAACCCCGCCTACATCTGCCGCACGGCCGATGCCCAGGCCACGGGGCTCGACGACGGCAGCGCCACCGTGGTTCTCGGCGAGGCCTACCTGTCGATGCTGCCGGAGCCGGCCAAACGCCGGATCGTCGCCGAGGCCTTCCGGGTCCTTGAACCGGGGGGACGCTTTGGATTGCACGAGCTTGCCCTGCTCCCGGACCAGGCACCGGGGTCCGAGCAGGATGCCGTGCGTCAGCAGCTGAGCGAGGCGCTCCACGTGGGTGCCCGGCCCCTGACCACCGCCGATTGGCGGCGACTGGTGGAGGATGCAGGGTTCGTCATCGAGCATCAGACCCTGGTGCCCATGGGACTGCTGCGCCCCGGACAGGTCCTACAGGACGAAGGCATACTCAGGACGCTGGCGATCGCCGGCAGGATCGTGCGGGACCGGGCGATCAGGGCGCGGATACTGACCCTGCGGAGAACCTTCCGGGCACTGGGAGAGCACATCGGTGCCATAGGACTGGTGGGCTACAAGCCCTGATCCACCGGCAGCGAGAAGGTGATCACGAACGGCCAAGCTGGTCCCGCTGCGCCTCGATGAACTGTCTACGGCTGACTGAGGCACTCAGGTCCACCGGACCATCGGCACAGGCTCTTCCGTGAAGCATCACCGGAACCCGTGGACGACGGCCAGGGCTCCGGAGCGGTGGTGCGTGTGTCGCGCATCGGAGCCGACGTCCCGGGCGCTGGGCTCCTCAGAGGTGAAGGTTCTGTACCGCTCGGGCTCTCATGCTACTTTTCAGGGGGACCACCCGAATCGCCTCGTCGTCAGGCCTTCTGCCCACGCCAATTACTCGACGAATCTGCCATGAACCGCTGGTCCCGTGACGGTTCGCCGCCGGTCGCACACAATGGCAACCATGGAACAGCACAAGTCCTATGACCCCGACCGCACCGTCACCATCAATGCCGGCCAAGGCTCCTCCCCGGGGTTGATCCTCGGCGTGCTCGGCTTCCTCGCCTCGCTCGTGGCGGTCATCAGCATCGGCCTCCTCTCCCTCGACATCGCCACCAACGACCTCGAGAGCACACCGCCCGCCCAACAGGAACAGGAAACCAGCAACCACTGACGTCGTCGACCTCAAGTCTGCGACCTCGTGCTCCCGCCGATGGGGAACAGAGAAATCGACACCATCGCCTGGAGGATCAACGCCTTGAGCGAGAAACCTCGACAGGAATACATCGCTGTCGACCGTGCCCGCAGAGCTCGTGCCGTGCGACGGCTCAGCACAACAGCACGCACTGGTGCTCCACACTCGTGCAGCCCACATACCCGCGGCAGAGCGCTACCAACGCCTCAATAACCGTTTGCCGCCATAAGGAACATCCGTCAGGACGACGACCCCTGGGTGGGTGGTCGCAGGTGCAGGTTCGGCTGCGCTGAGCATGGCGCACCGGCCAGGTCGCCCCGGGCCGCCCTCAGTTCTTCCGGGGGCCGGCCGCCGGTGCCGGGACGGCGCCGGCAACGTCGCGCACCGCTTGTCCAACGCCGTGCCCCTCAATGTCCTGGGCACGGATAGCTGCGAGGTAACCGGCGACATAGGCCGTCACCGGCACCGCGGGGCGGGCCACTGCGGCGGAAACGGCCCCGGCCAGAGCCAGCAGTTCTTCAAGGGGAGCCTCCAGCCCCTCCAGGCCGAACTCGGCCCTCAACTGCTCGACCCACCCTGAGAGCAACCGTCGCTCGTCGGGAGTCATTTCTTTTGCCATCACAGGATCCGGGACTGATGCACCGACAGGTCAGGTCACCGTATCAACAACATCATGCTCTCTTACATCTGGTGCCATGCCTTCGCTTGCGGGACGCCCCGCGATCCGCGGGGCGGTCCGGTCTCTGGTGGACCGGTCACCTCAACCCACGTGCCCACAATCATGGGAAACATGATCTTAATCATGTTCACCTCCGCTGCGGCTGGAGTATCGTGCCGCCTAACTGCCTGAACTGGACGTCAGCACAGAGTTCGCACATGAATTCCTGAGGTTTTTGCTTCGAGTCAAAGGGGTCGTCATGGCTGAGCGGACGTCGTCGAGTGTGCGGGGTCCGGCCGACTCGCCGGTGGCCAAGGGCTGGGTCCAGGGCGTGGCCCTGGTGATGATCTTCGGCTTCTTCGTCATGGGGTTCCTCGCCTTCCGGACCTACACCGATGCGATGCCCCAGCCGGACCGGGTCGTGGACAGCGCGGGCCGGGTCGTCTTCACCGATGAGGACATCACGGAGGGCCAGCAGATTTTCCTGCGCCGCGGCCTGCAGGAGTACGGTTCGATCGTCGGCCACGGCGGGTATCTGGGCCCCGACTACACCGCCGACTATCTGCGCCGGTCCGCCACCTTCGTCCTCGAGGAGCTTGAGGCGTCCGGGGTCCAGGACCCGCAGGGCGAGCTGACGCAGATGTTCCGGGCCAACCGCTACGACGAGGCCACCGGCACCCTGGAGCTCACCGGCCTGCAGGTGGCGGCCTTCGACGAGCTGAAAGGCCACTACGGCGACTTCTTCGGCGCCCCCGACACCCGCCACGGACTGGTCCCGAACGCGATCACCGACAGGGAAGACATCCACGACCTGACCGCCTTCTTCGCCTGGACCGGATGGGCGGCCGCCGCCGAGCGGCCCGGCCACGACTACTCCTACACCAACAACTGGCCGCCCGAACCGCTGGTCGACAACGGGCCCACCGCGGACATCCTGGTGTGGAGCGGGCTGTCCCTGACGGCCCTGCTCGTGGGTCTGGGTGTGCTGTTCGCCGTCTACGGCCGGTGGAGCCAGAAGCTGGGCTGGCACGGCTCCGAGGCCCCCACGCTGGCGTTCAAGCAGCCCGGGGAGGTCGCGGTCACCCCCGCGCAGCGGGCCACGGTGTGGTTCTTCTTCGTCGTCGCCCTCATGTTCCTTGCCCAGGCGCTGCTGGGAGGCGCGATCCAGCACTACCGGTCGGACCTGACCAGCTTCTTCGGCTTCGACCTCGCCCAACTGCTGCCGTTCAACCTGGCCCGCACCTGGCACGTGCAGCTGTCTCTGCTGTGGACCGCCGCCTCGTTCCTGGCCGCGGGCATCTTCCTGACCCCCTACGTCTCCGGCCGCGAGCCGAAACGCCAGCACTGGCTGGCCTACGGTCTGCTCGGTGCCCTGGCCGTCGTGGTGGCCGGCACGATCGTCGGCTCGGCCCTGAGCGTTTTCGGCGTCGAGTGGGCCGAGGGCTCACCGTTCTGGGACCAGCAGTGGGAGTACCTGGACCTGCCCAGAGTCTGGCAGGGCATGCTCGTGGTGGGGCTGTTCCTGTGGATCGCCATCATCTACCGCGGCATCCGCGCCCGTCTCAAGACCGAGCACCGGACCAACATGCCGTGGCTGTTCTTCTTCGCCGGACTCGCCATCCCGGCCTTCTACGCCGTCGGCATGCTCGCCGGCACCGAGACGCACCTGACCGTCGCCGACTACTGGCGGTTCTGGGTGGTGCACCTGTGGGTGGAGGACTTCCTCGAGCTGTTCACCACCGTCATGGTCGCCTACATCTTCGTCATGCTGGGCGTGGTGCGGCGCCCGATCGCCATCGCCATCATCTTCCTCGACGTCATCCTGTACTCCGTCGGTGGGGTGCTGGGCACCATGCACCACCTGTACTTCTCCGGCACCCCGGTGGAGCACATGGCCCTCGGCGCGTTCTTCTCCGCGCTGGAGGTCATCCCGCTCACGTTCCTGACCATCGAGGCGTGGACCTTCCTGCAACTGGGCTCCCGGCAGGAGTCCCGGTCCTCGGCGCCCTTCCCGCACCGCTGGGCGGTGATGTTCCTCGTCGCCGTGGGGTTCTGGAACTTCCTCGGCGCCGGCGTCTTCGGCTTCCTCATCAACCTGCCGGTGATCTCCTACTACCAGATCGGCACGGCCCTGACCGCCAATCACGCCCACGGGGCGATGATGGGCGTCTACGGCATGATGGCCGTGGGACTTGCGCTGTTCGCCCTGCGCTACATGATCCCGCCCGACCGGTGGCCGGACCGGCTGGCCAAGCTCTCGTTCTGGTCGCTCAACCTGGGCCTGGCGTGGATGACCTTCGCGACCCTGCTGCCGCTGGGGGTGGTGCAGCTGTGGCACTCCGTCAACGACGGCTACTTCGAGGCCCGGTCCCTGCAGTACCTCACCAACCCGGGCAACGCCGTCCTGGAGTGGTTGCGCCTGCCCGGGGACATCGTCTTCATCGTCGGCGGGGTGCTGCCGTTCCTGTGGATCACCTGGACGGGCGTGCGGCACGGGATCCGGGCCACCACGCAGGTGGTCCCCGTCGAGGCGCTGTTCGTGGAGGAGCAGCCGGTGGACGCGGCCGCCGGGCCCGCTCCGGTGGACGGCTCGCCGCCCGCGTCCCGCTACCGGTCCGACCGCCGCGGGGACGACCGGCCCCCGGAGGACCCGGGACGAGCGGGAGGAGCACCATGACGACCGGCATCGACATTACCGTGTGGCTGGCGGCGGGGTACGCGGTCTTCCTGCTGGCCGCGGCCTTCGGCGTGGACCGGATGGCCCGCGGCACCGCCGCCCGGACCGCACGGTGGCACGACGGCGGATTCGTCTACCACGCCGACCACGACGCCTGGCAGTGCCCGCAGGACCAGTGGCTGTGGCCGCAGTCCTTCGACCCGGACAACCGGGTGATGCGCTACCGGGCCTCTCCCACGGTGTGCAACGCCTGTCCGGTGAAGTCCACCTGCACCACCTCGCAGCAGGGCCGGCAGATCGGGCGCAACGTGGACCCGTGGCCGGCATCGGAGGCCGAGCGCTTCCACCGGGGCATCGCCTGCGCCGTGGCGGTCCTCGCGGTCGTCTGGCCGCTGGCCATGATGGTGGAGCGCCGCGCGCCGGCCGAGCTGGTGGTCCTGGGAGGCGCTGTGGTCCTGGTGGCGCTGGGCAGCTGGCCGCTGTGGTCCCACCTGCGCCGGTCCCCGGCAGGTTTCCCCCTGGCCGTGAAGGTCGAGACGCTGGACGAAACCGTCGCCGGGCGGGCCACCGTTGCCCCGCCGATCCGGTACCGCAGCGATCGGCGGCACCCCGAGCCGCCCGACGAGCAGCCACCGGCCCCACCACGGTCGAGGAGGAGGAACTGATGAGCGCATGGCTGGTGACAGGCGTCGTCGTCCTGCTCGTGCTGGGCGTGCTGGCGGCCTCGGTGCGGGTGCTCAAGGAGTACGAGCGCGGCGTCGCGTTCCGGCTGGGCCGCTTGCGCCCGGTGCTGGGTCCCGGCCTGCGTCTGCTGGTCCCCGGCGTGGACAAGCTGGTGCGGGTGGACCTGCGGGTGGTGACGCTGACCATCCCTCCGCAGGAGGTGATCACCAAGGACAACGTGCCCGCCCGGGTCAACGCCGTCGTCCTGTTCCAGGTCACCGATCCGGTGCGCTCGGTCATGGCGGTGGAGAACCACGCCGTGGCCACGTCCCAGATCGCCCAGACCACGCTGCGGTCCGTGGTGGGACGGGCCGACCTGGACACCCTGCTGGCCCACCGGGCGGATCTCAACGAGGACCTCGCCCGGACCATCGACGCCCAGACCACGCCGTGGGGGGTGCAGGTCAACGTCGTGGAGATCAAGGACGTGGAGATCCCGGAGGCCATGCAGCGGGCCATGGCCCGGGAGGCGGAGGCCGAACGCGAACGCCGCGCCAAGGTGATCAACGCCCGCGGCGAGCTGCAGGCCTCCGAAGAACTGCGCCAGGCCGCCGAGACCCTCAGCCGCAACCCGGCGTCCTTGCAGCTGCGCTACCTGCAGACCCTCCTGGAGCTGGGCGCCGACCAGAACTCCACCGTGGTCTTCCCCCTGCCCATCGACATCATCGGGCCGTTCATCGACAAGCTGCCCCACCTCGTGGACAGCGTCCGCGCGAACAGCAACGGCGCCGGCACGGCCCGAACCCCCGCTGCGTCCGCCGGGGACGCCCGGGGGACGGACGAGACCGGATGAGCGGAAAGAGGCGTGCCATGGCTTCCCAGCAGACTCCAGAATCCTCCAGTGGCGTCGAGGCGGCCGCGTCCGGGCACCGGTCCCGGGACGCTGCGGCGACGAACCGTGCCCGCGGCATCAGGGCCGCCGTCCTCGGCGGCGTGGTCATGGTGCTCGCACCGCTCTTCGGCTTCCTCGGCGGCAGCATGACCGGGGTGGCCGGCACGTCCGGCGGCCCCGACCCCCTGGCGGTGTGGCTGCTGGGCGGCATGGTCGTCGGGGGCCTCGGCGGGATCCTCGCGATCCTCGGTCTGCTGCGCTGGACCCGGGCCGACCAGGCCTGAGCACGAGGGGCGTGCCCAGGATCAGCAGACGGGGGCGGGCTCGATCACGATCTTGCCGGTGGCGTGGCCGGCCTCGACCTCGGCGATCGCCCGCCCTGCTTCTGCCAGGGGGTAGCAGGCGGTGACGTGGGGGTCGACGAGGCCGTACTCGATGACCTCGGTGATCTTCTGCACCGCGTCCGCGGTGCGTTGCAGGGCGGTGCCGCCGAGCTCGGTGGCCGTGGCAGGGTCGGCGGCCGAGATGATCCTGGTCGGGTCGGCGACCAGGCCTGCGACCTCGCGCAGCGCCTCACCGCCCACGAGGTCGACGAGGAGGTCCACGCCGTCGGGGGCGAGCTCGCGGACGCGGTCGGCCACGCCGTTCCCGGAGGGGACGAAGGTCGCCCCGGTGGACTCGACGATCTGGCGCTTGGTCCGGCCGGCGACGCCGATGACGGTGAACTGGTGGACCTTGCCGATCTGGGCGGCCATCAGCCCCACCCCGCCGCCGGCGCCGAGGATCAGCAGCCTCTGGCCGGGCTCGAGCTTGATCTGGTGGGTGGCGTCGTAGGCCGTGGCCGCGGCCACGGGGATGGTGGCGGCGTCCGCGAAGGAGATCCCCTCGGGCTTGGCGACCGCGTCGGCGGCCCGCACGAGGGTGTGCTCGGCGAAGCCGCCGTGGCCGGGGGCGACGGGTGCGAGGATCTCGTCGCCGACCGCGAAACCGTCCACGTCCTCGCCGAGAGCGGTCACGGCACCGGAGATCTCCCGGCCCATGGGGGCCGGCAGCTGCCGGTCCTGGCCGAGGGCTCCGGAGCGGATCTTCCAGTCGACGGGGTTGACCCCGGCCGCGCGCACCGCCACGGCCAGTTCCCCGGGGCCGGGCTGCGAGGCGGGCCGGTCGATGAGCTCCTGGGTCTCGGGGCCGCCGAAGTCGGTGAACACGAACGTCCTGGGCATGATTTCCGTCGTCTCTCTCTGCGCTGCTGTGGGTGGTCTCTGGTCGGGTGGGGCCGGGCTCAGGCGGTCGGGGGCTCGTCCTGACCGGCGGCTTCGGCGGCGTCCGCCTCGTCCTTGGTGGCGTAGGCGGCCTCGGCGGCGTGCTCGGGAGGGCTGTAGACGGTGTAGAGCACCAGCGGCTCCTCCCCGGTGTTGCGGAAGTTGTGCCGGGCGCCGGCCGGGACGGCGCACTGGTCACCGGCCTCGATCGGGTGGGTGTGCCCGTTCAGGTCGGCCTCTCCGGTGCCGGCGACGAAGGTGAGGATCTGGTCGGTGTGCTCGTGCACCTCCTCGCCGATCTCCCCGCCGGCGGGGACGGTCATGATCACGATCTGGGAGTGCTTCCCGGTCCACAGCACCCTGCGGAAGTCGGGACTGTTCCGGGCGATGTCGGCGATCGTGAAGTGCTCGATGTTGCCCTCGACGGCGAAGTGCTCGGTGGTGGCCATGGTGGGTTCCTCTCGGAGGTGGTGGACGGGTGGTTCCTGCCGTGCGGGGCGCCCCGGGCCGGGGCGCCCCGCACGAGGGACGGGTCAGGAGGCGACCTTCGCGGTCTCCTGGACGGCCGGTGTAGTCGTCGCGGTGGGGGTGGCGTCCGTGGTGCGGCGCAGCAGGCGCATGGCGTTGAGGATCACGATCAGCACGGAGGCCTCGTGGACGAGCATCCCGATCGACATCGTGACCCCGCCGGCGAAGACCCCGGCCAGCAGCAGCACCACCGTGATCAGGGCGACGGTGATGTTCTGGTGCATGACGCCCACGGTGCGCTTGGCCAGGCCGATCGCCTCGGGCAGCTTCAGCAGGTTGTCGCCCATCAGGGCGATGTCGGCGGTCTCCACGGCCACGGCCGAGCCGGCCGCGCCCATGGCCACCCCGATGTCCGCGGTCGCCAGGGCGGGGGCGTCGTTGACGCCGTCGCCGACCATGGCCACGACGTGGCCCTCCCGCTGCAGCGCCGCCACGGCGTCGAGCTTGTCCTCGGGCAGCAGCCCGGCACGGATCTCGTCGACGCCGGTGGCCCTCCCGATGGCCTCGGCCACGAGCGCGGCGTCGCCGGTGAGCATGACGACCTTGGCCACCCCGGCCTCGTGCAGCCGGGCGACCATCTCGGCGGCGTCGGAGCGGACCTGGTCGGCCACGGCGATGACCCCGGCCACGGCGTCGTCGACGGCCACGATCATCGGGGTCCGCCCGGCCGCGGCCACCTCCTCTGCGGTGCGCACGGCCTCGGGATCGGTGATGCCGTACTGCTCCAGCAGCGCGGCGTTGCCGATCAGCACCCGCACACCGCCGGTGGTGGTGGCGACGATGCCCTTGCCCGGAACCGGGTCGATCCCCTCGGGGATCCCGGAGGCGCCCACTCCCTCGGCCGCGGCGGCCTCGAGGATCGGACGGGCCAGCGGGTGCTCGGAGCCGGCCTCGGCGGCCGCGGCCCAGCGCAGCACGTCGGCGCGGTCCAGGGCGGGGTCCAGGACCACGACGTCGGTCAGCTGCGGGCGGCCCTCGGTGAGCGTGCCGGTCTTGTCCACCGCCACGGCGGTGATCTTCGCAGAGGTCTCCAGGAACTCCCCGCCCTTGATCAGGATGCCGTTCTTGGCGGCCCGGCCGATGCCGGCCACGATCGCGACCGGGATGGAGATGACCAGGGCACCGGGGCAGCCGATGACCAGCAGGGTGAGGGCGAGCACCACGTCCTGGGCGGCCAGCCCGGCCACCAGTGCCAGGGCCATGATCGCCGGGGTGTACCAGGCGGAGAATCGGTCGATGAAGGCCTGTGTGCGCGCCTTGGCGTCCTGGGCCTCCTCGACCCGGTGGACGATGCGGGCCAGGGTGGTGTCCGCGCCGATGCCGGTGGCCAGCACCTGCAGGAACCCGCCGCGGGAGACGGTGCCGGCGAAGACCTGGTCACTCTTGGTCTTCTCCACCGGGATGGACTCGCCGGTGATGGAGGCCTCGTCCACGGCACCGGTGCCGGCCACGACGTGGCCGTCGACCGGGACCTTGGCCCCGTTCTTGACCAGCACGATCTCTCCCATGGCCACGTCCGCGGCCGGGACCTCGACCTGCTCACCGTCCCGGACCACCACGGCGGTGTCCGGGGCGACAGCCACCAGCTCGGCCAGCGCCGAACGCGTCCTGTTCAGGGTGGCGGACTCGAGGGCGTGGCCCACGGCGAAGAGGAAGGTCACCGCGGCGGCCTCCCAGTAGTTGCCGATGATGATCGCCCCGATCGCGGCAACCGAGACGAGCAGGTCGATCCCGATCGTGCGGGCGGCCAACGCCCGCACGGCCTTGACCACGATGCCGTAGCCGGCGACCACAGCGGCGGCGAGCATGAGCACGTCCGCCCACGGCTGCGAGCCGGCGACCTCGGAGGCGGCGAACGAGGCGAGGATCAGCACCCCCGACACTGCGGGGATCGCCCACCTGCCGTAGATCCAGCTCTGCACCCTGTTCATGGTGTCCGTCCTTTCCTGGAACCGTTCCCGCCCCGGATGAGGGGCTCGTCCGCGACGCTACGCACAGCCCGCGGGCGGGAACATGACGGCGGTCAATCGTCCGCGAAACCGCTCCCCCGTCTTTCCACGAGATCCAGATGCAGGCCGGCGGCTCGGGGCGCAGAGAACCGCCGCGGCTCCTTTCCAGGGGCCGCGGCGGATCAGGTGTGTGTTCAGCGGTGGGTGTTCAAGTAGCGGATGGGGTGTAGTCCTCGGTCAGACGAACATGGGCCCCGGCCCCTCCGATGGTGACGATCACGTCTTCGACGTCCAGAAGAGCGGGGACGTAGTCGACCTCCATCCGTTGCCCGGCGAGGTCCACCTGGACTCGGTGGACCCCATCCAAACGGCGTAGGTGGGTTTCGATGTCGACGGCGCACGAGGGGCAGTACACCTCAGCGATGCGCAATGAGATGCGCGCTACCACCGGCACGGTGGCACTCATCAGGTCCTCCCAGTCAGAAGGCCGCGGGGCGGGCGGTGTAGCCGGCCTTGGCCACGGCGGCGACGATGTCGTCGACGCTCGCGAGGGCGGGGTCGTGGTCGACCTCGATGCGGGCCGAGGCGAAGTGGACCTTCACCGCGGAGACGCCCTTCAGCCGCCCGACGCGCTTCTCGATCTTGGCCACGCAGGAGGGGCAGGCGAAGCCCTCGGCGCGCAGGACGGTGTGGGTGGCGGTGGCTGTAGTGGTGGTCATGGTGGTGGTTCCTCTCCCTCTCGTGGAGTCCGCACCTCGTCGGGTGTGCTTCCAACCTACGAAAGGGGCGGGTGCCCGGACCATGACGATCGTCAATCAACCGCAGGGCGTCCGGGCCAGGTCCCCGCGGCGGCGATCTCCGCCAGCCGGCGGGGGTCGCGGACGGCGGTCCAGCGACGACCGGTGTCGAGGATGCCCTCCTGGCGCCAGCGGCTCATCACCCGGGAGACGGACTCGGGGGTGGACCCGGTCATCCCGGCGAGGTCCGCCCGGGACAGCGGCAGCTCGATGAGGGTGTCGCCGTCGCGGCCTGGTTGCCCGAACTTCCCGGTCAGCCGCAGCAGGACCGTCGCCAGCCGCTCGGCCACGGTGGCCGTGGACTGCCGCGTGACGTCCGCGCGGGCCTGGGCGAGCAGGGCCGCGGCGTCGTCGAGCACCCGCAGCCCCACCTCCGGGTGCTCGACGAGGACCCGGCGGAACGCGTCGTCGCCGATGCGCAGGGCGCACACGGTGGTCATCGCCTCCACGCTCTCGTCGTAGGCGGGGCGGCCCAGGGTGCGCAGCCCGCCGAAGAGGTCGCCCGGCCCCAGCAGCTCGACCACGACCTCCTGGCCGTTCGGGGCCGTCCGGTAGGCCTTGGCGCGGCCAGCGGCCACGAGGTAGAGGTGCTCGGCGGGCTCCCCCTCGGTGTAGACCGGGTCGCCCTCCGCCCAGGACAGCGAGGTCATCCTCCGGTCGACGTCGGCCAGCTGGTCCTCGCCCAGCCCGGCGAACATCGGGGTGCGCGAGAGCACCCGCATCCGCACCGGCGCCGGGCAGGCGTGGGGCTGCGCGCACGTGGGCCGCAACGGGATCCGACGCCGCGCAGACGCCGGGACAGCGGCCCGGTCAACCGACCTCGCCTGCGTTTCCGGCGACTCCACGCTGCGCGGGGCGGGGCTCATGAGTCTTCCCCTTCTGGTCAGGTGGGCGCGACGGCACCAGAGACGGGACGATCACCCGGTCGCCGGGGCGCGTCGTTCGGATTCCACCGTACGCCCACGGCACTCGGTATGAGAGGAGTCCCCCGAACGGACCGACAACAACCTGCCCACCGGCCTGGGCCCACTACCACCAGTTGCAGGTGGGGTGAGCTCCTCCTGCGGGGCTGGGCGCGATCTGTGGTCGGGACCCGTGTCGGGTGCCCGCCCCGCAGCCCGTGCGCTGCTACTGGAAGTCCGCCAGCCACAGGTCCGGGCCGAACACCTCGTACTGGATGTCCTTGGCCGGCACACCCCGGGCGATGAGCGAGCTGCGCACCGCCTGCATGAACGGCAGAGGACCGCACAGGTAGTACTGCGCGTCGTGGGGAAGGTCCACGGCGCTGACGTCCATGAACCCCGCCAGCTCGTTCTCGCCGCTGGGCCCGGTGTCCGAGGGCTGCTCGAACCACGCGGTCAGGGCCCCGTCCTGCAGGGCGCCGAGGTCCTCCTCGATCTGTCCGCGCAGCGCGAAGGTCTCGGGGGAGGTGTCCGCGTGGAAGAACCGCACCGTGCGCTGGGAGCCGTCCTTCACCAGGTGGGAGAGCATCCCCGCCATGGGGGTGACGCCGATGCCGGCGCTGGCGAACACTACCGGCCGGTCGGTGTATTCCAGGACCACGTCCCCGGAGGGCACCGAGAGGGTGAGCTCGTCGCCGACCTGTACGCGGTCGTGGAGCAGGTTCGACATCTCCCCGGCTGGGGTGCCGTTGCCGGCCACCCGCTTGACCGCGAAGCGCCGGTGGTGGCCGTCGTCGGCCTTCGTGAGGCTGTACTGGCGCGGCTGGTGCACCCCGTCGGGCATCTCCATCTTCAGCGTCACGTACTGCCCCGGCAGGGACCGCTTCACGTCGCGCTCGTCGACGCGCTCCACGACGACGGTGACGACGTCGGCGGTCTCCGGGATCTTCTCGACCACCCGCCAGGTCCGCCAGACGGTCTCGGGGGAGAGCCGGACCGCCTCGTAGAGGCCGCGCTCCTGGTTGATCAGCGCATTGGCCATCAGCCAGTACACCTCGTCCCAAGCCGCCGCGACCTCCGGGGTCACGGCCTCGCCCAGGACGTCCACGATGGCCCACATGAGGTGGTCGTGCACGATCTGGTACTGGTCCGGGCGCAGTCCCAGGGAGACATGCTTGTGCGAGATGCGCGACAGCAGGTGGTCCGGGAGCTCGGTCGGGGTGTTCACCAGGTAGCCGGCGTAGGCGGCGACGGAACCGGCCAGCGCCTGCTGCTGGCGGCCGTCGGCCTGGTTGCCGCGGTTGAACAGCCCGTCCATCAGCTCGGGGTGCTCGCCGAACATGTGCGCGTAGAAGCGCCGGGCGATCTCCTGGATGTTCTCCCCAACCACGGGCAGCGTGGCCTTGACGATCGGGTACGAGGTGTCTGACAGCACGGTGGCTCCTTCATGAGACCTGTTGCGTTGCTTACGCTCTGTCTATCCTCTGGTCACGCTAGCACCGGCCTCTGACCAGGCACGAAACCCTACGACCACCGAGTTCCGGAGGAGTCCAGACATGCCCAGAAGAGGTACCGGCACCCGTTGGGTGGGATTTCTCTGCGTGCGGAGCGTTCCTTCAGGGATATTTGGCGACCGTCAGCAACGCTACTGAATCCTCTACTGCTTCCAGCCCCTGACGGGACTGCGGGGCGCTGAGCAGGTCTCCCGGTGACCCGTTCCATTCGGTCTCCGTGGCCATCAACAGCACCCGCCCGTGGAGGACGTGCACGGCGAGTTCACCGGGGTTGTTGTGCTCGTGCATCACGGACCCGACGCGCAGGGCGATGACGGTCTGGCGCATCACGTGCTCATGGCCTCCGAACAGGGTGTGTGCACTGCGTCCACTCGAGGCGCGGCGAACAGTCTCCAGCCAGGACGGGGCCAGTGCGGCCAGTGCGGTCAGTGCGGTCAGTGCGGTCAGTGCGGTCAGTGCGGTCAGTGCGGTCAGTGCGGTCAGTGCGGTCAGTGACATTTTCTGCGCAGCTGTCCTCATCTGCTCAGACAACACGCACGGGCCAGCGGTATCAAGGTCGAGCCCTGGGTCCGGTGGGTCACCACTCGGGGGCGATGGTGACCTCGGCGCCGTCGAGGTCCTCGGCCCACTCGACCTGGCAGGTCAGTCGGGAGGTGCCGTGGCGGGTGTCGTCGAGCATGTCCAGGATGCCCGCCTCGTCCTCATTGATCCTGCCGGTCTTCTCGAAGGTGACCGGGTCAAGGTAGGAGTGGCAGGTGGAGCAGGAGGCATTGCCGCCGCACGTGGCGAGGATCGGGTACTTGTGCCGGGTGAGGGCCTCCATGAGGCTCTCGTAGTTCTTCCACTCCACCCCCTCGGTGCGGGTGGCCTCGCGGTCGATCACGGTGATGTGGATGCTGCTCACTTCGATGGCCTCCTCGGGGCGTGGTGCGCCCCTGGTGTCGATGTTGGATGCTAGCGGACATGCCAATCTCCCTGTAGGCGGACACGTACCTCCCTGCTGACGGACAGCTGATCTCCCTGTTCTCAGCCCCGGGGCCAGGCTCGTGTCGGTCCCCATGCAGACGTCCCTCCGGGGGTTCGCTCGAGGTCTCTGACCACCTTGAGCCATCACCCGCCGGAGGGACGCATGAAGAAGTCTGACAGGGAGATCATGGAAATTCTCGAAGCATATGACGCCACCGGCTCCGCGCACTCGGCCGCGGCCCTGGCCGGGGTGGATCCGAAGACGGTCCGCCGTTACGCCGCCGCCCGGGACGCGGGCCGGCCGGTGACCGGCCCGGGCCGTCGTCCTCGGATGATCGACGCCTACCTGCCGAAGATCGAGGAGTGGGTCGAGCGCAGCCAGGGCACAGTCCGCGCCGACGTCGTCCACGCCCGCCTGGTCGCGGTGGGGTTCCCGGGGACCGAGCGCACCACCCGCCGGGCCGTGGCGCAGGTGAAGGCGGTATGGCGGGCCGGGCACCGGCGCACCTACCGGCCCTGGATCACCGAGCCGGGTCTGTGGCTGCAGTTCGACTGGGGCGAAGGCCCGAAGGTGCCCGGCGCGGACGGGGTGCCGCGGCGCACGTGGCTGTTCTGCGCCTGGCTGGCGTGGTCACGGTTCCGGGTGGTGATCCCTGTATGGGACCAGACCCTCCCGACGCTGATCGGGTGCCTGGATGCGACTCTGGCCCTCATCGGCGGGGTGCCGACCTATGTGCTCACCGACAACCCGAGAACCGTGACCGTCGATCACGTGGCCGGGGTTGCGGTGCGCCACCCGCAGATCGTGGAAGCCGGCCGGCACTACGGCACGCAGGTGCACACCTGCGTGCCGTATGACCCCGAGTCCAAGGGCGGGTCGGAGTCCACGGTGCGCATCGCCAAGGCCGATCTGGTGCCCACCGAGGCGAACCTGCGCGCAGCTTACGGCTCCTTCGCCGCACTCGAGGCCGCCTGCGCGGCGTTCTGCGCCAAGGTCAACGGGCGCACCCACCGGGAGACGGCCAAGATCCCGGAGCACGCTTTGGCCGAGGAACAACGACGGTTGCACGTGCTGCCGGCCGCCCCGCACACCACCGCCCTGGGGGTGACCCGCACGGTGGGCACCGACCAGACCATCCGGTTCGGCTCGGTGCGCTACTCCACCCCACCGGGCCTGGTCGGGGCCGAGGTGTGGGTGCGGGTCGCAGCCGAGGAGCTGGTGGTCGTCGCCGACCTCGACACCCTTCCGGTGGCCCCGGGGTGGGCGGCCGGGCGTGCCGGGCTCACCGAGGTCGCCCGCCACCGCCTCTCGACCCCGGGCAATCCGCGGATCGACCTGGCCCACTACCCCGACCACCCCCAAGACCCCACTGGTGCCCCACGCCCGCCCCGGCCACGAGCCCGCAGCGCGGCGGAGAAGGACTTCCTGGCCCTGGGCGCCGGGGCGCACACCTGGCTGATCGAGGCCTCCGCGGCCGGGGCTACCCGGATCCGGGCGAAGATGGCCGCCGCGGTTGAGCTCGCCGCCCTCATCGGGGCCGGGCCCGTGGACGCCGCCCTCGGGATCGCCGCGGCCGCCGGGCGCTTCAGCGAAGGGGATCTGACCGCGATCTGCGATCACCAGGCCACCGGGGCCACCGCCGCCGGACTCGTGGCCGCCGACGAGACCCACTCCGCCCAGCCCGGCACCGCCGCCTGGGCCACCTTCGGCGCCACCACGACAACCAGCACAACCACCACAACCGAGGAGACCGCTCGATGAACACGGCCACCACCGCCCCGGCAGCACCGCCGCTGCCCGAAGACCTCGCCGCGGTGCTCAAGCGGATGCGGATGCCCTATCTGCGCGCGGCCGCCCCCGAGGTGTTGGCCACCGCCCGTTCCCAACGGTGGGACCCCACCGAGGTCCTGCGGGTGCTGCTGGCCGAAGAGGCCCGCGGGCGTGATGAGGCCACTCGGGCCGCACGCCGCAAAGCCGCCGGACTGCCCGCCGGGAAGACCTTCGCCTCCTGGCGCGAAGCCGATTCCTCGATCCCGGTCCCGACCCAGTCGGCCCTGGCCACCCTGGAGTGGGTGGGGCGGGCGGAGAACCTCGCGATCTCGGGGCCTTCGGGCACGGGCAAGACCCATTTCGTCGAGGCCCTGGCCCATCAGGTCATCGACGCCGGGATGCGGGTCTCCTGGTTCACCCTCGAGTCGCTGACCGCCGCGATCGGCCGCGCCGGGGCGGACGGCTCGATCGGCAAGACCATCGCCCGGATCACCCGGGCCGAGCTCATCGTCGTGGACGACATCGGGATGCTGCCCTCGGGCCAGGCCGCCGCCGAGGCCTTCTACCGCCTCGTCGATGCGACTTATGAACGCCGCAGCCTCGCGGTGACCTCGAACATCCACCCGGCCGGGTTCGACACGATCATGCCCAAGACCCTGGCCACCGCCGCCGTGGACCGGCTCCTGCACCACGCCCACGTGATCATCACCGAGGGCACCTCGCTGCGGCTCACCGAGGCCACCGCCGGACGCGGGGTGGTCCCACTGAACTGACCGGCAGGGAGGTCAACTGACCGCGGACAGGGAGATCAGCTGTCCGCAGACGGGGAGATCACCTGACCGCCTACCGGGAAGTCCCGCTGACCGTTGACAGTTGGAAATTCCGCCGCCCCGTCGTGCGGTCGCAACGGGGACGGATCGGCGGGTGAAACTACGAAGTAACTGTGGCGAAAGCGCATGGTCCCCGGCTCAAGAGTTGCCCGGCACGGCCTGCGTCGATGATTCAGGATCGGCTTCCGACCGATCCCTCGCTCACGCCGCCGAAGGACTTCCATCCTGCGGCCGCCCTGGAATGCCTCAGTGTGCTTCGGGGCTGCCCAGACATCTGGGCCGCGGCGGCCGATCGACGCACCCTGACATCCAGGGGCTCCGCGGGCGATCTACGCCCTCCCCGGGCAGCTCACGCCACCCGGCGACGAGCGCGCGCAGCCGAGCGGCTGAGGGAGCGCCGCTCCCCCTCGGACCGGCCACCCCACACGCCGGCGTCCTGGCGGGTCTGGAATGCCCAGGTCAGGCAGGTGTCGATCACCCCCACCGAAGGGGGTCAACCTCATATTCTGCGTCGACCGCACCAACTGGATCTGTGTGGTGGGCACCTTGTCGCAGGTCGACCGCTATCTGGCCATATGTTAAGCAACAACGACTCCCGGGGGCTTGACCCGCTTGAACGGAGGCTCGAGCTGCTGTGGGCCCACGAGGATGGAAAATTCAATCAGTGGGTGGGTCAGCGCAGTTGATCATGGCAGCAGTAAGGGGCGCTTCCGTTCGGTAAGCGCCCCTTGGGGTGTTCTGCTCCTGGCCTGGGCGAGGTGTTACGGGCGGTGCGGGCCGGGCTTGCGGATCAGCGCTGTCAGTGCGATACCCGCCAGAGCCAGTCCGACGATGGCCAGCACCCAGGCGCCGGTCGTCAGGCCTGCGGCCACGAGCACCATTCCGCCGGCGGTGCTTTCTTGTGCTCCGTACATCTCATACTCCTTCTGCCGCGTACTGCGCGGCCCATCGGTCAGTCTTCTTGTTGGTGATTTTCGAGGTCAGCACGTCGAACCAGGACCGGACGAACCAGCCGGCCCGCATCCACATGAAGGCCTCATTTGGGAAGAAGGTGGCTGCGAGGAGCAGGTCCTTTTTGTCCCGGTGCGGTATTCGCATCGCCCGCTTAAGGTCCAGGGCAACGAACAGCACTGGTAGCAGCCACCAGAACAAGATGAACTGCAGGTCCCCGATCGCCGCGAACCCGACCAGCACCACGATCCACAGCAGCTTCAGTGCCGCGTTCATGAGCCCCATCGCCTGCTGGGCCCAGTCCCGGAGGGTGAGCCGGTTGACCCCGAAGCTCAGCAGGTCCTCGATGGTGCCCACCTGCCACTTCAGCCGCTGGTTCCACAGGGACTTCAGGTCCTTCATGCTGTCCGTGTACGCGCGCACGGTCGGGGACACCTGGCAGAAGTAGCCCAGCTCCCGCAGACGGTAGGTCAGCTCGAAGTCCTCGGTGGCGCTGGTGTAGCACCAGGGCCCCTCCCGGTCCTCACGGGCGGCCACCGCGGCCAGGGCCGCACCGCTGATCGCGCAGCCGGTGCCGGCAAGCACGTGGGTGGTGCCGCGCCGCAGGCTGGTGTCGGTCCACGTCGCGAACTCAGCCTTCTGCAGCCTCGACAGCAGATCAGGTGCTTGCATGGTGAACTTCGACGAGGACCCGCCCAAGTGGGGCGCGTCGGTGAACTCCTGCGCCCAGTTCGCGAAAGCGTGCGGCGGCAGCCAGGTGTCGGCGTCGATGCACACGACCATGTCGGCGTCCTGGGCGTACCGGTCCCAAGCACGGTTGAGCGCCTCGGACTTCCGGTGCTCCAGCTGCGGCAGCTCCATGACGGTCACCGGATAGCGTCGTGCCACCTCGGCCGTGTCATCGGTGCACCCGTTGGGAATCACCACCACCTGATCCGCGGGCCGCTCCTGGTCAAGGACGGCTTGGATCGTGGACCCGATGCTCGCGGACTCGTTGTAGGCAGGCACCAGCGCAACGATTTTCATTCGGCCCCCCAGCCATGAACATGCGGAGGCCATCTGGATCTATCAGCACCACCCCCACGGTGTGAACGAGGGCGACGTCTTCGCGCGAAGTCCCCACTTCGGCACGGCTCGTCGGAGTCCCCGCTCCTGAACTACTCAACAGTAAGGTTAACTGGTCTGTTACCGACAAGTATTACTTGATATGTCATTGGTGGACTCGTCACCATCAATAAGAACGGCAGACCGGCAGGGTTCAGTAGGTAAGACCCCCTTGGCGCTGGCTAGACTTGGCGGACCATGATGACCCCTCGCCTGGCGCATGGTGTGCCGTCCTCGTTGCTTCCGAGCCACGAACACGTCCGCCGGCCGACCCGCCGGGTGATGCTGCTCGGAATGGGGGCGCTCATACTCACCGGATGCAGTAATTCCCCGGCGCCACGACCCTTTCCTCCCCCTGTGCGCACCCGCCCCCTGGAGCACGGGGTGTGCCTGCCCGCAGGCCCAGAGGATCGGGCGGGCGTGAGCACCTACAACGCCATGGTCGGATCCCCGGCACAATGGATTCTTCTGTTCTGCGACTGGGCCCTGGAGCGCCCACCGCTGCAGAGCCTTGATGCGGCTCTGGCCCAGGGGGCGGTGCCCGTTCTGACCTGGGAGCCGTGGCACGCGCCCTCCTTAGAGGAATCGCCCTCCATCGGGGTGGAGCAAGCACAGTTCAGCCTGGTCCGGATCGCTGCAGGAGACCACGACGACCACATCCGCACCTGGGCCCAGGAACTGGGGCGATGGGGGCGCGATGTCGTGCTGCGTTTCGCCCATGAGATGAACGGTGACTGGTACCCCTGGGGCACCGGTGTGCAGGGAAACACCGCGGAGCACTACGTGCAGGCCTGGCACCACGTCCGCGGCATCTTCGACACTGCCGACGCCGACAATGTGCGCTGGTGCTGGGCCCCCAACGTCCCCGACGGGCTCACAACCGAAGCGTCCGGGACGCTCACGGACTACTTCCCAGACCCTGAAACCGTGGATCTGCTCGGCCTTGACGGTTACAACTGGGGCCAAGCCGGCCCCACCGGCTGGATTCAACCGACCAACCTGTTTCAGGAAGGGATCCAGCAGCTGCGATCCCTCGGCACCGACCTGCCGATCATCATCACCGAGACAGCATCGGCAGAAGACCCCGACGATGGTGAAGCCAAAGCCGCCTGGATCACCGAGGCCTTTACGTATTTCGAACAACAAGGCGATGTCCAAGCCATCATCTGGTTCCACCTGGACAAGGAACTCGACTGGCGCATCAACTCCTCACCAAGATCCCAAACGGCCTACCACAACGCGGTGGCACAGCTGTAGCCCACCACGATGTCGGCGGCACGAGGGAGCTCACCCCGTGACGACAGGCCGCGGTTGTCTTAGACCGCTGGCTGTGGGAATTCGCGGATCCGCCGGTACAGGGTGGCCCTGGACATCCCCAGGTCGCGTGCCACCTGGGTCGCCGGCTCCCCGGACTCGATCAGGCGCAGGGCATTGCGGATCTGGGAGTCGGTGAAGGTCTGGCGCCGCCCGCCGAGGTCCTTGCCGGCAGCCCGGCGCTTGGCCTCAGAGTCGGTGATCCGCTCCCGTTTGATCTCCAACTCCATCTGCGCCAGAGCAGCCATGACGGTGAACACCATTGAACCCATCGGGGTGGCGGTGTCCACGTCTCCCCCGCCCAGGTTGAGCACCCGCAACCCGGCACCTCTACCCCGGAGTGCCTCAGCGAAGGCCAACATGTTCTGCGTGGACCGCCCCAGACGGTCCAGCGTAGTGATGACCAGCGTGTCGCCCTCCTCGAGCGCAGCCACCGCCTTGTCGAACTTCGGACGCGATGCACGCCCTCCAGACACTCCGCTGTCGACATACACGTCATCGCGCCGCACGCCCGCGTTCAGGAGGTCAGACACTTGACGGTCTGCGTCCTGCTGCCGTGTCGATACTCTCGCGTACCCGATCAGCTTCCCCATGTCCACCTCATCTGTCTCGCAACTGACGTTGAGTATCCGATTTTAGCGGCATGGATAAAGCACAAGGATGCGAGACAAGCCGAACCGCGGAAACTCGCGGGTGTGACTGTCGACGGTAAATGGCGGTGTTCTGGCAGAGGTAATTGGCGGCTGTGGTACTCCTGTGGCCTCAGATGTAGCTGCAGATCTGGGTGGCATCGCACTGGGTGGGGTCGCCTTGGGAGGCGGCCTGGTAGTGCTCGGCCACGGAGGCCCTTAGAGCGGTGAGTTCAGCGATTTGCTGGTCGAGGTCGGTGAGTTGCTGGTCCAGCTGGGCGGCTACGTGGGCGCAGGGGGCCTGCCCGGCGTCGCGTACCTGCAGGATCTTCCGGATCTCGGTCAGGGTGAGTCCGGCGAGTTTGCTGCGGCGGATGAACTGCAGGCGGGCGACGGTCTCTGGTGGGTAGTCGCGGTACCCGTTGGGACCGCGGTGCACCGGGGCGAGAAGTCCTTGCTGTTCGTAGAACCGTAGGGCTTTGGTGGTCATCTCGGCCGCTGCGGCGGCTTCACCGATCCGCACGGTGTACCTCGATCCTGGACTGTCTTGTGGCCTTCCACGGTAGAGGAAGGTTCCGGCGCAGAGTTCTGCCTGACCCGGAGGGGGTCGGTGGTCATCCGGGTTCGGTGCGGGAGCGGTCGGTTTCGACGGCCTGCCAGGTCTTGCGGGCGGCGATGAGCACCGGGTCCCACGCCGGGGAGAAGGGTGGGGCGTAGGAGAGGTCGATGTTGAGCAGCTCCTCCACCGGGGTCTCGTGCCACAGCGCCACGGAGAGCACGTCGATGCGTTTGGCCGCGCCTTCTTCCCCGACGATCTGGGCGCCGAGCAGTCGTCCGGTGCCGCGTTCGGCGATGAGCTTGGTGCGGATGGGTTTGGCCCCGGGGTAGTAGCCGGCCCGGGTGGTGGAGTCGACCACCGCGGTGATGGGGTCGAACCCGGCTGCCTGCGCTTCGAGTTCCCCGAGGCCGGTGCGTCCGACTTCGACGTCGCAGATCTTGGTCACGGCGGTGCCGAGCACTCCGGGGAAGGTGGCGTAGCCGCCGCCGATGTTGATTCCGGCGGTGCGGCCTTCCTTGTTGGCGTGGGTGCCCAGCGGGAGGGCCACGTGGCGGCGGGAGACGCGGTGGAACTTCTCCACGCAGTCCCCGGCTGCCCACACCCCCTCGATGCCGGTGCGCAGCCGGCGGTCCACCGTGATCGCACCCGTCGCCCCCAGGGGGATCCCGGCGCGGGCGGCCAGGGCGGTGTTCGGGGTCACACCCAGGCCCAGGATCACCAGATCGGTGGGGATGGTGGCCTGGTCGGTGACCACGGCGGTGACCTGCCCGTTGTGGGTGTCGAAGCCGGTGACGGTCTCCTCCATCCGCACCTCCATCCCGAAGCCTTCCATCGCGGAGGCGATGAGCGCGCCCATGTCGGGGTCCAGGCCCGGCAGCGGGGCCGGGGGGCGTCCGATCACGGTGATGTCCACGCCCCAGGCGCACAGGGCCTCGGCCAGCTCCAGGCCGATGTAGCCGGCCCCGACGACCACCGCCCGGCCCGGCCGGTCCTGCTCCAGCACTGCGCGCAGGGCGAGGCCGTCGTCGAGGGTCTGGACCCCGTGGATGCCGTGTGCCCCGATCCCGGGCAGGGGCGGGCGTGCCGGGGTGGCGCCGGTGGCGACCATGAGCTGGTCGAAGCCCTCCCACCTCTCCCGGCCGGCGGCCAGGTCGCGGACCAGTACGGCGCGGCGGTGGAGGTCGATCTCCAGGACCTCATGGCCGGTGCGGGCGTCGATGGCGTGGTGGTCGCGGAACTGCTGCGGGGTGCGGGCGATCAGCTCCGTGGTGTCGGCGACGTCCTTGCCGATGAAGTAGGGAATGCCGCAGGCCGAATACGAGGTGTAGTGACCGCGTTCGAAGGCCACGATCTCCAACTGCTCCCGGGGTAGCTGGCGGCGGGCGGCGGAGGCCGCGCTCATCCCCGCGGCATCCCCGCCGATGACGACCAATCGCTGGACCATGACTACCCCTTTCGTGCAGTGGCTCGTGAAGCGTGGGCCTGAGGCCGTGCTCGATGTTCAAGGCCTCTGGCTCCACCCGTGGGTGGAGGGCCGGCCCGCTCGAGGCCGGTCCTCAGGCGGCGCAGCAGGAGAGTTTGGAGACGTCGGTGCGGAAGGACTGGGCGGCGATCTTGAGTCCTTCGGCCATCGTCAGATACGGGCACCACAGGGTGGCGACCTGATCCACCGTCATCGAGGCGGAGAGCATGTAGACGCCCGCCGCGGCAAGCTCCCCGGCGTCCTTGGCCACCGCGGTGATGCCCACGACGCGTCCGGTCTCTGCCTCGGCGACGATCTTGACGAACCCGCGGGTGTCACGGTTGACCAGCGCCCTCGGCACGTACTCCAGGGGCAGCACCCGGCATTCGCAGGCCAGACCGGCCTGCCGGGCCTGCTGGTCGGTCATGCCCACCGCCGCGATGGCCGGGGTGGTGAAAGTGACCCGCGGCAGGTGGGTGTAGTCGATCTCCTGGCCGGTGTGGTGAAAGGCGTTCTCCACTGCGGTGACCCCGTGGGCCGAGGCCACGTAGACGTACTGGGGGTGCCCGGTCACGTCCCCGGCCGCCCACACCCTGGGGTGGGAGGTGGCCATCCGGGCGTCGACCACGATCTCGCCGTGCTCACCGGTGTCCACCCCGACCGAGCCGAGGTCCAGGTTCTCGGTGACCGGACGGCGCCCGACCGCGACCATGAGCCGGGTCGCCCGCAGGGTTTCCTGCCCGCCCGGGCCCGTGACGGTGGCCACCACCTCCCCGGTATCCCGGTCGGGAGCCACGGAGGAGACGGTGGCCCGGCGGAGCACCCGGATGCCCTCCTCGGCGAACACGCCCATCAAGGTGCGGGAGACCTCCGGTTCCTCATGGGAGGCCAGCCGGGACCGCACGACCATGGTGACCTTCGAGCCCAGGCGGGCGAAGAGCTGAGCCTGCTCCATGCCCACGTACCCGCCGCCGATGATCAGCAACGACTCCGGCACCTCGTCCAGGTCCATGGCCGTGGTGGACGTCAGGTAGTCCACCTCCGCCAAGCCCTCGACGTCCGGGACGATCGGGGTGGAGCCGGTGGCCACCAGATAATGGGCCGCCCGCACCTGCTGACGGGTACCGTCGGCTCCGGTGACCTCCAGCGCCGGGTCCTCGGCGGTTCCGGTGAACACGGCTTCGCCGGTGGCCAGTTCCCAGCCGTAGTCGGCGATCAGATCGAGGTACTTGTCCGAGCGCATCCCCTCCACCAGCGCGTCCTTACCGGTGATCAGCCCGGGCATGTCCACTCCGGCGGCCGACGTGCTCAGGCCGGGGAACCGTCCTGTGGCGTCCAGCGCCATGTGGCGGGCCTCGGCGGCGGCCAGCAGCGCCTTCGACGGCACGCACCCGGTGTTCACACAGGTACCCCCGACCATGGCACGCTCGACCATCACCACTGATTTGCCGAGATTGGTGGCCCGGATCGCGGCGGCGAAAGCACCACCGCCGGAACCGATGATCGCCAGGTCCACTTCGTGCGTTCCAGTCTCAGGCATGGCCGGCCTCCGTAAATCCGTGATGAAGGCCCCGAGTGGCCTTCTGTGTGCTGCGCTCTGCGCCCAGCCTGCACCTTCCCCTAGAGAGGAAGGTCAAGACGTCGTCGCGGCAACGTCGTGTGCACGACCGTATTCGCCGCAGACCCGGCGGCCTTCTCGAGGAGTCGCTGCCAAAGGCCACTGTCTGGCTGGTGGATCTCAGGAGCCGGTGGCCGGCCTGTGTGGTCAGTGACCGATGAGGAGTGCGTCGCGGGCGGCTTCGACGACTTCGGGGGTGACGGTGGCCAGGTGATTGATCTCCAGGATGCGTCTGATCTGGGTGAGGAGGCGGTCGACGAGGCGGAAGTTGCCGCCGGTGATCCGGGCGATGGTGGCGACTGCGACCGTCTGGGTGAACTCGTCGTCACCGGCCAGTCCGTCGGTGTGCCAGCGGCGGACCAGGACGGCGGTGAGCTCTTCAGGGGTGAGCTGGCGGTATTCGTGGGCGAAACCGACCCGGCTGTAGAGCTGGGGGTAGCGCCCCAGGCGCTTGTCGATGCCGGGCATCCCGATGAGGATCATCCCGATGGTGTGGCGGTCGTAGTAGTCGCGAACCTGTTCCAGTCCGGTCGTCTTGAGCCGGTCGGCCTCGTCGATGATGAGCAGCTCGGTGAGCCCGGAGGACCGCGATTCGGGGTGCACGAACGGGTCGACCCGGCCGTGGCGGTGGTAGTCGATGGCGTAGGAGATCTGCTGGCAGGACCGCGGCAGGGCTTGGTCGACCTGGCGGGGGCTGGCGTTGACGGTCGGGGTCCACAGCGCGGTGCGGGCCTGCAGGACCCGCTCGGGAATGGGGCCGGGCCCGCGGTCCTCGCCCAGGTCTCGTTGCCACTGCTCCCATTCCGGGGCCCCGGCGTAGTGCCGGGCCGAGAGCGTCTTGCCGACCCCGGGTGGGCCCCAGCAAACGCCGATGTAGCGGTGGGCGCGGACGGTGTCGGCGAACTCGGTGAAGCGGCGGTGCTCCCGCGTGGGCAAGAACGCCGGTGCGCCCGGATACGGGGGTGAGGTGAGCCCGTTGATCTCTCCGAACGTGCCGGAGAGGAACCGCCGGCCGTCGTCGTCCTTGCCCAGCAAGCTCCGCGTGGAGTCGGGCTCAGTCGGTGGCATAGGTCCGCAACCGGTGTCGGGGCGCCCGATCCGCCGGCATGTGCTCCGCTGGGTCCAGCGCCGGGGCGGGTGGTGGTGCCCAGCGGTCGTCGGTGGGCAGGGCGTCGGCGAGACTGCGCCGGGCGCGCAGCTGCTGCTTGAGCGCGGCGCGCCGGGCGCCCCGGGCCTGCTGCAGCTGCTGGAGGGTGACCGTCTCGGCGGCCAGTTCGGGGGCGATCGCCCGACACAGGTAGGTGTCCTGGTGGTAGACGCGCACCTCGCCGGCGTCGCGGGGGTCGTAGCGGATGGTCACGGTCTCAGAGACATAGGCGGCCAGCACCGGGGAGATGTAGCGGGTGCCCTGGAAGCGGATGCCGTCGCGCTGGACGATGCGGGTGGTCGCGGCGGTGAGCAACAACAGGTCGAGGTCCTCGCCCCGGGCCGGGGCCCGGGGAATCCACCCGGCCCCGATCCAGCGGGCGGCCGGGGCCTGGCCGGTCTCGGAGTGCACCCGACAGTGGCAGTCCCGCCCGCCACTTCCGGAAGGCAGCTGCCGTGGCCACGACTCTCCAAGAACGCCTGGGCGACCGCCACAATCACCTCAACGCCGTTCGCCTGGCCCTGGCGTCCCTGGTCGTCCTCGGCCATGCCTGGCCGCTGACCGGCGCGGACGGCCCGAGCCTCGAGCTCCTGTCCGACGTGGCCGTCAACGGCTTCTTCGTCCTCAGCGGCTACCTCATCGCCGAGAGCAGGGTACGGTCCCGGCTCGTGCCGTACCTGTGGCGACGGTTCCTGCGCATCTACCCGGCCTTCCTGGTGAGCCTGCTCGTGGTGGCCGCCGTCTTCGCGCCGCTCGCGGCCGCGATCGAGGGCAGGCCGCTCGACCTCGCCTCCGCGGCCGGCTTCGTGCTCAGCAACGGGGACCTGAAGATGTCACAGTGGGGCATCGATGGGACCCTGACCCAGGTTCCGGCTCCGGACTCCTGGAACGGCTCGCTCTGGACGCTGTTCTACGAGGCCCTCGCCTACGTGCTGATCGGTCTCGTCCTCAGCCTCGCCGTCGCGGCACGGCACGCCCGGTGGGCGCTCCCGGCCATGTTCCTCGTCGTGCTCGTCCTCCGCCCCCTGGTCGAGGGTCCACTGGAGGTCACGACCAACCTCTATCTCAACGGCGCCCGGCTCGTGGGCTACTTCCTGGCGGGCGCGGCGGTCTGGGCCTGGGCGGGGACGTGGCGCCCCACCTGGGTGCACACCGCGGGGGCCGCCGTCGTCTACGCCGTCCTGACGGACTCCGGCTGGGCGGACCTGTACGGGCAGCTGCCGCTCGCCGTGCTGCTCCTCGGCCTGGGCGCGGTTCCCTCCCGCAACTGGACCACGCGCACGGACCTCTCCTACGGCGTCTACATCTACGCGTATCCGGTGCAGCAGCTCCTCGTCCTGCTCGGCACGGCCGCCTGGGGTGTCGCCGTCAACTCCGTGCTCGTCCCCCTCCTGACGCTGCCCCTGGCGCTGCTGTCCTGGAGGCTCGTTGAGAAGCCCGCCCTGCGGGCCAAGGCGTGGCTGGATCCCCGCGACCGCCCCGACCGGCGGGTGCCCTCCCCCGGCGCGGCGAACCCGCACACCGCGGCCGTGACGGGGCGCCGTCCGGACTGACCCGGCCGGGCCGCCGGCGTCCTGGCGATGCACCCGCCCCCGGGCCCGGGAGACCCCGCGCCGGGACCGACCCGCCGTGGTGGAACTGGATGTCGACCAGTCGTCGCCTCGGCGAGCTCCACCTCCCAGATCTTCTTCGCCCTCCTGGAGGGCGAAGGCGGCGAGGATCAGCCCGGTCACCGGGTCCACCCACGCCGCGTCGGTCAGCGCGAAGAGGATCAGCCCGGACAGGTAGAGACGGACAGCAGCACGCAGGTCCTGGTTTTGGCAGTGTCAGCCAGGATCAGGTTGTCACTCAGGGCCGTGCCGGCCTTCTCCTGGGCCGCGGCCATCACCGGCATGATGATCAGCGAGAGCACCAGGATGATAATGCTCACCGAGGAGGGTTCGGGGGTCTAGCCCTCGGATTGCCAATTGAGGACCTGCGAGGCAGTCCCGGGTCCGTCGGATTCTCCGGTCCGGGCTACGTCGCTTCTCCACATTATCGACGGGTGCCCCGGCCTAAGGGGAGCAAAGACCGGGGCACCCTAACGCCCGTGCACGGGGTGATGAGAACGGGGTGTTCTCACTTGCAAACTATGCCCTCATTGGCCCGACAGAACAGCCCATAGAGCAAGCAGCGAGCAAGCTATGGGGAATCTTCACGCCGTCTTGAGGAAAGCTATACAAGCGACTTCGAAGTCAAGAGGGCAAGTGGGTTAGAGGCCGAAGGCTCCGCCCTCAAGGAGGGTGACCACGCCCAGGCCGATCAGCACGATCGAGAACAAGATGTGCTCCCACCGTTCCAGGACCTCGGCAGTCCCGTGTTCGCGGGCGGCGACGTACTTGGCGATGGCCACCAGCACTGCGACCATGGCCAAAAGGCGATGCAGTAGGCCACCATCGCGGTCGGGCCCACGGTGACGAACACGGGCACGTAGACCCCGATGTTGCCCCCGCCGTTGGCGAAAGTGATCAATTCGACCGGGGCCAGATACGGGGCCTCAGCCCCGGATGTCCTCGTAGAGCAGGGTGGAGATGTAGCGCTCGCCGAAGTCGCAGACGATCGCCACGATCAGCTTGTCCCGGTTCTCCTCCTTGGCGGCCTCCTGCAAGGCGGCCCACACGATGGCGCCGGAGGAGATCCCGCCGAGGATGCCCTCCTTGGTGCCGAGCTCGCGGGCGACGCGCACGGAGTCCTCGACGGTGACGTCGTAGACGTCGTCGTAGATCGAGCGGTCGAGGTTGTCGGGGATGAAGTTCGCGCCGAGGCCCTGGATCTTGTGGGGGCCGGCCTTGCCCTCGGTGAGCAGCGGCGAGTCGGCGGGCTCGACGACGACGAGGCGCACGTCCGGCTTCTGCTCGCGCAGGTAGCGGCCCGCGCCCGTGATGGTGCCGCCGGTGCCCACGCCGGAGACGAACACGTCGACCTGCCCGTCGGTGTCCTCCCAGATCTCGGGGCCCGTGGTCGCGTAGTGGATCGCAGGGTTGGCCTCGTTGGCGAACTGCTTGGCCAGGACGGCGTTCTCGGTGCCGTCGACGATCTCCTGGGCCTTCTCCACGGCCCCGCGCATGCCCTCCGCGCCCGGCGTGAGCACGATCTGGGCGCCGTAGGCGCGGAGCATGACCCGGCGCTCCGTGGACATGGTCTCGGGCATGGTCAGGATGACCTTGTAGCCGCGGGCGGCGCCGACCATGGCCAGCGCGATGCCGGTGTTGCCGGAGGTGCCCTCGACGATCGTGCCGCCCGGCTTCAGCTGGCCGGACTTCTCGGCGGCGTCGATGATCGCCACGCCGATGCGGTCCTTGACGGAGTTGGCCGGGTTGTAGAACTCCAGCTTCACGGCGACGTTGCCGGGCAGGCCCTCGTCGAGCCGGTTCAGGTGGACGAGCGGGGTGCGGCCCACGAGCTCGGTGACGTCGTGGTAGATCTTCGCCATGTGTGCTCCTCGGTGATAGTGCGGTGGGTTCGTGGCTGCTGACTGGACAGGAAGTGGTTGTCGAAGGATCGTTGCGGGCAGAGAACCGAGAACATCTGGGGCGCATCGGTGCACTTCTCGAGAGGCCCGGCCACGTCCTGGCCGATCCCTGCGGTTCGTACAGCCAGACCCAGGGATCAGACGGGCGTGAGATAGGTGCCGGAAAGGTTCTGGAGCTGGTAGATCCAGCGCACCCAGATCCCGGAGACCATGAGCACTCCCACGAGGATCAGCACGGAGCCACCGGCGAGGTTAAAGGCGCGCATGTGCCGGCGGATGAACGCCAGGGTCTTGGAGACCCAGTTGATGCCCAGGGCGACCATGACGAAGGGAATGCCGAGTCCGAGGCAGTAGACGAAGGCCAGCAGCGCCCCACGCCAGGCGGTGCCAGTGGTGGTGCTCAGGGCCAACACGGCGCTCAGGGTCGGTCCCATGCACGGGGTCCAGCCCAGACCGAACACCACCCCCAGCAGAGGGGAACCGGCCAGGCCTCGGCGCGGCTGCCAGGAAGGCTTCGTCGTGGCCTGCAGGAAGGGCAGTCGCCCGATCAGGGCCAGGCCCATCCCGATGACGAACACGCCCAGGATGCGGATCATCACGTCCTGCCACCGCAGCAACCACCCGCCGATGGCCCCGAACGCAGCCCCGTAGAAGGTGAAGACGAGCGCGAAACCCAGGATGAACAGACCCACACCCGTCAGGACTCTGCGCCGATTACCGGGAGCAGCGGGATCAGTCAACCCCGAGACGTACCCCAGGTAGCCAGGCACCAGCGGCAGGATGCACGGGGAGATGAAGGAGACGATCCCCGCGGTCAGTGCCAAGGGGATCGCCACGAGCAGCGCCCCGGACTGGACGTTCTGGGCGAAGAACTCTCCGACGCTCAACAGAATCACCGGCCCCGCCCCTCACGGGCGGCACGGCCGCTGACCCGCAGATCCTTCCTCATCGGAGCTGCTTACTGTCCTGCCGGGATGGTGGTGGAGAACGTGGCCCCGGCATCGTCGGAGAACTCGATGCCCTGCTCAGTGGCCACCCAAATCTGCAACCCATCCCCGCCGTCCGTGCTGGCGGCCACAGCGGAGGGTTGGCCGGTGGTTCCTCCGGGCCTCTCCCAGCTCTTCCCGGCGTCGCGGCTGACGTGCGCGGTCCCGTCCGGGGCCACCCCCACGGCCGTGTCAGCGTCGGCGAAGGCGGTGATCAGCAGCACCGGGGCGCCTTCGGGTAGCTCCCAGGTGGCCCCGCCGTCATCCGAGCGTTGCACGCCGTCTTCGGTAGTGGCCAGCACGACCGGCCCGTCCGTGGAGGCGGCGAGGTTGACCGGCTGAATCTGGTCGCTGGCCTCGGTCCACACCTGCCCGTCGGTGGTCATCCGTAGAGTGCCGTCAAAGCCGATGACGCCCTCCTCCGAGACCGTCAACGCATGGAAGTCGGACTCGCCCTGACGGGAGAGCTCCTGCCAGGTTTGCCCGCCGTCGGTGGACTCCACCAGACCCAGCGGGTTAGGCAGATCCGAGCCCGAGCCGGGGTGCCCGGAAGCGTAATAGCGCCCGGCAGCGGCGGTAGCAAAACCCATCAGGTCGTTAGTGGGCCCGATCTTCTCCGGAGACTCTCCGCTGATGTTGAACAATCCATTGTGGGTTGCCAACAACAGCTGATCGGTACCCGGGTCCAGCGCCAGGCCGTGAACGTGTCCGAACGGGTTCTCCTCCCCAGACGAGGACGCAGCCTCCCCCGACTCGGTGCCCTGCTGGGTGCAGGCGGTGACGAGCAGAGCGGTCACTGCAGCCATCGCGGCGGTGCGGGTTTTTCGGCTCCCGACGATGTTGGCGTTGAGAATCATGAGGTTACTTTCCTAAAAAGACAGGGGAACGGACTGGTCGGTCTGTCTAGACGCCTACGAAGCGAGTGCTCTCTACTCTCTGCCCGCCTATGTTGCCCGTCCTCTGTTCACGTGGCGGGACCATGTTGGGTTGGTGGGCCATCATCTACTCGGACATCCGCGCCTTGCCCGCGTTGCTGGATCCCGGCTCTTGGCGCGGGATGGCAACGACTCGGCATCGACGACGGCTCCGTCGATGACTACGGCGGCGGCCCGCGTCGAAACCGTGGCCGCGAACACGAAAAAGGCTCCTACGGGCCGCCATCAAGACATCTAATACTATGTGGCATAGTAGACGGGTTGAGAGACCGAGTCCAAAACGTCGCCTTTGCCAACCCCACGGGCTGCATGGACCTGAACCCATGGCGCGGGCGGTCACAACAGAGCGCACCAGGACAGCGCTAGGAACTACCGCCCACCACGCGTCATCGTGGCGCTCACCAGCTCGACACGAGGGCGCACACCGCCGGCCTCACGTCTGTTGGACCTGCAACACTTTGATCCCCTCACTCCGCTTGGCGACTTCTTCATGGAGGCCGTCGCCAGTCATGCGGCTGCGGTGATCACTGCTTCTCGACGGCGCGGCTAGGACTCGAGGACCGGGGCGATGGGAACGGACGCTGCGCGGACGCAGCCTGTGATTGACAGCAGACACCGAGGCCAACGCCATCGCCACCCCGACACTGGCGTTCTCCTCACCGACTCGTTCGCTACCCCCTGTACCGGGTGGTGCATCCGGCCGTGCGCTTCAGACGCTCTGGAGCAACTCCACTGGGCAGGTCTGTGCTTGGAGGGTGGCAAGGGCCGGGGTTGCGGCAACAGCCACCGGCAGGGCCAGCATTGCGGTGGCCGCGACCATCGTCAGCGCCACTCGTGCCCGGTGCAGCGGGGCGGCAGGTGCAGCCAGCCGGCGCACACGTACCAGTGTCGCAGTACCGCTGGCAGCCAGTGCAGAGGCGGGAGCATGTCCGGCCTCGGCCAGTCGCACCAGGGCACTGGCCACGGTGAGCCTGCTGTCATTGCCGGCGGCCGCTCGGTCGTCCGCGGCCAGTTCCACCAGCCGGCCCAGCTCCACTCGCGCCATGGCGAAGATGGGGATTCGAGGAAAGGCCCGCACCAACGCATTGGCACCGATGAGGACCAGATGGTGGTGCCCGTGCAGGTGCGCCAGTTCGTGGCGCAGCACCGCCTGGCGTTGTTGTTCGTCCAGGACGTGTAGGGCTGCGGTAGTGAAGACAATGTCGCGGCGACGCCCGGGCAGACAGTAGGCGGTCGGCACCGCGTGGTCGACCACCAGCACATCGGTGGTCGGATCACGGCGGGAGACCAACGACAGGGAGCCGATGTGCTTTTTTCGGTCCCGCCGGGCAGACATCACCTCGATGGCCAGACAGTAGAGCACCCGGGCCCCGAGCACGAACGCCACCACTGCCCCTGCCGTGCTGCCTGCTGCGCCTCCGGGTGTGGAGTACTGGGCCCGCAGTACCATCGCGCAGGCTTGCAGGAAATTCGCCAATTCCCCGAGGGCCGGCATCACTGGTAGCGCCAGGGACACACCGGCCAGGATGACACTCACCACGATCGAGGCGGTTAGGGCTTGCCAGACCAGGATCCCCAATCGGGGCGACCGGTCGACCCAGCCCCTGCCCTCCAGCAACGGACCCGCCAGGGTGGCGAGCAGTGCGAAGGTGATCAGCAGCACCGGGGTTGTCACGGGGTTGTCCCGGCCGGCGGCCCTGCCGCCTGGTTCAATGCCTCGCGCAGCTGGGTGAGGTCTTCGGCCGGGATCTGCTCCAGGAAGTGCAGCAGCGTGGCTCGCCGGTCGTTGCCACTGGCCAGGACCTCCCCCATGTGCACGGCAGTGTATTGCTCACGCGTGCGGGTGGGCCGGTAGCGGAAGGCGCGCCCGTCGGGTTCCCTGATCAACAAGCCCTTGCGGTGGAGGGTGTCCATGACGGTCTTCACGGTCATGTAGGCCAGTTCCCGCTCCGGTTGCAGGCCGACCAGAACCTCTCGAACGGAAGCCGGAGCGGACCGCGACCACATGAGGTCCATGATCGCCGACTCCAGGTGTCCCAGATGGTGCATGGAGGTCTCCTTCCCGCGTCCAATGCCGCCGCTTCCACACGTTTCCTATGCCCCATAGTAGGGCCCGGCCGAGAAGCGAATTCTGGGCACCGGCACCCTTCTACCCAGCCCTGCAATCCCATTTTCCGGGCTTCCCGCGACATCAGCGACCTGCGCTCCGCGGCCACTGTGGGGTTCATATCGGCATTTCGGTTGTGGACGTAGCCGGAGGTGGCCCGGGCGGCCGCGCGCCAGCGGTGCCCGAAGGTCACCCGGGGCACGTCGGTCTGGCGTTCACCAAGGCCGCGCCACGGGCTAGACCTGCTGCGGGCTCCGGTCACTTCTGGTGCCGCCGCGTGCGGCAGGGATGGCGCAACAGCCTCGCGTCCAAGGCCATGACCAGGGAGGTGGAGGTCCCGCGTAGCCAGCGATAACGCCCATAGGAAGAGATCATTTCCCCCTCCGGCGTCATCGGAACGCCGCGCACCAGCAACAGCGCCTGGACCGTAGAACCGGCAAACCGGCCCTCTTACAGAAGGAAAGAGGCGATGTGAAATCCTCTCCCAGAACAGTTACTATCCATCGTAGTACTTCGGTGGATGGTGGTGCAGCACGTCGGCTGGGAAACAGCGCGGAGTCGAGAACGGTGGCGGCCGCGCAATCGGCTCCGGCCACTCGGTGGCCCCCGATCCCGGGCCTGCCTGGGATCCAGGACCTCAATGCCGGGTGCTGGCCCCGAACCTTCCCATGGCAAGCCCGCGGGGCAACCTCCCCAAACCCATCAGCTTCCCTGCCCATCAGGGCGGGGGTCTGCGCTGCCCCTCCCCCACACCTATTCCAATCCTCAGGTGAAATGCCCATGATCTCCCGCCCCTCGCCCGCCTCCCGTCCGTCCCGCCGCCGTGTGCTCTCGCTCGCGGGCCTCGGCGTCCTCGGGCTCGCCCTCGCCGGGTGCACGGAGGAGGACTCCCTCGCCCAGCAGGCGAACTCGGGGGACCAGAAGGGCTACATCGCCGGGGACGGCACGGTCTCCGAGTACCCGTCCGACCAGCGCGGGGAGCCGGTGCAGTTCACCGGGACGCTCTTCGACGGCACGGCCCTCTCCGCCGAGGACCTGCGCGGGCGGCCCGCGCTGCTCAACTTCTGGTACGCGGGCTGCGCCCCGTGCCGTGTCGAGGCCCCCGACCTGCGGGAGCTCGCCGAGCGGTTCGAGGGGCAGGCCGCCTTTTACGGCGTGAACCTGCGCGACGAGCGGGCCACCGCCGAGGCGTTCGAGCGCACCTTTGAGATCCCGTACCCCTCCGTCGAGGACAAGGACGGGGGAGTGCTCATGGCGCTGAGCGCCTACGTGCCGCCGCAGGCCGTGCCGACCACGCTCGTGCTCGACGCCCGGGGGCGGGTGGCCGCCCGCATCCTCGGCATCGCGGACCGCTCCGTGCTCGAGACCCTCCTCGAGGACACGGTGGCCGAAACGGCATGACGGCTGGCAACCCATCCCGCCCCAGTCCCGGGGTCAGAGAGGCCGGTATGAGCACCACCGCCAGCAACAGGGAGCGCAGCACCGTCAGGGGCGCCGGGGGCTCCTCAACTGCTGGCCCTGGGAAAAGTGAGGTCGAGGTCCCCGCCCTCGGGCCCCTCGGCCTGGCCCGGTGGGCCTGGACACAGCTGACCAAGATGAACACCGCCCTGTTCCTGCTGCTGCTCCTGGCGGTCGCCGCGGTGCCGGGATCGATCTTCCCGCAGCGGATCCAGGACCCGGCGGCGGTCCAGGACTACATCGACAACAACCCCGCCCTGGGGGAGTGGCTGGACCGGGTGCAGCTGTTCGACGTCTTCTCCTCGGCGTGGTTCTCCGCGATCTACATCCTGCTGTTCGTCTCCCTCGTGGGGTGCGTCCTGCCGCGCGCGGCCAAGCACTGGCGGGCGTGGCGGGCCGAGCCCCCGCGCACCCCGCGCCGGCTCGAACGGCTGCCCGAGCACCGCTCCCTCGCCCTGGGCGGGCGCGACGGCGCCGGGGCGCCGGCCCCGGACGATGTCGTCGCCGACGCGGCCCGGCTGCTCAGGAAGCGCGGCTACCGGGTGGCGGTGCGGGACGCCGGCACGGCCGCCCCGTCGGTGGCCGCCGAGCGCGGCATGTGGAAGGAGGTCGGCAACATCGTCTTCCACCTGGCCCTGCTGGGCGTGCTGGTGTCCGTGGCCGTCGGCTCCCTCTTCGGCTACAAGGGCCAAAAAATCCTCGTGGAGGGCGAGTCGTTTGCCAACACCCTCATCGGCTACGACTCCTTCACCCCCGGCACCAACTACGACGCCGACTGGCTCGAGCCCTTCTCGGTGCGGCTCGACAGCTTCGAGGCCGTGTTCAACCGGGACACCACGGACCCGCGCAGCTACGGGGCGCCCCTGGACTTCACCGCGGAGATCACCGTCCAGGAACCGGGTTCGGAGCCGCAGCCGGAGACCCTGAAGGTCAATGCACCGGTGAACGTCAACGGCGTGAAGTCTTTCCTCATTGGTAACGGCTACGCCCCGGTGATCCGGGTCACCGACGGCAACGGGGACGTCGCCTTCGAAGGCCCCGTGGTGACCATCCCCTCCGACGGGGTCTACACGTCCTCGCTGGTGCTGAAGGTCCCGGACGCGCGACCTGACCAGCTCGGCTTCACCGGGTTGCTGCTTCCCACCGCGGTCACCGGACCGGACGGGATGCCGCGATCAGTGGACCCGGGTCTGGCCAACCCACAACTGATCTTGTCCTCCTACTACGGGGACCTGGGGCTGGACAGCGGGGTCCCGCAGAACGTGTACGTCCTCGACGTCGAGGAACTCACCGAGCTCAACGGCATGCTCAGCCAGAGCGGACCGATCGCCATAGACGCCGCGAACCCCGTGCACGAGCTGCCCGAGGGCAAGGGCACGATCGAGTTCCTGGACGTCAAGCGCTACGTGGGCCTGGACATCGTCTACGACCCCGGCCGATTCGGAGCCTTCATCTCCTTCGTCCTGGCGTTCACGGGCCTGCTGATGTCCATGTTCATCTCCCGCCGCCGCGTCTGGGTGCGCGCGGCGAAGGGCGTCGATGAGCACGGCCGGGCCTGCACGGTCCTGGAGTACGGATTGCTGGCCCGCGGCGAGGACCCCCGGCTCGCTACCGAGGCCGAGCGGCTGAGCGAGCTGTTCACCGAGCAATGGGGAACCGCGGATCCGCCTGGGGACCCTGCCGCGCATCGGAGCACGAATCGGGCCTGGAGCGGGCCTAACCACGACTGAGAGGACAAGCATCCATGACCATCACCGAGACCCTGGGCACCTGGAGCGCGCTGTTCATGCTCTTGGCCGCCATGACCTACCTGGTGGCCTTCGTGGCCTTCGCCTGGGACATGGCCTCCCACTCCAGGACCCTGCGCCGAGCCGAGCATCACAGCAGACGGGACGAGCAACTGGTGGGCGCAGCGACCGCCCCTGCTCAGGTGGACAGCACCGCCGGAACCACCAAGAAGGCCGACGACTCTCGGCCCGGACTGGGCGCCAGTGAACGTGGCCGCGGACACAAGCCTTCTACCCGAGCCGTGCTGGCCGAACACGTCGCCGACTCCTCCATGCGCTACACCGGGGAACACCGCCCCGCGGCGCGGGCGGCTCTGACCATCATGGTCCTGGCCTTCCTCCTCCACACCGCCGCGGTCGCCAGCCGGGCGATCGCCGCCGGCCGGGTGCCGTGGGGCAACATGTACGAATTCGCCACCACCGGGGCCCTGGTCGTGACCGGGGTGTACCTGGCCGCGCTCCTGCGCCGGGACCTGCGCTTCGTGGGGACCCTGGTGTCCGGGCTTGTGGTGATCATGCTGTGCGCGGCCACCATCGGATTTCCCACCCCGGTGGGTCCGCTCGTCCCCGCGCTGCAGTCCTGGTGGCTGGTGATTCACGTGTCCATCGCCGTAGCGGCCTCTGGGATCTTCACCATCACGTTCGCCATGGCCGTGCTGCAGCTGCTGCAGGCCCGGCGCGAACGGGCGATCCTGGCCGGGGAGGCCCCGGGCATGGGCTTCCTGGCCATGGTCCCCTCCTCCCAGGCGCTCGAGAACCTCTCCTTCCGGCTCAACGCAGTCGGGTTCGTGTTCTGGACCTTCACCCTCGCCGCCGGCGCGATCTGGGCCGAGCAGTCCTGGGGACGTTACTGGGGTTGGGATCCCAAGGAGGTCTGGACCTTCGTGATCTGGGTGGTCTACGCCGCTTACATGCACGCCCGCGCCACCCGCGGGTGGACGGGCACCCGCTCGGCGTGGCTGTCGATCGCCGGTTACCTCTGCGTGATCTTCAACCTCACCGTGGTCAACACGGTCTTCGAGGGCCTGCACTCATACTCCGGGCTCTGAGCCCCGGACCTAAGGCTCCCTCCACGAGCCGCGGGAGTACGTATCACATGGTCCGGAGGGGATGTGCCGAACGATGTGCGGGAAGCGCAGGCAGCTGATGTTGTTGTCTCGGGTGCACGCGGATGGTGTGCACCACCGATGGCGCAAATCCAACCACGTAGATACTCGCAACCGGATCAGTGCGCATGCCCTTCCGTCTGCTCCGCCTCGCCGGTGGCTGCCCGAGACGGCTCAGGGATCTCGAGTCTGATCGAGGGCTCCTCCACATCACCGGGTGGGCGGGAGGAGAAGCTGATGCCGTTCGGCAGGTCCCCCACCGGCACAGTGGCAAGGACCGAAAGGCTCTCAAGGTCCACGACGGAGACGGTGTCGTCGTAAGTGTTCGTGACCCAGGCCCTCGTCCCGGTGGTGTCGATGACCACCCCGTGCGGACCGGAGCCGGTGCGGACACTGCCGCGGGCGGTCATCCCGATCGGGTCGATCACGGACAAGGTGTTCCCGGGCTCGGCCTCGGTGCCCTGGTCGGCCGAGAGCAGGGTGCGGCCGTCCGGGGACAGATACACCTGGACCGGAGAAGCTGAGACCTCAACGGTGCCCACCACCTCCCGTGCGGCGAGGTCGATCTTCACGACCGAGGCCGGCTCGGCGATGCTGGCATAGGCGTAGGTACCGTCGGCGTCGACCGCCACCTGCACGGGGCCGCCCTCGACCGGCACTGAGGCGGTCTTGGTGTCGGTGCCCGGATCGATCAGATCCACCGAACCGGCCTCGGTGTTGGCCACCGCGATCACCGACCCATCGGCTGCTGGGCGCAGACCATGGGGCATCCCCCCAAGGTCGATGGTGGCGACCGGGTCAAAACCCGGTGCGCGATAGACCGAGACGGTGCCGTCGCCGGCATTGGTGGTGTAGACCTTGGTGCCGTCGGCGGCGTCGATCACGTGCGCGGGGGCCGGTCCGCTGGGAGCAACCGCGGCCACCTGATAGCTTTCCGCGTCGACGGCGATGGTCGTGTTGTCGTGGCCGCTCACCGCGTATCCGACGGAGCCGTCGGCCCCGGCTTGCACGTTGTGCGGGGACTCCACCCCGGTCAACGTCGTGACGACTTCGTTCGTGGCCGCGTCCAAGACAGTGAGACTGTCGCCCTCCTCGTTCGCCACCCACACCGTTCCGGTCATGCCCCCACCGCTCGAAGGAGCGGAGGCGGTCGCCGTGGTGGCTTCCGGTGGTGTGCCGTTGGAACAGGCCGCCAGGCCAACCATCATTAGAACAGCCAGACTGGTGACGGCGAGCCGTCGATTCATCAAGATCCTCACTAGACCTTTCGGGTCGAACCAATAGGAAAAGAATTGTGGCGGACCGAAGATGTGGAGCGGGATTGACGTGTGATTAAAAGCCTCGACGCCACGGACCTCCAGTCCTGTCAGCACCCATCGGCTTGAGAACGCCCCCTTGGCAGTAGGACTCAACACGATCCTACGGTGATCAGATCGTCGCCCCTAAACTCAGCGACCAAACCTGTTTCGGCCCGATCTTCACCAAATCTTCAATGATAGGTCGGGATGCTCGACGACACCCGTCACGAGACCTCCCGGCTGAGCTGCCAGGTCAAGTGGTCGGAGGACCTCGACGGCGCCGCGGTCACCATCGCCCCCCGAGTGGTGACCCACCGGAACCTCTACGCCCTCGAATATCGAACGCATATCGGTCACACCGTGCTCTACCTTCCGAGTACACCGGTCCAAGACGGATCGGCTACGCATCCCTCACAGCACTGGCAGCAGGCCTTCCACCCTTCCGGGGAACCCTCGAAGGTCGGAAGGTTTCAGGGAGAAGGAGCAGGCTCGGTGCACTCCCCCAGGCCTGCTCCGCCTGGCCAGCGCCCCTCCCCCGGCACGATGTGACTGTCTTGAAGCAGGCCTTCGGGACAGCAGTCTCTCGATCCACTACGGGAAAGACTTCATGAAATCTTCATCGTTACCTGCTCCCTTATCGCTTTCCCGTGACCTAGGCTGACCCTATACCCTAGGAGGGTATAGAAGAGGTGAGGGCCGTGAGTATTCAGGGCTGGGTGTTGGTGGTTGTGGCGGTGGTCGTTAGTGCCGTGTTGCTCTGGTTCTTCTTCGGTCCGAAGAAAACTCGCCGGGCCGAGCTGGAGGCCGGGGTGCAGACGATCACGGTGACGGTCAAGGGCGGGTACAGCCCGGACCTGATCCAGGTGGCTCCCGGAGTGCCTGTCCGGCTGGTCTTCGACCGGCAGGAGACCGGGGACTGCTCCTCCCGGGTGGTCATCCCGGATTTCCAGATCAACCAGCCGTTGCCCGCCTATGCGCGCACGGCCGTGGAGTTCACCCCCACCGAGCCGGGCGAGTACGGCTTCGCGTGCGGGATGAACATGCTGCACGGCCGCCTCCGCGTCGTCGACGAGCACGACAGCGCCTCGCCGGCCCCGATTTCGGCGGCACCGGCTCACGCCGCGGGCACGGCCACCCACGGCGACGCCGCCTCCACAGGGCCGACGCGCACCGCCGTGGCCGAGGTGACCCACGCCCGGATGGACCACGGTGCGCAGACCGCGCAGCTGACCATCCGCGGGGGCTACCACCCGCAGCTGCTGCGCGTGGCAGCCGGGGTGCCACTGCGGCTGGAGCTGCTACGGCAGGAGGACAGCGCCTGCTCGGAGCGGTTCGTGGTGCCCGATGCCGGGGTGGACACCGCGGTCCCGGCCTTCGGCAGCACCGTGGTCGAGATCCCCGGGCTACCGGCCGGGCGCCACGAGGTCAGCTGCGGGATGAACATGCTGCACGGCACCCTCGAGGCCCTCGAGGATTCGGCCGACGTCGGAGGCTCCACTGACGGGGCCGGCGAGCACTCCCACGACCATGTCGTGGTCCAGGAGGACACCCGAACCTCTACGACCCCACTGCCGGAGCAGGAGCCCCCGCACGGGCACGGCCCGGTGGAGGAGCCGGAGGACACCGAGGCGAAGGAGCGGGCGGCGGAGATCGCCGATCTGCGCCGCCGGGTGATCGCCGGGGCCGTACTGAGTTTTCCGGTGGTCGTGGCGGTGATGGCCATGGAGCTGTTCGGCATGGCCTGGGTGCCGCCGGTGCTGATGAATCCGTGGTTGCAGTTGGCGCTGATCACCCCGGTGATGCTCTACACCGGTTGGCCCATCCACAAGACCGGGTGGTTGGCGCTATCCCACCGTACCGCGGACATGAACTCGTTGATCACCTTGGGAACGATCGCCGCCTACGGCTACAGCCTGGTCGTGACCATCGCCCCCGGCCTCGTGCCGGCCGAGGCCCGGTACGTCTACTACGAGGCGGTCGGGGTGATCATCACCTTGATCCTGCTCGGGCGCCTGCTGGAGACCAAGGCCAAGGCCGGGACCGGGGAGGCCATCCGCACCCTGATCGGGCTCCAACCGCACACCGCCCGGGTGGTGCGCGACGGGCAGGAGCGGGAGATCCCCTTGGGAGAGGTCGTCGTCGGCGACGTAGTCGTGGTGCGCCCCGGGGAGAAGCTGCCCGTGGACGGGCAGGTGCTGGAGGGCACCTCGGCGGTGGACGAGTCGATGGTCACCGGTGAACCCATCCCGGTGACCAAGACCGCCGGGGACACCGTGATCGGCGCGACCATCAACCAGACCGGTTCTTTCCGCTACACCGCCACCAAGGTCGGCTCGGACACCATGCTGGCCCAGATCATCTCCCTGGTCCGGCAGGCCCAGGGCTCCAGGGCGCCGATCCAGCGGCTGGCTGATCAGGTCTCCAGCTACTTCGTGCCCGCGGTGATCCTCATCGCCCTGTGGTCCTTTGTGGTCTGGGCGCTGGTCGGTCCCCCGCCTGCGGTGGTCTTCGCCCTGGTGGCCGCGGTGTCGGTGCTGATCATCGCCTGCCCGTGCGCCCTGGGGTTGGCCACTCCTTTGTCGATCACCGTGGGCACCGGCAAGGGGGCCACCGCCGGGATCCTCATCCGCTCGGCCGAGGCCCTGGAGACGGCCCACAAGCTGGACACCATCGTGCTGGACAAGACCGGCACGATCACCAAGGGGACTCCCGCCCTGACCGATGTGCTGCCCGCCCCGGGCTTCACCGACGCCGAGGTGCTGGCTCTGGTGGCGGCGGTGGAACGCTTCTCGGAGCACCCTCTGGCCACCGCTATCGTCGCCGGGGCGCAGGAGCGCGGAGTGACCGTGCCCGAGGCCACCGCTTTCGACTCCGTCACCGGCCAGGGGGTCCGCGCCCTGGTGGGCGGGCGGGAGGTGCTGGTGGGCAACCGGCGTCTGCTCACCGGGGCAGGCATCGACGCCGAGGTGCTCACCGCCCCCGCCCAGGAACTGGCCGCGGACGGGAAGAGCCCGATGCTGGCCGCCGTCGACGGGCACCCGGCCGGGGTGATCGGGGTGGCCGACACCCTCAAGGAGGGTTCCGTGGGTGCTGTGGCCGCGCTGCGCGACCGCGGCATCGAGGTGGTGATGATGACCGGGGACAACCGGGCCACCGCCGCGGCCATCGCCCGCCAGGTCGGCATCGACCGGGTGGTGGCCGAGGTGCTGCCCGAACACAAGGCCAGTGAGGTCAAACGCCTGCAAGACGAAGGGCGCGTAGTGGGGATGGTCGGGGACGGCATCAACGACGCCCCCGCCCTGGCCCAGGCCGATGTGGGCTCGGCCATCGGCACCGGCACCGACGTGGCCATCGAGGCCTCCGACATCACCTTGATCTCCGGGGCGCTGTCCGGGGTGGTCACCGCCGTGGACCTGTCCCGGGCCACCATGCGCAACATCCGCCAGAACCTCGTCTTCGCGTTCGTCTACAACGGCGTCGGCATCCCCATCGCCGCCGGTGTGCTGTACCCGTCCCTGGGCTGGACGCTGAGCCCGATGATCGCCGCGGCTGCGATGGCCCTGTCCTCCCTGTCGGTGGTGGCCAACGCCAACCGGCTGCGCGCCTTCACCCCTCGCCCCGTTCCCGACCTCGCCCACACCCCCGCCACCACCGACCCGGTGGTGGAAATCGGGCGCGAGGACACCACAAAACCCGGAACACCCCCAAGGGAGGAAGCCATGCCCGAGAACACCACAACGGTCGTCGACCCGGTCTGCGGAATGAACATCGACCCGGCCACCGCGGCCACCAGCGTCGAGCACGAGGGCCGCACTTACCACTTCTGCTCGACCCGCTGCGCCCAGTCCTTCCAGGACGCCCCGGCCAGATACATCAGCACCCAATGAACGGAGGCTGCGCCCGTAGCCCTGAAAGGAGCACGGGTGCAATCCGTAGGACCACCAGGAGTCGCTATGGAACCCACCATCGACATGGCAGCTGTGGTGCGGCGCCTGAACCGCATCGAGGGACAGGTCCGTGGCATCACCCGGATGGTCGAGCAGGACCGGTACTGCATCGATGTCCTCACCCAGGTCGCTGCGGTGTCCGGGGCCCTGCACGAGGTGGCGCTGGTCTTGCTGAAGGATCACATGAGCCGCTGTCTCATCCAAGCTGCCGACGCCGGCGGCCCCGCGCAGGAGGCCAAGCTCCAGGAAGCAGTGGACGCTATCGCTCGGCTGGTCCGTGGCTGAAGAAGAACTACTGATGAGGGTCGAACCGGCCAGAGCCTTCCGGAGCCGCCTGGCCCGAGCGATCGAACCAAGGCACAGCTTGACTGCTTTGGCGTGGACCGTCTTGAGAGGCCGCCCACGGGCATGGGGATTCGCAAACACTCCGCAGAGATTCGTTTGATGAGAAAAGAGGACAGCATGAGCGATCACGAGACCACGGCCGTCATGGAGGTGCAAGGTGTGCACTGGGCCTCGTCGAAGGCCGTTGCTGAAGCCGCGTTGTCGCGCCGGCCGGGGGTGCTGCGAGTGGAGGCGAATCCTGTCTCCCAGACGGCCAATGTCACCTACGATCCCGGTCTGACCTCGATCAAGGATCTGACCTGGTGGGTGCGGGAGTGCGGTTACCACTGCGCGGGCCAGTCGGTGCCCGAGCACGTGTGCGACCCGCTTGAGGAGGACGGAACCGTCGCTGGACGGGCCGGTCACCGGGTCACCGGTGACCGGCCCGGATCGGGGCTGAACCCCACGGACCATGGCGAGGACGCCCCCGCCGGGCACGGGCAGCACGTTGTTCGTGACGCCCAGGAAGTCATGGGCCATGGCGGCGGTGGCATGTCGATGGAAGCCATGATCCGTGACATGCGCAATCGGTTCCTGGTGGCCGCCCTGCTGTCGGTGCCGATCACGTTGTGGTCCCCGATCGGGCGGGAGGTATTGGGGTTCACGGTCCCGGCCCCGTTCGGTTTACGCGATGACGTCCTTGCGCTAATCCTCTCCCTGCCGGTGATTTTCTATTCGGCCTGGATCTTTTTCGACGGCGCCTACCGGGCGCTAAAGGCCCGCACCCTGGACATGATGGTCTTGGTGGCCGTGGGGGTCAGCGCCGGCTGGGTCTACAGCCTGATCGTGACATTGACCGGTGGCGGCGAAGTGTTCTACGAGGCCGCCACCGTGCTGGCCACCTTCGTGTTGCTGGGGCACTGGGTGGAGATGCGGGCCCGTGGCGGGGCCAACGACGCGGTCCGCACCCTCCTGGAGCTGGCACCCTCCAAGGCGCTGGTGATCCGTGACGGGAATACCGTGGAAATCCCCACCGCCGAGGTCATGCCCGGGGATCTGATGCTGGTACGCCCCGGGTCGAAGGTCCCCACCGACGGTGTGGTCGAGGACGGCGAGTCCGAGATCGACGAATCCATGGTCACCGGCGAAAGCCTGCCGGTGGCCAAGTCCACTGGCTCCGAGGTCATCGGGGCCTCGGTGAACACCACCGGGACCTTACGGGTGCGGGCGACGAAGGTCGGAGCGGACACCGCCCTGGCGCAGATCGTGGCGCTGGTCCAGGAAGCCCAGAACTCCAAGGCACCCGGTCAACGTCTGGCGGATCGGGCCGCGTTCTGGCTGGTGTTCGTGGCGCTGATCGGCGGATCCGGCACCTTTCTTGTCTGGTGGCTGGCCGGGGCGAGCATTGCCCAAGCAATCCTGTTTGCCATCACCGTGGTGGTCATCACCTGCCCCGATGCCCTGGGTCTGGCCACCCCCACCGCGATCATGGTGGGAACGGGTTTGGGCGCCAAACGAGGCGTGCTGTTCAAAAACGCCACGGCCTTGGAAACGGCCGCACGGATCGACACGGTCGTGATCGACAAGACCGGGACCCTGACCAAGGGCGAGCCGGAGGTCACAGACTTCATCACCCACGGGATCGGCGAGGACGAACTCCTGGGCCTCGTGGCGGCCGTCGAACGCGAATCCGAGCACCCGTTAGCTGCCGCGGTCGTGAACTACGCCGAGGACCGCGGCGTCCCGGCCCTGACTGCCAGCAATTTCCGCAACGTCCCGGGCCACGGCGCCGGGGCCACCGTGAACGGGCGGCAGGTTTTCGTGGGTAACCGCAAACTGATGGTGGCCGAGAGCGTCGACATCACCCCGGTGGCCGGACAGCGCGAGGCCCTGGCCTCGACCGGGCGCACCGCGGTGCTGGTGGCCGTGGACGGAGCGGCCGCTGGGGTGATCGCCCTGGCTGATGCCGCCCGGGAGACCGCCGCTCCCGCGGTGGCCGCGATGCACGAGGCAGGGATCGAAGTCGTCATGCTGACCGGTGACAACGAGGCGACCGCCAAGCGGATCGCCGCCCAACTGGGCATCGACACTGTCATCGCCGAAGTCCTACCCGAGGACAAATCCGCCAAAGTGGCGGAACTGCAGGCGGAGGGCAAACGGGTCGCCATGGTCGGCGACGGGGTCAATGACGCCCCAGCCCTAGCCAAGGCCGACCTGGGCATCGCCATCGGCGCCGGCACCGACGTGGCCATTGAAACCGCCGACGTGGTGCTGATGCGCTCCGATCCGTTGGACGTGCCGATCGCCCTGCGGATCGGCGCTGGCACCGTGCGCAAAATGCGCCAGAACCTCACCTGGGCCATCGGCTACAACGTGGTCGCCCTGCCGATCGCCGCCGGGGTCTTCTACCCGGCCTACGGCATCATGCTCAGCCCGGAGATCGCGGCGATCTCGATGTCGGGCTCCAGCGTCATCGTGGCGGTGAATGCCTTGCTGTTGAAGCGGCTGCGGTTGCCGGAACCGCCGGAGTCGACGTCGGCAGCCCGGGTCCAACCAGACCTGGCCCCCGCGGGAAGCCGGTAGGACAGCTCCAACGCCTGGCGATGACCATGCACTGTTCGTGCGAGATGAAGAGGAAGAACCTGATGACGACTCCCAAGACGACGCTCCCTCCCCCGCTGGCACAGGCACCACTGAGCGAGGAGGAACTGAACCAGCTGGACGCATGGTGGCGGGCGGCCAACTACCTGTCGGTGGGGCAGATCTACCTTCTGGACAACCCACTGCTCAAGGAGCCACTGTCCCTAGAGCACATCAAACCCCGGCTGCTGGGCCATTGGGGCACCACCCCTGGGCTGAATCTGATCTACGCGCACCTGAACCGGGTGATCAAGGCCCGAGCCCTGAGCGCGATGTACGTGACCGGACCAGGCCACGGCGGCCCGGGGCTGGTGGCCTGCGCGTACCTGGACGGGACCTACAGCGAGGTCTACCCGGACATCGGCCGGGACGCCGACGGGCTACGGCGTCTGTTCCGCCAGTTCTCTTTCCCTGGCGGGATCCCCAGCCACGTGGCCCCGGAGACCCCCGGATCCATCCACGAAGGCGGGGAACTGGGCTACTCGCTGATGCACGCCTACGGGGCGGCCTTCGACAACCCCGACCTGCTGGTGGCCTGCGTCATCGGCGATGGGGAAGCCGAGACCGGGCCACTGGCGGCCAGCTGGCACTCCAACAAATTCCTCGACCCCGTCCACGACGGAGCCGTCCTGCCGATCCTGCACCTGAACGGCTACAAGATCGCCAACCCGACCGTGCTGGCCCGGATTCCCGAGGAGGAACTGATGAGCCTGTTGCGCGGATACGGGCACGAACCGTATCTGGTCAGTGGGAGCGATCCGGTACAGGTGCATCAACGGTTCGCGGCCGTGCTCGACGAGGTGCTCGAGGACATCCGTCGCATTCAGGACCAGGCCCGGGAGGGCACCGTAACGGAGCGCCCGCGGTGGCCTTTGATCGTGCTGCGCACCCCCAAGGGATGGACCGGGCCCGCGGAGGTGGACGGGTTGCCCACCGAGAACACCTGGCGCTCCCACCAGGTGCCCCTGTCGGGTCTGCGGGAGCACCCGCAGCACCTGCGCCAGCTGGAGGAGTGGCTGCGCTCCTACCGGCCCGAGGAACTCTTCGACGCCGACGGTGCTCTGGTCCCTCAGCTGGTCCAGCTGGCCCCGGAAGGCACCCACCGGATGAGCGCGAACCCGGTCACCAACGGGGGCGCCGTGCTGCAGCCCCTGCGGCTGCCAGATTTCCGGGACTACGCCGTCGATGTCCCGTCCCCGGGCACGACGGTTCACGAGGCCACCCGGGTGCTGGGCACCTGGTTGCGGGACGTGATCCGGGACAACCCGCGCACCTTCCGCCTGATGGGACCCGACGAGACGGCCAGTAACCGGCTCAACGCGGTCTTCGAGGTCACCGACCGGGTCTGGCAGGCGCAGATGCTGCCCACCGACGAGGGGCTGGCTCGCTCCGGCAGGGTGATGGAGGTGCTATCCGAGCACCTGTGCCAAGGCTGGCTGGAGGGATATCTACTCACCGGCCGGCACGGGCTGTTCTCCTGCTACGAGGCGTTCATCCACATCGTGGACTCCATGGTGAACCAGCACGCCAAGTGGTTGAAGGTCGCCGCGGAGATCCCATGGCGCCAGCCGATCGCCTCGCTGAACTACCTGCTGACCTCTCACGTGTGGCGTCAGGACCACAACGGCTTCTCCCACCAGGACCCCGGCTTCATCGATCACCTGGTCAACAAGAAAGCCGAGATCGTGCGCGTCTACCTGCCCCCGGACGCCAACACACTGCTGTCGGTGGCCGACCATTGCCTGAGCAGCCGCGACTACATCAACCTCATCGTCGCCGGCAAGCAACCGGCCCTGTCCTATCTGTCCATGGAGGAGGCGGCATTGCACTGCCGCCGCGGTGTGGGCATCTGGGAATGGGCCGGCAACGAAGCACCAACCTCTCCCGGCACCGCCCCATCCGCAGGCAACCAGCCGGACAGCGCCCCGGTGCTGCCCGATGTGGTGATGGCCTGCGCCGGGGACGTCCCGACCCTGGAGGTCCTCGCGGCTGTGGATCTGCTGCGCCAGCATTTGCCAGACTTGGTCGTGCGTGTGGTCAATGTGGTGGACCTGATGCGCCTGCAACCGGCCAGCCAGCACCCGCACGGGCTGCAGGAGGCAGAGTTCGACGCAATCTTCACCACCAGCCGTCCGGTGGTCTTCGCCTACCACGGCTACCCGTCCCTGATCCACCGGCTGACCTACCGCCGGACCAACCACGGCAACTTCCACGTACGCGGCTTCCAGGAGGAGGGCACGACGACCACCCCTTTCGATGTGGTCATGCTCAACGACCTGGACCGGTTCCACCTGGTCATCGACGTCATCGACCGGGTTCCCGGCCTAGCCGAGGCAGCCGCCCCGCTGCGGCAGCGCATGCTCGAAGGACGGTTGCGGGCCCGCGCCTACACCCGGGCCCACGGAGAGGACGACCCGAGGATCAGCGCCTGGCGCTGGCCCTACGCCCCGGCCAGCGCCGGCGACCCAAGCGGACAGGGGTGCTGCTGATGCGCCTGGAGCACCTGGTGCCGGCCCTGGCGAGCACGGACCAGGGGTATCGTGCGGTCATCTTCGACATGGATGGGGTCGTCACGGACACCGCCGGGGTGCACGCCCGGGCCTGGAAGGCCCTCTTCGACGAGATCCTCCCCGCCCTGTCCCCCACAGTGCAGGAACTCTTCGACGCGGACACAGACTACCGGGCCTACCTCGACGGGCGCCCCCGCCGGGACGGGGTGCGCACGTTCTTGGCCGCCCGCGGGCTCAGCGTACCCGAGGGCGGGCCCGGTGACGGTGCGCAGATGCTCACCGTCCATGGGCTGGCCGCCCGCAAGCAGGAGCTCTTCGCCGCGGAGCTGACCCGGCAGGGAGTCAGGGCGTTCCCCGATGCCCTGGTGGTGTTGCGCGCACTGGTCTCCCGGGGCGTGCCCACAGCCCTGGTGACCTCCAGCCGCAACAGTGCCTCGGTACTGGAGGCGGCCCGGGTGGGGCACCTGTTCACCGTGCGCGTCGACGGCACCGACGCGCACCGGCTGGGGATGCCGGGCAAACCGGATCCGGCCGTCTTCCTGGAAGCGGCCCGCCGCCTGGAGGTAGCACCGGCCGAGGCCGTGGTGATTGAAGACTCCACCGCCGGGGTCACCGCCGCCGCCGCCGGGGGGTTCGGCCAGGTGGTGGGGGTGGACCGGACCGGGAATGCCCATGAGCTGACGGCAGCCGGTGCCCACCTCGTGGTGGAGGACCTCCGGAGGGTGCCGCTGGTACCTCTGGCCGAGGACGGTCTGCAGATGGAGCATCGAGGGCCGTGGTGCGGCGGGGCGGTCACCGCCGCGGCCGACGGGTGGCGACTGGTCTATGACCGGTTCGATCCGGTCCAGGAGGGTACCCGGGAGGCCCTGTGCACGCTGGGCAACGGGTACTGGGCCACCCGCGGGGCGGTACCGGGCAGCACCGCCGACGGGACCCACTACCCCGGGACCTACTTCGCCGGCGTCTACAACCGCCGCACCACCGATCTGGCCGGGCACCAGGTCGAGACAGAGCACTTGGTCAACGCCCCCGACTGGACGTACCTGAGTGTGCGCCCGGCCCAGGGGACCCTGTTGCATCCGGGGTGCCCGGAAATGATCGCTCACCACCAAGTCCTGGACCTGCGCCACGGGGTGCTGACCCGCACCAACCGCTACCGTGACGCCACCGGTCACACCACCCGGGTCACGTCGCGTCAACTCCACAGCCTGGCACGTCCGTATGTGGCCGCCCTGGAGGTCACAGTGGAGGCCGAAGACTGGTCCGGGGAACTGATCGTCGAGTCCACCGTCAACAGCGCGGTGTCCAACCGCAACGTGATCGCCGATCGCGAGTTGGCCAACGAACACTGGGGTCCGGTGGAATCCCGGGAGCTGGACGCAGAAACGGTGCTCTGCCAGGCGACCACCACCCAGTCCGGCATCACCGTGGCCACCGCCGCCCGCACCCGGGTCTTCCCCTGCTCCGCCCAGACCGGCCGGCGCCTGGCCACGCGCCATGGCCATGGCCATGGCCATGAGATCACGCTGATGTTGCGCCCCGGACAGCCGGTGACGCTGGAGAAGACCGCGGTCGTGGCCACCTCCCGAGACCGGGCCCTGTCCACCCCTGCCCTGGACGTGGGCTCGAAGATCGATGAGGCACCCAGGTTCGCTCTGCTGCTGGCGGAACAGGGGACGGCCTGGGCGGAGCTGTGGGATCGCTTCGGCATCGACCTGGAGGCCGGGGCTGCCCAGGAGCTGGCGTTGAACCTGCACCTCTTCCACGTGCTGCAGACGGTCGCGGCAACGGGCCCGGACCTGGACGCCGGCCTGCCCGCCCGTGGGTTGCACGGCGAGGGATATCGCGGCCACATTTTCTGGGATGAGCTCTTCGTCTACCCCATGCTCACCCTGCGCCGCCCCGAACTGACCCGGTCCTTCCTGCTCTACCGTTATCGACGCCTCGGGGCGGCCCGGGCAGCGGCCCGTCAAGCAGGGCTGGAGGGGGCGCTGTTCCCGTGGCAGTCCGGTAGCGACGGGCGGGAGGAGACGCCGACGGCGCTGTTCAACGTCCGCAACGGACAGTGGATGCCGGACAACTCCCATCGGCAGCGCCACGTCGGGTTGGCCGTGGCCTACAGCGTGTGGCAGTACTACCAGGCCACCGACGACATCGGCTTCCTCACCGACTACGGCGCGGAGATGATCATCGAGGTGGCCCGGCTGGTCAGCAGCCTGGCCGTCCACGACCCCGTCGAGGACCGTTTCGACATCACGGGGGTGATGGGCCCGGACGAATATCACGACGGCTACCCGGACGCTCCGGGCCAGGGGGTGCGCAACAACACCTACACCAACGTCTTGGCCGCCTGGGTCCTGGCCCGCGCCGGGGAGATCGTCGATTTGCTGGCCGGCCACGACTGCGACCCGTTGTGGCGCCAGCTGCATCTGCAGCACCAGGAAATCGACCGCTGGAACCAGATCAGCCGTCGAGTGCGCATCCCCTGGCACGCGGACGGCGTCATCAGCCAGTTCGAGGGCTACGAGGATCTGGAGGAGTTCGACTGGGCGGCTTACCGCGCCCGCTACGGCAACATCGGCCGGCTGGACCTCATCCTCCAGGCCGAGGGCGACTCCACCAACCGCTACAAGCTCTCCAAACAGGCCGACGTGCTGATGCTCTTCTACCTGTTCTCCGCCGAGGAACTGCGGAACCTTCTCGCCCGCCTGGGCTACACCCTGCCCCCGGAGCTCATTCCCCGCACGATCCGCTACTACCTGGCCCGCACCAGCCACGGCTCGACGCTGAGTCGGCTGGCCCACGGCTGGGTGCTGGCCCGCACCGATCGGGCCCGGTCCTGGGCCCTGTTCGAACAAGCCCTGCAAGCTGACCTCGCCGACACGCAGGGCGGGACCACCCGCGAAGGCGTTCACCTCGGGGCCATGGCCGGAACCGCCGACATGGTGATGCGCTGCTACGGGGGCGTGGAGATCCGGGAGGAGGCCCTGTGGCTGCACCCGGTGCTACCGGATGGGCTGGGCGCGGCCTCCTTCCAGCTCAGGTACCGGGGCCAGCCGATCAGCATCAGCCTCAGCCGGCACACCATGGCGATGCGTCTTCATCCCTGTTCGGCCGCACCCATCCGGGTGTGCGCCGAAGGCCTGGAGAGAACTCTGCGCCCCGGTCAGGTCTGGGAGGTGCCGCTCACCCCAGCATCATCCCCGGCCCAGCCAGGCGGTTCCAGCGGGTGCACTACCTCCACGGTGGGGAGCCGAGACGATGACTAACACCCACGCCGAGCGGTACCAGCAGATCACCGAAATCCTGGCCCGTCACGGACTGGGCTTCCTGGTGGGGGCGGCAGGCCTGCAACGGTGGGTGCCTTTCGAGCGCGGTCTGCTGGGGCACGAACAGCGCGCGGAACCGTACACGAACCCCGAGCACCTGCGCCTGGCCCTGGAACAACTGGGACCGGTCTTCGTCAAGCTCGGGCAGGTGCTGTCGACCCGGGCTGATCTGCTGCCCGAACCGTACCGGCAGCAACTGTCCCTGCTACAAGACTCCACACCGCCGGTGCCCGGGCGGATCATCACGGACCTGATCGTCGGCGAGCTCGGTCACGCCCCCTCGGAGCTATTCGCCGCCTTCGATGAAGAACCTCTGGCCAGTGCATCCCTGGGGCAGGCCCATGCGGCCCGCCTGGCCGACGGCACCGAGGTCGTGGTCAAGGCGCGTCGACCCGGGGTCGCCGCACAGGTCCAAGAAGACCTGGAGATCCTGCAGAACATGGCCGCCCGGGCCAGCCGCCATTGGGAGGCCGCCGCCGACTACGACCTGACCGGCATTGCCGAGGAGTTCGCCACCACGCTGCGGGCGGAACTGGACTACCTCACCGAAGGACGCAACACCGAACGTTTCGCGGCGAACTTCGCCGACAACGACACCATCCGTGTCCCCCGGGTCTTCTGGGAGACCACCACCTCCCGGGTGTTGACCCTGGAACGGATGCACGGGCTGAAGATCAACGACCTGGCGGGGCTCGATGCCACCGGGACCGACCGTGCGGCCCTGGCGACCCGCGCGACCGGTGCGGTGGCCCAGATGGTGTTCCGGGACGGCTTCTTCCACGCCGACCCGCACCCGGGCAACCTCTTCGTCGAACCCAACGGGCGCATCGCCCTGATCGATTTCGGCATGGTCGGGGACATCGACGAGCAACTGCGTGACCGCCTCGGAGCGCTGCTGCTGGCCCTGGTGCGCCAGCATCCCCGGCGGATCGCCACCGCCCTGGTGGAGCTGACCACCTCCCGCCGCCCCGTCAAACTCCCCGCCCTGACCGAGGACCTGGCCCCCGTCGTCGCCCTCTACTCCGGGCGGACCCTGGGTGAGGTCAAGGTGGGGAACCTCATCAAGGAAGTTCTCGCCATCCTGCGCCGTCACCACCTGCAGTTGCCACGGGAGCTCTCCTTGTTGCTGAAAATGCTGCTAATGGCCGAAGGTATGGGGACGACGCTGGACCCCCAGTTCCAGCTGGGTGAAGTCCTCCGCCCGTACGCCCACGGGCTGGTGCTGGAGCGCTACTCCCCCTCCGCCATCGCCGGACGCCTGTCCCAGGCAGGGGCCGATGTCGTGGATCTCACCGCTGAGTTGCCCGAGCAGCTACGCCGCGTCCAGGCCATACTCGAGGCCGGGGGCCCCGAACTGCACCTGCGCACCGTAGAACTGGACCCTCTCATTGACCGCCTCGAGTCGGCAGGCCAACGGTTAGGCCTGGCGATCCTGGCGGCCGCCTTCGTGCGAGGACTCGGTGATCTGGCCGCAACGGACCCGGTGCGGCGCCGATCCTGGCAACTACCGGTGCTCAGCACGGGTCTGGGCGCGACCGGCTCCCTGGGCGCCTACCTGGCCTGGTCGGCGCACCGGCAACGACGCCGCCGGCCCTGACCGCGGACCAGTACCCATCCACACCACCGACCACCAGCAATCCCTTCCACGAAAGGAACCATCATGGACCAGACCATACGAGTGGGCGTCAACGGCTACGGGGTGATCGGCAAACGCGTGGCCGATGCGGTCACCGCCCAACAGGACATGGAACTGGTCGGGGTCAGTGACGTGATCTCCGACTACCGGATCACCGCCGCCGTCTCCCGCGGCATCCCCGTCTACGCCTCCACCACCGAGGGCGTCGCGGCGATGCGCTCAGCAGGCATCACCCTGACGGGGGAACTGCATCAGCTCCTCGACGCCGTGGACGTGATCGTGGACTGCACCCCGGCCAAGATCGGGGCGAGCAACCTCGAGCACTACCGGGCCCACGGGGTCAAGGCCATCTTCCAGGGTGGGGAGAAGCACGCTCTCACCGGCCACTCCTTCGTCGCTCACGCCAACTACGCCACCGCCCTCGGCCGGGACACCACCCGGGTGGTCTCCTGCAACACCACCGCCACCGTCCGTACCCTCACTGCCCTGAAGGACGTCGGGTTACTGACCAAAGCACGCGGGGTGCTCATCCGCCGGGCCACCGACCCCTGGGAATCCGATCACTCCGGGATCATGAACACCATCGTCCCAGAAACGGCCATCCCCAGCCATCAAGGACCCGACGCCCAGACGGTCGTACCGGACCTCGACGTGGTCACCATGGCCGCCAAGGGCGCCCACACCCAGAATCACCTGCACTACTGGACCATCGACCTCACCCGCCCCGCCACCTCCGAAGAAGTCCTCGAGGCGCTGAGTGCCATGCCGCGCATCGCCCAGGTCCGCAGCAGCGACGGGATCGTGGCACCCAACAGCACCATCGAGCTGATGCGAGACCTCGGCCGGCCCCGCGGGGACATGTACGAGGTCGCCGTGTGGGCCGACATCCTCACGGTGCGCGGCGAGGAACTGTTCTGCACCTACACCGTCGACAACCAAGCGGTGGTCATCCCGGAGAACATCGACGCGATCCGGGCCCTGGCCGGCACCGTCACCGACGGGGCCGAATCCATGAGCCGCACCGACACCTCCCTGGGCGTGCGCGCCGACTTCCTCACCCCCGCACCGCACCCGGACCGCATCTACCCTACGGCGAGGGCACGGACGTGAGCGCCGCAAAGACCTTCCGAATCGTGGTCGGGGTGGATGGTTCCCCCGAGTCTTTGAGGGCGTTGGAGTGGGCGGTCGCCGAGGCCCGGTTGCGCCAGGGGCAGGTGCATGTGGTGACCGCCTGGCAGCACCCGGCCATGGTGGTCGGCGACGACGACCACGACTGGGATCCAACCAGATACGAAGCGAGGGCCCGGCGACTCCAGGACGAAGCGCTGCGCAGCGTCCACGCCGGTCCGGAGGACATCACCGGGGAGGTGGTCCCAGGGCAGCCGGCCGCCGTGCTGCTCGAGGCCTCCACCGAGGCCGATCTGCTGGTCGTGGGCTCCCACGGTTACGGCGGCTTCACCGGCCTGCTGCTGGGTTCGGTCTCCAACCAGGTCGTCCACCACGCCCGCTGCCCCGTACTCGTCGTCAAACCCAGACGCCAAGGCCGGCTGTAGCGCCCGGACCGCCCCTCGCACCCCGGGTCACCGGACCCAAAGGGGAGGGATCTGGCGACTGACTGCCCGCCGGCAGGGTCGACGGCGTGGCGGCTCATGGTCCCCGGCGAGCCCTGCCCGGGACCGTGGTCAGCACTAACGAGACCAGCACGATCGCCGCCCCCAGGGCGCTCCACATGGTGGGCCGTTCCCCGGGCAGCACCGCCGAGACCGCCATGCCGATCACGGGCACCAGCAGAGTCCACGCACCAAGCAGGTCCAGCCGCGCAACCTGGGCCTGACGGAACCACGCAACAAAGTCCGCCGCGGTCCCGATCAGTGACAGGAACCCCAGCGCCAGCACGACCCGGGGTGTCCACGTGATGGCCGGGGCGCCTTCAACCACAGCGGCCAGCACCACCAGCAGGAGACCGCCGAGCACAAAGTGCCAGGCGATGGCGACCAGCAGATCCGTCCCCGACATCCGTCGAGCCATCAGCGTTCCGGCGGTGATGGCCACCGCCGAGAGCAACGACAGCCACGCCCCTTGCCCGCCGCCACTGGCCACCCCCACCAGCACCAACCCGGTGAATCCGACCACCAGGGCCGCCACCGTGCGCACGGACACGGCCTCACCGTAAAGCCACCAGGCCGGCAAAAGGATCAGCAATGGTTGGGCATTCGACAGCACCGCTGCCGCCCCCGTGGCCAAACCGGCGGTCCCAGCGAACATCGCGGCAAAAGCCACGGTCACATTCACTACCGCCATCGCCGTCAACAATCCCCAGACCCGATCCCGCGGCCACAGGGGCCGCCCCTGCACGGCGGAGACCAGCAGCAATGCGGCCCCGGCGATCAGCGCGCGCATCGCCGCGAACCACAGCACCGGCGCATCTTGCAACCCCCACCGGATGGCCACGAAACACAAACCCCAGGCCGTGGTGACCCACAACATGGTTCCCACTCGAGGGGGCTCCCCGGCTCGGAGTCACGTGCGTGCTGCTCAGAATCATGCCGCCTGTCGGCGGAGCCGGGGGACGAACCGCGGCACCCGGCGGGCGTAGTCCTGGTACGCGGTCCCGAACTGCCGGGTCAGCACTTGTTCCTCTTTGCGCCCCAGACGCCAGTAGACGACCACCAGCACCGGGAACATGAGCAGGGTCAGCACGGTGGGCCACTGGAGTAAGAAGCCCACCATGACGGCCAAGAACCCCACGTACTGTGGGTGCCGGAGGCGCGCGTACGGGCCGGTAGTGGCCAGACGCCCTTCACGCTGGGCCGTGTAGAGCACCCGCCACGCCCGGTACAACAGGTACAACCCCACCCCGATCACGACGTTACTGAGCAGGTGCAGGGGGTTCAGATGGGGGTCCCCCTCCCACCCGAACAGCTCCTGCCACAGGTGCCCGGAAAGGTGGTCCAAGGACTGCTGGCCGGGCACCCGCTCGCCCAGCCAACCCGAGAGCAAGAAGATGGTCAGCGGGAAACCGTACATTTCCGTGAACATCGCCACGACAAACGCCGAGAACCCGCCCAAGGCACGCCAGTCCAGCTTGGTCTTGGGCTGGACGAAACTGGCGGCAAAGACGATGAACACCAAGGAATTCAGGGCCACCAACCACCACAAGCCATACCCGTACTCAGCGGACATCGCCGGCCCCTTCCTGATCGGGACGACCACCGTGTCCCGAAGTACGGCCCGACGCCCCATGCCCGCTGTGACCTCCATGGCCTCCATGGCCAAAGAGGTGCATCACGAGCATGGCCGCCCCGAACACATACGGTAACGAATCCAGCACGTGCACCCAGTGATTGGTCAGCAGGTAGATCACTGAGCCGATCACCAATATCACGACGCCGGCGCGGAGACGCGCTTTTTGCCGCATTCTTTTAATGTCGGACTCACCGTTGGAGCTGTGGTGGTGTGACATAGCCGTTGTCCTTCGAAAGCAATGGTGCGGGTTTCCGAGACGTGGTTCGGAGGCTTTCCGCAAGAGGGGTTCATCTTCCGTGTCGGGTCAGTGGAGTGCGGGGCGAGTCCCGTCCCCCACCACGGCGCGACCAGCTCCCTTGGCGGCCATACTGACGAGTCGTTCCAAGGGCCCTTGCCCGAAGGCGCGCTGCCAACCCACCGCGAACAGGGCAGCCAGGAGAAGATAGGCCAGGAACCAGATCTCGGGTTGGTCGTAGTGCAGCTCGAAGGACAACAGCACCAGCTGGACCGAGTAGAGGGTCAGGGTCATCGCCCCCATCGCCGACAGAGGTAGCAGCCACGGCCCAATCGTGCGGGCCAGGAGAAGGAAGGTCCCGAGCACGGCCAGCCCGATCCCCAGGCTCCAGGCAATGGCCAGCGGCATGTTCGCGTGCGGGGTGGTGACGGCCAGCCACCACCCGGTGCTGGTGGGCAGCCCCTCGTCGGTTCCCCACACGAGGATCTCATCCACCACTTCCTCGCTCTGTTCCGGGACGCTGGGCAACAACTGGTGGTAGCCCTCGGCAACGTAGAGCAGAACGTAGGAGCTCAGGTAGGCGAATGCGGCGAGCCCGGCCCCTATCAACACCAGCGAGGTTTGGACCTGCACATTGCGCAGGTTCAGACGCCCCAGGGCCAGTCCGGTCAGCAGGTACGTCATGTACGGCAGGGCCGGGTACGTGCCGGTCAGCAACAGCTGGGCCGCTGTCGCCCCGGGAACGGTGACCACGTCGTTGAAAGTGGGGTTGTAGGCGGTGAACTCCGGCAACCGGCCCCGCAGGATCTGCATCAGCACCGGTGCCACGACTCCGAAGAGCATCGCGCACATGACCAGGGTCACGGGGCGTAAGTGGAGGAAGGGAATGGTCAGCAGGAAGAACACCCCGTAGTAGACCAAGATGTTGACGGCCGGGGGGTCTTTAGGCATCAGGTACCCGATGGACATGCCCACTGCGGCAATCAGCAGGGCCCGGACCGCCACCCCGACCCGGGCGGCCGTCATCGACTGCCCCTGCCGACGGGTGCGTCCACCTGTGCCGAAAGCCAGCCCCACCCCGGCCAGCAAAGCGAACAACGCCGCCGAGTCCCCGGCGAAGAGGATCCAGGACCAGGTCGGCTCGTGTGTCTCCTCATTGGAGGCGGGCAGGAAATGGATGGCGGTCAATCCGATCAGCGCCAGCCCCCGGGCAGCGTCGATCGCGACCAGCCGTCCCCGCGTGGGGGAATCCTCTGGAGGAGTGGCCCGGTCGGGGGCTTCGGTTCTATGGCGGTCGCTCATCGCTCTCCTCGTCACTGTCCTCGTCGTCTGCAAGGCCGCCCGGTCCGTGGCGGAATCCGCTGTTGCTCCGCGGCAAGGGTGTGGATGGTGCCGGTCACAGCAGTTGCTCGACGGTGTTTCCTCCGTCGGTGATGCGCAAGACGGTGGAGCCAGCCACCAAAAGGGTCTCCACCGCCCCGCCGCCGGTCATGCTCGCCCCCAGGGCGGTGACCTCCCCGAAGGCTTCCCCGGTGGCCGTCCAGGTCAGCCCGGAATCGTCGCTGATCAGCAAGCGGCCGCCAGGCCCAGCACCCACCACCGTGTGATCATCGGCCCAGGCCACCAGGGACATTAACTGCGGGGTGTCCATGCTCGTCCAGGTGGCCCCGCCGTCGGTGGATCGCAACAGGCCCTCCTCAGTGGTGGCCAGCGTCGCCCCGCCACCCGGAGCGATGGCCAGGGCCATCGGGGCGGAAGGGATCGCGACGGTCTCCCAGGTGCGCCCGTCGGTGCTGGTGCGCAGTTGCCCGTCGAAGGCGAGAATCCGATCCGGGCCCGCGGTCAGGGCGTGGAAGTCCGACTCCCCGGCCCGCGACAGCACGCTCCAGGTCTGGCCCCCGTTGGTGGATTCGACCAGTCCCAGCGGCTCGGGCAAATCCACCCCGGGGCCGGGGTGACCGGAGGCCAGGTAGCGTCCGCCACCGGTGGAGGTGAAGCCCATCAAGTCCACGGTCGGGCCGACTTGGGTCAGTTCCTTGTTCTCCAGCAGGAACAGGCCTTGGTGGGTGGCCAGCAGGATCACCCCGGTGGCCGTGTCCCGGGTGATGGCGTGCACGTGGGTGATGGCGGTGCCGCCGTCGTTGCCGGAAGAGGACGAGGACTCCGACTGTGGTGACTGTGATGAGCAGGCGGTGACAGCCCACCCCGTCCCGGCGACCAGGCCGGCGGAGAACAAGGTGCGTCGGGTGACAACGGTCATGGGCGGTATTTCAGCTCGGTCGTCATGCCGGCCTCGGCGTGGTAGATGTTGTGGCAGTGGATCAGCCAGTTCCCGGGATTGTCCGCCTGCAGATCGATGGCCATCGACTGCATCGGGGCGATCAGGACGGTGTCCTTGCGCAGGCCGTTGGGCAACGCGAAGGTGTGCCCGTGCAGGTGCAGGGGATGGGCCATCATCGTGTGGTTGGCCACGTCGAGCCGCACCCGCTGTCCCTCTTGAATCTCCAGTGGTTGATGCTGCCCGTAAGGGGCCCCGTTGAATCCCCACTCGTAAGGATTCATCTGTCCGGTCATGGCCAGCTCCAGGCGCACATCGGGTTCCCGGGCCTCGAGCCGGGCGCTGTCGGCAGGTTTCAGCTCGGCACCGACCAGCACGGGCTTGTCCAGTTCCGCCGGTCGCACGGACGGCGACGGAGCGGCACCGGAACCGGTGCGCACCAGACTCATGGCCTGCCCCTCCTTGCCCAGCGGCACGGCCACGAACGGGAAGACACCGTCGGTCAGGGTGACGGTCGCATCGTAGCGCTCCCCCATGCCCAGATAGAGGGCATGGGTGTCCTGCGGCTGCACGGGGAACCCGTCGGTGTGTGTGACCGTCATCCGGTGCCCGCCCAGGGCGACCGTGAAGATGGTGTCCGCAGCAGCGTTGATGATCCGCAGCCGCACCCGTTGGCCCGGCTTCGCAGTGAGCACCTCCGGGTCAGCCGGCACCCGCCCATTGACCAGGTAATGCGGGTAGGCCACGTCCCCGGCGTCATCGCCGTACGGGGAGTCACCGGCGCCCATGCTGCCGTGATCCATGCCAGCCATGCCCTCCGAGGAACCAGAAGACATGCCCATGCCCTCCATGCCACCCATGCCACCCATGTTTCCGTGGTCCATGCCACCCTCCCCTGAGGAGGTCAGGGTGGTCAGGATGTCGTCGGGGGTTTGGCCCGTGCCGTCGACCCAGTCGTCGAGGACCAGGATCCACTCGTGGTCGTAGTCCCCGGGTTCTTGGGGGTCATCAATGATCAGTGGGGCATACAGGCCGCGGTCCAGCTGGACCCCGACGTGCGGGTGGTAAAAATAGGTGCCCGGATCCGGGGCGGTGTAGTCGTAGGTGTAGGTGGCACCGGCGGCGATCGGGTCCTGGGTCACCCCGGGCACCCCATCTGCTGCCTGGTCCAGGGCGATCCCGTGCCAGTGCACGGTGGTCTGCGCCGGCAACTGGTTGTCGACGGTGATCCGCAGGCGGTCCCCGGCGGTTGCGCGGATGAGCGGACCGGGGGTGCTGTCACCGTAGGCCCATGTCGACACGGTCGGCCCACCCAGGTCCAGGCGCACCGGCTGGGCGGTGAGCGTCTTGGCGACAACGCGCTGACCGGCGCCCGCAGAGGCCGCCCTGGACCCCGTGCCGGCCGTGGAGGGGGTGGAAGGAGCGGAGCAGGCCGCCAGGGTACTGGAGCCGAGCAGGCTCAGCCCACCGACCACCAGGCTTCTGCGGGAGAGGGTGTTCATGAATTCCTTTCGGGGTCATCAGGCAAGATGGGGATCCAGAACCATCTTCGGCGGGTCAGGAGCAGGAAAGAGTCCGATTCCCTTGAAGGTTTGACGAAGATTGTGGAGAATCCGGTCCCTGGCGGCGATCTGCCCGAGGCGACGGGGGACACTAGGGGGCATGACTTCCGGCACCGACTCCGCGGCCCCAGCCGGGCGTGTGCTCGTGGTGGACGACGAGAAGCCCCTGGCCCAGATGGTCGCCACTTACCTGACTCGGGCCGGCTTCGATGTCTCCGCCGCCCATACCGGCCCCGATGCCCTTCAAGCCGCCCGCACCCGGGAGCCCGACGTCGTCGTCCTGGACCTGGGGCTTCCCGGGCTGGACGGGATCGAGGTGTGCCGCCGACTGCGGGCCTTCTCGGAGTGCTACGTGCTGATGCTCACCGCCCGCGGGGACGAAGAGGACAAGCTGGCCGGGCTGGAGGTCGGGGCCGATGACTACATCACCAAGCCCTTCAGCGTCCGTGAGCTCGTCGCCCGGGTCCAAGCGGTGCTGCGCCGGCCCCGCACCACGATCGCACCACCGGAGCCGGAGCGAGTGGTCGGGGATCTCGTCATCGACCTCGCCACCCACGAGGCCCGGGTGGCCGAGACCCCGGTGGCATTGACCCGCACCGAGTTCGATCTGCTCGTGGCCCTGTCCGCCCGCCCGCACCAACCGCTCTCGCGCCGTCAGCTCATCGACACCGTCTGGGACCCGGCCTGGGTGGGCGATGAGCGGATCGTGGACGTGCACATCGGGCACCTGCGCCGCAAGCTCGGCGCGGACCCGAGCCGTTATATCGACACCGTGCGCGGAGTCGGTTACCGGATGGTGGCCCGATGAGCCCCCGGCGTGAACGCGGGTTGGCCTCTCGGTTTCTGGGCGCCCAGTTGCTGGTGGTGGGCGCCAGCATCGTGGCCGCGATCGTGGTGGCCTCCCTGGTCGGCCCAGCGCTGTTCCACGATCACCTCGTCATGGCCGGGCACCCCGAGAGCTCTCCGGAACTGCTGCACGTGGAGCGGGCCTACCGCGACACCAACCTGATCACTCTGACCGTGGCCCTGGCCACCGCCTTGATCTGTGCGCTGCTGGCCACCGTCTGGCTCTCCCGCCGCATCCAGACCCCGCTGGGAAAGCTAACCGAGGCGGCCAAAAGGATGGCCCGCGGCCGCTACGACACCCGGGTCCCGGCCATGGGCGCCGGGGCGGAAGTGGATGCCCTGGCCACTTCGTTCAACACTATGGCTGAGCGGCTGCAGCGTACCGAGGACACTCGACGCCAGATGCTCTCCGACCTGGCCCACGAGATGCGCACCCCCATCTCCGTGCTCACCGTTTACCTCGAGGGCCTCCAGGACGCAGTCATCGACTGGGACACCACCACCAGCGACGTCATGGCCGAGCAGATGGCTCGGCTGACCCGGTTGGTCGAAGACATCAACGATGTCTCTCGCGCTGAGGAAGGCAGGTTCGTGCTCGACCGTGCCGAAGAGTCCGTGACCGATCTGCTCCAGGCCGCCGGCGACGCCGCGAAGGAAGCCTACGCAGCCAAGGGCGTCACCCTGGAGATCGAGGCCACGGAGCCGGCGGGGACCGTGGACGTGGATCGGCAACGCCTTGGACAGGTGCTGGGAAACCTGCTCTCCAACGCCCTGCGCCACACCCCGCCCGGCGGTACGGTGACCATCCGCGCGGGCGGGCAGGGCTCAGAAGACGTCGCGATCCGCGTCACTGACACGGGCGAGGGCATAAGCCGTGAACAGCTGCCGCACGTCTTCGAGCGCTTCTACCGCGGCGACACCGCCCGGGACCGCGACCACGGCGGCTCCGGGATTGGCCTGACTATCTCGAAAGCCTTGGTCGAGGCCCATGAAGGCGCTCTCACCGCCCACTCCCCCGGGCCCGGACACGGAACCGTGTTCATCGCAACACTGCCACGCCACAGCCACGACAGGGCAGAGCAGGCGATGATCACCACCTGAGCCCAACCGCCTTGATATATACCCCTACGGGGTATATATCTACTTGTTGGGCGCGATCCCCCTTGCCGAAAGGCACTATCCCTATTCGAAGGAGCCCGCCGTGACCGATGCGACCAATCTCAGACTTCCTCTCGTCTCCACCGGTTGCGCCTGCTGCGCACCGCCTGCCGCACAGGACGAACCAGCCTCAACCAACCCTCGGGTGCCCTTCGGTGTGAGTACTGCAACGACTTACCAGGTGGAGGGCATGACCTGCGGCCACTGCACGGGGCGAGTGACCGATGCCCTGACCGCCCTGGAGGGCGTCCAAGACGTAGAGATCGACCTCGTAGCCGGCGACACCTCCACCGTCACCGTGATAAGCCAACGACCGATGTCGACTGAAGCCGTCCGATCCGCCATCGAGGAGGTCGGCTACACGCTGGCCACTTCCTGACCGCCCCGGGGCCTCCCCGCGCCCCAGTCCATCCCCAATGTAAGGACATATTGTGAAGCGTTCCACCACCCTGACCACCCTCGTCCTGACCACCGCCCTGGCCTTGGTCGGCTGCGGCACCGGTGCCGAAGAGAGCACCGAGACCGCCCCGGAAACCGCCGCCCCGGCCACCTCCAGCGCCCAGGCCACGAGCACCACCTCGGCCTCCCCCTCCGGGTCCGCCGAGGCGATCGCCGCCGAGCACAACGATGCCGACGTGATGTTCGCCCAAATGATGATCCCCCACCACCAGCAGGCCGTGGAAATGAGCGAGATGCTGCTGGCCAAGGACAACATCCCGGACAACGTGCGCGATTTCGCCCAAGGTGTGGTCGCGGCCCAGGGCCCGGAGATCGAGCGCATGAATGCCATGCTCACCGCCTGGGACGAGGAACCCATGATGGAGTCCGACGGCATGGAAGGCATGGACCACGGAGCGAGCATGGACGGGATGATGAGCGAAGAGGACATGCAACAGCTCGAGGACACCCAGGGCACCGAAGCCGCCCGACTGTACCTGGAGCAGATGACCGTCCACCACGAAGGCGCCGTGGACATGGCCCGCGACGAGGTCGACAATGGCGAGAACCCGCAGGCCGTGGCACTGGCCCAGCAGGTCATCGAGGATCAGGAGGCCGAGATTCAGGAGATGGAGACCATGCTCCAGGAGTTGCCCGAGCAGTCCTGACCCGCACACACCCGGGGGCCGCCGCGTCCGCGCGGCCCCCGGACACCGAGCCGGCCAAGGAACACCGTCATGGTGTGGCACATGGAATGGGCCTAGCCTTGCTGACTCCTGAGCATGGTTGTGCTGGTAAGGCGTTCACTAGGACCGCAGGCTCCAGCACCCGACAAGGCGGCTCCGTCCCGCCGCCGACCAGCGCGGGACCTCGCCGGGCCCACGAGACCCTCAAGGAGCGCTTCGCCTGCGAGGAGACCACCACCGGGACGCACTATGAACGGCATTGAGCCCTCGGGGAGGGCCATCGGTGAGCCCGCTGACGCGCCGATGGAACCGACCCGGCGATGGATCAGCGATGGCGAGACGGCCCCCGAAGGAGGCAAGGGCCTGGTGGAACCTCAGATGCCGGCTACGCCGAGGCGATCGGTGACGTGGACGCGGCCTCCGCCTCCCGGGTCCTGGACCCCCTCGAGGAGGGTGTGGGGAAGGTGTCCGTGGACTTCACCCAGCACACCGCGAGGGCTTCTACTTCCAGGAGAGCGACCCTGACCTGTCCTTGGCCCGGCAGCTGCCGTATGCGCTGCGGTTGGTCGATGCGGCCATGGCTCGGCCCGAGGCGGCGGTGTGGTTGAGTGCCCAGCGGCTGTCCTCGGCCCTGGAGCAGCTCGGGTCCGAGGTCAAGGAGGATTTCGTGGGCACCGGGGAGAACCCCGGTGAGGTCTTCACCGCCTATGCCGGCGAGCACGGCCAGAGCACGCGGACCTGAGCTCGGTCTCCCCGGCGTCCGGCACGGTGCGTCCACGGGGCGGGGGCACCGGACCTACATGATCCCGGGGCCCTCGAGGGCGGCCCACAGGACACCGGCCAGGACGCCCAGCACCAGGCTCGCGACCGCGGCGACCCCGGCGGTGACGGCCGGCCAGGCGGCCGCCCCGCCGTGGCCGGGGAACCCCTCGGCGTCCTGGTCCGGGCGGGCGAAGACGGGGGCGAACCAGCGCAGGTAGTAGAAGAGGCTGAGCACGCTGCTGAGCACCACCACCAGCACCAGCCAGCCGTGCCCGCCGTCCCAAGCGGCGGTGGCCGTGGTGAGCTTGCCGACGAACACGGCCAGCGGCGGGGTCCCCACCAGCCCCAGCAGCGCCACGAGCAGGGCCAGCCCCAGGCCGGGGCGGGATCGAGCCAGGCCCCGGTAGTCGGCCAGCTCCCGGTGCTCGGGTAGCGCGGCGGTGACGGCGAACGCGGCGACGTTGGTGACGGCGTAGGCGGCGAGGTAGAACAGCAGCGAGGGCAGGGCCAGGTCGCTGCGCCCGGCCGCGGCCACGGGCACGAGCAGGAACCCCACCTGGGCCACCGTCGACCAGCCCAGCAGCCTGCGGGGATCCGTCTGCCAGTAGGCCGCGAGGTTGCCCAGGAACATCGAGGCGGTGGCCAGCAGTCCCGCGACGAACAACCAGGAGCCGTCCCCGGCGGAGACCGTGGCCACGAGCCGGTACACGGCCACCAGCGCCCCCACCTTGGGCACGGTGGTGAGGAACGTGGCGGCGGTGGACCCGGTGCCCTGGGCGGCGTCGGGCACCCAGAAGTGGAAGGGCACCCCACCGGCCTTGAAGAGCAGCCCGGCGAGCACGCCCAGCACACCCGCCCCCACGGCCGCGGCCGGGGCGGCAGGCAGCGCGTCCTGGAGCAGGGCGTAGTCGGTGCCGCCGGCCAGGGCGTAGAGCACGGTGACCCCGGCCATGAGCAGGATCCCGGACAGCGCCCCCATGAGGTAGGTCTTCATGGCGGCCTCGGCCCCGGCGCGGCCGCCGGTGAGGCCGACGATCCCGTACAGGGGGATGCTGGCCAGCAGGAACCCCACGATCAGCACGAGCAGGTCGGTGGCCCCGGCCAGGACCATCACCCCGGTGGTGGCCAGCAGCAGCAGCGCACACGTGTCCGACTCCCGCGGGGACCCGGCGATCTCCCCGGAGGCCACCCCCAGGACCAGCAGGGTGGTCACCGCGGCGATCACCCGCGCGGCCCCGGTGGCGGTGTCCACGGCGAAGGTGCCGCTGAAAGCGCTCTGCGCGGGCCCGGCCATGGCGAGGGCCGCGGCGGTCGCGGCACCCAGCAGGGCCAGGGCTGCGGCGGCGCGGGCGATCCACTGCCGGTCGCGGGGCAGGAAGGATCCGCCCAGCAGCACCACCAGCCCACCGAGGAAGACGAGAATCTCGGGCAGCAGCAGCTCGGGGCGCATCTGCATCGAGGCCTCCACCGGCTACCGTCCCACCAGGCTCACGAGGGCGGCCGAGGCCGGCTCGATCACCTCGAGCAGCACCCGGGGCAGCACGCCGATGAGCAGGGACAGGACCAGCAGGGGGCCGGCGGACCACAGTTCCCGCCCCTGGAGGTCCGCGAACCCGGGGGTGTGCCCGGCCGCCGGGCCGGTGAAGACCCGCTGCAGGGCCCGCAGGAACAGTGCGGCGGTGACCAGGATGCCCACCAGGGCGACCGCGGTGACCGGGGCCACCGCCACGCTGCCGGCGAAGATCTGGAACTCGGCGATGAACCCGGAGAACCCGGGCAGGCCCAGGGAGGCGAAGGCCCCGACCGCGAACAGCGCCGCGTAGCGCGGGGCGGGGGCGGCCAGCCCGCCGTAGGAGCCCATGTCGTAGGAGCCGGCCCGGTCCTGCATCACCCCGGCGAGCAGGAACAGGGCGGCGGTGATCAGCCCGTGGCTGACCATCTGCACCACCGCGCCGGTGACCGCCACGGAACGGGCCTGGGCGGCGTCCTCGGCGAGGAGCCCGGCCGCGCCCAGGGCCAGGACGATGTAGCCCATGTGGTTGACGGAGGTGTAGGCGATCATCCGCTTGAGATCCGTCTGGGCCAGGGCCACGAACGCCCCGTAGAGCACCGAGACGACGCCGACGGCCACGATCACCCAGGCCCACGCCCGCCACGCTTCGGGCAGGATCGGCATCGCGATGCGCACGAACCCGTAGGTGCCCATCTTCAGCAGCACGCCCGCCAGCACGGCCGAGCCGGTGGCCGGGGCGTCGGTGTGGGCCGGGGGGAGCCAGGTGTGGAAGGGCACGGTGGGGGTCTTCACGGCCAGGCCCACCAGGATCGCCGCGAGCACCAGCCCGCCGGTGAGCGGGTCGCCCGCCAGCGGCGCCGCGGCGACGAGCTCGGGGATGTCGAAGGTGTGTGGCGCCGCCGCCACGTAGAGCCCGATGAAGCCCAGCAGCAGGGCCAGGGAGCCCAGGAACGTGTAGAGGAAGAACTTCAGCGCCGACCGGGCCGCGCCGCCGTGGCCCCACCCGGCGATCACGAAGTACATGCCCACGATGGACAGGTCGAAGAAGACGAAGAACAGGATGAGGTCGGCCGCCACGAACACCCCGAGGCTGACGCCCTGCAGGAACAGGAACAGTGCGGCCTGCACGCGCGGGCGGTCCGCGTCCCGCAGGGCGTGGACGGCGCAGGCCAGGAACACCACGGCCGTCATGGCCAGCAGCGGCAGGGAGAGCCCGTCCACGCCCACGTGGTAGCTGCTGCTGACACCGGGGATCCACGGCACCTGCTCCTCGAACGCCAGGCCGTTGGGTCCCGGGTCCTCGTAACCGGCCCACAGCACGCCCACGAGCAGCAGCTCCACGACGCTCACCACCACCCACGTCCACCGGGCGGCCGCGGGCCCGATCGAAGGGACCGCGGCCAGGACGGCGGCGGCCAGCAGGGGCAGGAAGACGATCAGACTCAGCATGCTCATCCCCACACGACGTAGACGGACCAGGCCACGACGCCGACGGCGAGCACCGCGACGGCCTGGAGGAAGTACTGGTGGACGGCCCCGGTCTGCGGGGCCCGGGACAGCTGCCCGAGCCGGCGGACCCGGCCGGCGAAGCCCTCGACGGCGCCGTCCACCACCGTGTCGTCGAGGCGGGCCGCACCCCGGCCGGCCGCGTCGGCGGCGTGCGCCGTGGCGCCGACCCCGGCGTCGAGGACCCGGTCGTCGAACCGGGCCGCGGCCCGGGCCAGTCCCGGGACCGCGCCGGCGGCGGCGGTCACGGCCCGGTCCAGGACGAGGTCGTCGAACCGGGCCAGGGCGTGCGCCAGGCCCAACGCGGGGCGGACGACGACGGCGTGCGCGGCGGCCTCCAGCCCCAGCCACCGCACGGCCCAGCCCGGCTCGGGGACGCCCAGGCGCAGCATCAGCAGCAGGACCACGAGAGCGAGCGCGGCCGAGACGAACAGCTCGACGGGCGCCACCTCACCGTGCCCGCCCACCGCCTCGGCGAGGATCCAGCTGACCGGGGGCAGGGCGAGCACCCCCAGCACGGCCGCCCCGGCGGCAAGCACGACCAGCGGGGCCTGCTCCAGCACCCCCACCTGCCCGGTGCCGCCGTCCCGCGCCTCGGCGCGGTCACCGCGGCGCCAGACGGTCCACAGGACCTTGCCCGCGTAGGCCGCCGACAGGGCCGCCGCCACGAGCCCCGCGGCATAGAGCAGGCCCGAGACCTCGAGCGCCCCCGCCAGCACCGCGTCCTTGGTGGCCCACAGGGACAGCGGGGCGATCCCGGCCAGGGCCAGCGACCCGACGGTGGCGGTCACGCCCACTACCCGCCACCGTCGGCCGGCCCCGCGCAGTGCGGTGAGCTCCTCGGTGCCCAGCGCCGTCAGCCACGCCCCGGCGGCGAGGAACAGCAGCGCCTTGGTGGAGGCGTGGGCCACCAGGTGCGCCGCGCCGCCGCTGACCGCGCCCACCCCGGCGGCCAGCACCACGAAGCCCAGCTGCGCCACCGTGGACGCCGCCAGCAGCTGCTTGAGCTCCCGCTGGGCCAGGGCCACGATCCCCATCAGCACCGCGGTGGCCACCCCGAGCCACGCGGCGGCCGGGCCCGCCCACCCGGTGGAGGCCAGCAGCGGCTCCACGCGCAGCAGCAGGTAGCCGCCCATGGCCACCATCGCCGCCGAGTGCAGCAGCGCGCTCACCGGGCTGGGGCCCTGCATCGCCCCCGAGAGCCAGAACGAGAACGGCAGCTGCGCCGCCTTGCCCAGCGCGGCCACCAGGATCCCGGCCGCGAGCACGTGCCGCCACGGGTCCTCCGCCGCGGGGAGGTCGGCTAGGGCCATTCCGGCGCCCCCGGCCAGGGCGGCGCCGGCGGCGACGTAGAGCCCCAGGTCCGCGGTGCGGGTCGTGACGAAGGCGGTGAGCCCGGCCGAGACGCGATCGGAGTCCCGCCACCAGAACCCGATCAGGGCGTAGGAGGTCGCGCCCATCAGCTCCCAAGCGAACAGCAGCGCCGGCAGGCTGGCGGCCGCGGCCGTGGTCAGGGCCGCGGCGGCGAAGATCAGCATCAGCCCGTGGAAGCGCGGCTGTGCCGCCCGGATGCTGCCGGCCGCGAAGACCAGCACCAGCAGGGTCACTCCCGCGACCATCGGGAGGGTGAGTGCTGCGAGGGCGTCGACCTCCAGCGCGAAGTCGGCGCCGGCCACGAACGGGGACGACAGGGCGGGCCGGGCCAGGGCGGCGGCGACCGCCAGCACCGTGGTCACCGCGGCGGTGAGCACCGCGACCGGGGCCGCGGCCCGCTCCGCCCGGCTCAGGGCGAGCACCGCGCCCACGGTGGCCGGGAGCACCACCACGGCCAGCAGCACGGCCTGGGCCGCGGTCATCGGGAGAGCTCCTCGGCCATGTCGGTCATGTCGGTCTGCCGTCTGCGGTGCAGCAGCGTGGCCACGGCGAAGCCCATGGCCATCTCCACGGTCATGGCCGCCAGGACCACCAGCAGCAGCACCTGCCCGGAGGGGTCCGGGGCGAGGAACCACCAGAACCCTGCGGCGGCCAGGAGCACCCCGTTGATCATCAGCTCCAGGCCCATCATCACCATCACCACCACCTGCTGGGACAGGGCGCCGTAGAGCCCCACCGCGAACAGTGCGGCGGCCACGACGAGCACGGCTTCCAGGGTCATCGGCCCACGCCTCCCGGCTGGGGGTCGTCGGCCGGGCGGCGGCGCAGGTCGTCACCGAGCCGGTCGTAGCGGGTGCGGTGGGCGGCCAGGACCACTCCGGCCACGATGGTGGCGACCATGACCGGGCCCACCACGGCCATGACCAGCATCTTCTCGCCCATGATCTCCAGGCCCAGCGCGTGCGTGAGGTCCTCGGGCGGGGCGCCGCGGCGCTGCGGCCACGGGACGAGCAGGGCGCCGGCGGCCAGCAGCACGAAGACCCCGGCCGAGGCGCCGATCGCGGTCTTCTTCCCGTGGGTCATGTCCATGGGCATCAGTGCGGGGTTCATGCCCATGAACATCACCATGTAGACCGCCATCACGGCCATCTCCATGACCATCAT